>NZ_BAAAOA010000046.1:446417-726496 GCF_039530085.1 Kocuria aegyptia
GCCGGCGGCACCGCCGCCGGCCCGGGGGCCGCGCGAGAGAGGAAGTACTGACATGCCCCAGATCTTCAACCTGCCCGACGTCGGCGAGGGCCTGACCGAGGCCGAGATCCTCGCGTGGAAGGTCGCACCGGGGGAGACCATCACGGTCAACCAGGTGCTCGTCGAGATCGAGACCGCGAAGTCCGTGGTCGAGCTGCCGTCCCCGTACGCCGGCACGGTCCTGGACCTGCTGGCCGCCGAGGGCAGCACGGTCGAGGTCGGCACCCCCATCATCGCCGTGGGCTCCCCGGGCGAGTCGCCCGAACCCGCCCCGGTCTCCGGCGTCCCCGGGGTGCTGGGCGAGGGCGGGGAGCCCGGCGCGGGCCGCCCGCTCGTCGGCTCCGGGCCCAAGGCCGACCCCGTGCGCCGGCGCCGCCGGGCGGCCCCGCAGCCGGCGCCCGAGCAGCCGGGGCCGGCCCGTCCCGCGGGCTGGACGGAGAAGCTCTCCCGCGGCCCCCTGGGGACCGGGCTCGGCGGCGGGATCGGCACGGCGGCCCAGGGCATCGCCGGGCGCGCCGCCCGGCTCGCCGAGGACAGCGGCGTCTGGCGCCGTCCCGGTCGCGGCGACGGGCCCGCGGCCCCGGAGAGCGTCCCGCGCCGCCCGGCGCTGGCGAAGCCTCCCGTCCGGAAGGCCGCACGGGACCTGGGCGTCGACCTCGCGGACGTCCCCGCCACGGGCGCCGCCGGACAGATCACCAAGCAGGACCTGCTGGCCCACGTCGCCCGGCTCGGCGAGCCACGGGACCGGCTCCGCCCCGCCGCCCCGGAGGAGCGGATCGAGCGGATCCCCGTCAAGGGCGTGCGGAAGGCCACCGCGCAGAACATGGTGCGCAGCGCCTTCAGCGCCCCGCACGCCTCGGTCTTCGTGGAGGTCGACGCCACGCGCACCATGGAGTTCGTCCAGCGGCTCAAGGCCGCCCCCGACTACGAAGGGGTCAAGGTCACGCCCCTGCTGGTGCTCGCGAAGGCCGTCCTGTGGGCCGCGGCCCGCAACCCGATGGTCAACGCGACGTGGACGGACGAGGAGATCCTCGTCAAGCACTTCGTCAACCTGGGCATCGCTGCGGCCACACCACGCGGGCTCATGGTCCCGAACGTCAAGGACGCCCAGGAGCTCTCGCTGCGGGAGCTGGCCGTGGCCCTCGACGAACTCTCACGGACCGCCCGGGCGGGACGGACCCAGCCGGCGGACATGCAGGGCGGCACCCTGACGGTCACCAACATCGGGGCCCTCGGCCTCGACACCGGCACGCCGATCATCAATCCCGGGGAGGTGGCGATCGTCGCGTTCGGGAGCATCAAGCAGAAGCCGTGGGTCGTGGACGGCGCCGTGGTACCCCGCTGGGTGACCACGCTGGGCGGGTCCTTCGACCACCGCGTGGTCGACGGGGACCTCGCGGCCCGCTTCACCGCGGACGTCGCCCGGATCCTCGAGGAGCCGGCGCTGCTCCTGGACTGAGCCCGGGCCCGTGCGGCCCCCGGCACGGCAACGGCCCCGCACCGATCGGTGCGGGGCCGTGTGCTGCGTCGTCGACGCGCGCCGCCACGTCTCGCGCTCTCCCCGCCGGGCCGTGGCCCGGCGCCGCACCGACGTGGAACAGGGCGGTTGCTTCCCGTGCCCGGCGTCCCATCTCCTGCGGACCCGTGATTGAAATCCCCCCAGACACAATCACACATCTCATTCACGATGGATCACTCGTGCGACGCCGGCCGCGGTGGCAACCTGCCCGTCGGCCCCCGGCACTGCTGCCGGAGACCTGTCCCCCCACGCCTGGGGCCCCGCCTCAGCGGGAGCTCCTGACGTCCAGGACTGGGACCAGTATTGCGGAGGTCTGGACAAAAGTCTGTCCCCCGAAGTGCACATGGCCAGGCGGGCGGGGTGGGCCATGACGACGGTCGCGCGGGTGGCGGCGGCCGTAGGCTGGGCGCATGCCTGCGCACCTGCCGCCCCGTCCCTCGGCACGCTCGGCGGTGCCACCGTTCCGGGTGATGGAGATCCTCGCCGACGTCGAGCGCCTGCGGGCGGCCGGACGGGACGTCGTCTCCCTCTGCGCGGGAGAGCCCTCCGGGGGCGCCCCGGGCCCCGTGGCGCAGGCGGCCGCCCGGGTGCACGCCCGCAACGAGGGGCTGGGCTACACACCCGCCCTCGGGATCGAGCAGCTGCGCCGGGCGGTCGCCGGCCACTACGCCCGGTGGTACGGACTCGACGTCCGCCCCGAGGACGTCGCGATCACCACGGGGGCCTCCGGGGCGCTCGTGCTCACCTTCCTGGCGGCGTTCGACGCGGGGGACCGGGTGGCGGTGTGCCGCCCGGGCTATCCCGCCTACCGCAACACCCTGGCCGCCCTGGGCGCCGAGGTGGTGGAACTCGACTGCGGGGCGGCGACCCGCTTCCAGCCCACGCCCGGGATGCTCGACGCCGAGGTCGCCGCGCACGGGCCGCTGCAGGGCCTGGTGGTGGCGGGCCCGGCGAACCCGACCGGCACCGTGCTGGAACCCGCGGAGCTGGCGGCGCTGGCCCGGTGGTGCGCCGAGCACGGGACGCGCCTGATCAGCGACGAGATCTACCACGGGATCGTGCACACCGCCCCGGAGGGCGGCGCCGCCCGCGACGGCGAGCCGTACCGGGGCACCAGCGCGTGGGAGCTCGACCGCGACGCCGTGGTGATCTCCTCCTTCTCCAAGTACTGGGGGATGACCGGGTGGCGGCTGGGCTGGGCCCTGCTGCCCCGCGACCTGGCGGCAGCGGTCGACGCGCTGGCCGGCAACCTCAGCCTCTGCCCGCCCGCCGCGGCGCAACAGGCCGCCGTCGAGGCCTTCACCGCGGACGCCTACGCGGAGGCGGACCGGGCCGTCGAGCAGTTCGCGCGCTCCAGGAACCTGCTCCTGGACGCGCTCCCCGCGCTCCGGTGGGGAGAGGTCGCGCCGGCGGACGGGGCGTTCTACCTCTACGCCGATCTGGGGGAGCAGCTCGAGCGGCACGGCAGCTCCCTGGCGTGGTGCCGGCGGCTGCTGGAGGCGGAGGCCGTCGCGGTCGTGCCGGGTCTGGACTTCGACGCCGCGCGCGGTCACCGCGCGGTCCGGCTGTCCTTCGCCGCGGGACCCGACCGGGTGGCGGAGGCCGTCACCCGGATCCTCCGGTTCCAGGCCCGGCCCTGAAGCACCCGGCCAGGTGACCGGGGAGCACGCCGGTGCGGAGCAGGAACCGGTGCGCGGTGGTGCGCCCCACGAACACGAGTCCCCGGTCCCTGAGCCGGGCGGCCAGACGGTCCCCCTCGAGGGAGCGGCGGGACTCCTCCAGCACGGTCAGCGGCGGCTCGGCGGCGGTCGGCGAGAGCTCCTCGACGTGCTCCGCCCAGTCCCCGGGCCCGAACCCGCGGCAGGCGCGGGCGTTGTGCACCACGGCCCCGATCTTGACCCGGTTGCGGATGACCGCGGGATCCAGGAGCAGCGCGTCGACGTCGTCCTCCGTCATCCGGGCGATCTCCTCGGGGTCGAAGCCCCGCAGCGCCCGGCGCAGGCCCTCCCGGCGCTGGGCGATGCTCCAGCGGGCCAGGCCCGCCTGGAAGATCTCCAGGCTGAGGGCCTCGAACCAGACGGTGGGGTCGGCGGGCGGCGTGCCCCAGCGCAGGTCGTGCTCCTCGAGGGCGGCCGGGCCCGTGGGGGCCCAGGGGCAGCGGCGCAGGCCGTCCCCGCAGTGCACGGCGCGGAAGGCGTCGTCGGGGGCGTGGCGGGCGCCGGCCCGGTCGCCGGTGGGGGGAGCAGCGCCGGGGGCGTGGCGGGCGTCGGTGAGGCCGGCAGCGTCGAGGAGGCGGTCGTCGGTCTCGGGAGCGTGCCGGGTGCCGTCACGGACGGCCGTGCCGGAAGCGTGGCCGTCGGGCACGGCGGGGCGGTCGCCGGGAGAGCGGTCGTCGTCGGGGGAGGGGCGGTCGTCGGCGGGGTGCGGGCCGAGCCCGGCGGAAGTGGTGTCCATGGCGCCACGCTAGGAACGCCGGTGCGGCGGCCCGGTGGGCGCGCGGCCCGCTGTGGACGGTGCCGCCCGTGCCCGGGGCGCCGGCGCCCGGGTGCAGTGCGGGCGCCCGCACGGGGTGCGGCGGGGCCGGTCAGAACCGGGAGACCTCACCGGTGCCGTCGGCGATCTCGATGGCCACGGGCTCCTCGTCCCCGGCGTTGCCGTCGTGGACGATGAACACGGCGGCGGGTTCTCCCTCCGGGAAGGCGCGGATGGTCACCGATCCCGAGGTCGCAGCGTTGAGCACCTCCATGGCCTGGCGGGTGGCCGCGCGCAGCACGGCCGTGGGCAGGGGCTTGCCGCGTTCGTCCAGGATGTCGACCAGCACCCCCCGGGCCCGCGCCGCCCGCGTGACCTCGAGCAGGTAGGGAGTGGCGACCGAACGGCCCCGGATGGAGTCCCGCAGCTGCGCCTCGGTCAGCCGGAACTGCTCGATCTCGTACTCGGAGACCGGGGAGGGGTCGTGCGCGATCCGCTCGAGGAGCCCGCCCGCGAGGCGTCGCACCTCGTGCACGCGCTGCACGGAGGCGTTGACCGTGTCCTGCTCGGCCTCGTCGTGGGAGCGCGCCGAGATCACCATGTCCCGCGCCTCCGCGAACGCCGCGGAGGCGCGGTCGTACTCCCGGGCGATGAGCTGGCTCGCGAGCAGCAGGGCCGCCGAGGCCGCGTTCGTCAGCGCCGCGTCCCACAGGCCCAGAGCGGAGCGGGCGCCCCACGTCATGGACACGGCGACCGCGATGACGAGCGTGGCCCAGCCCCACCCGGCGCGGCGCCGGATGCCCAGGACCACGAGGAACCCGTCAAAGCCCAGGGTGAACCACTGACCGCCGAACAGCTCCGCCTGGGGGTCCAGCGCGTCGTAGGAGCGCTGGATCGACACCAGCATGAGGAGCACGCCCAGGGCCGCGGGCAGGTCGGGCAGGCTCCGCTGCCCGTACGGGTACACGACGACGGCCACCGCGATCACGTACGTCACGAGGGCGGCCTGCATGAGGTCCGGCTTGTCCATGCTGGACGTCTGCAGGATCCCGAGCACCACGGGGATCAGGAAGAACACCGCGGCGGCCACCAGGCTCAGGGGGTGGAAGAGCGTCCGGGGGATCACGGCTGCGCGTCCCGGGGCCAGAGGATCGTCACGCGGGTGCCCCGGCCCGGTGCGCTGTCGACGTCCACCGCGCCACCCACGTGGCGCACGTTGCCCAGGATGGACACGCGCACCCCGAGCCGCCTGGAGTCGATGCTGCGGACCTGGAAGCCGCGGCCGCGGTCCACCACCTGGAAACGCAGGAAGAATCCCTCGGGGTTGATGGGGGTGGGCGGGCACACGCCGCCGTCCATGGTCACGAAGGTGACCTCCGTGCCGGCGTGGCGGGCGCTGTTGGAGACCGCCTCGGTGACCGCCTGCACGAGCGCCTGCGCCGTCTCCACGGGAATGAGGGGGCGTGGTTCGCCGGGAGGCCTGATGTAGGGGGTGATGCTGTTGAAGCGCACCCGGTTGCGCCACGGGGACAGCGACTCGAGCAGGTCGTCCAGCAGGGTGTGCACCATGGTGGTGCCCTTGCCCTCGGCGCGGCGCTCCTCGAGGGCGAGGACCTCGAGGGCCCGCTGGGCCAGTTCCCGGGTGCGCCGCTGGACGGGCCCCGGGGCCCGTCCGGCGTCGAGCAGGGCGGCCATGACGTTGTCGTGGATCAGACGGTCCAGCCGTTCCTGCTCCTCCGCCTGGGAGCGGGAGCGGTTCAGCTGGAGCTCCTGCGCGATCGCGGCCGCGTAGACCTGGTCCGCGTTCTGCCCGCCCTTGTAGACCAGGCTGATCAGCACCACGAGGACCACGCCGAAGGCGATCCGGCTCGTGGCGTCGAACAGCACGCCCATCACGTCCGCCGACTCCGTGGTGCGGACCATGACCAGGACGTAGAAGACCGTGACGGACGCCAGGTACGCCACGGCCAGCTCGATGCTCCACGCGACCACGGTGGCCGCGGCCGCGAGCAGGATGAACGGCTCCACCCACGGGTCCTGCGGCGGCGGGGCGCCCGTCCAGGCGAGCGGGAGGGTCAGGACGGCGAGCGTCACGAGCACGGGGGCCGCGAGCACCGGCCACATCCGCACCTGCCGCCTGGCGCTCTGGAGGAGCATGGCGCCACCGTTGACCAGGAGCGCCAGCAGGAACACCAGGTGCCACCGTTCGAAGGCGCGCAGCTGCTCCTCGACGATGGTGAGGGACTCCAGGAACAGCGCGATGACGACCAGCCCGTGGCAGATGTTCGCGAGCAGGTGGATGCGGTAGGAGTTCATCCCCAGCTCCTGCGGCGAGGTCGGCACGAGCAGGCTGCCGCGGCGCCGCCGGGCGGGGACCTTCCGGTAGGCGAGCGGGGGCCGGGGCGTGGCGTCGCTCACTTCAGCGGTGGTCCTCACCGGGGGGAGGGACGGATCACAGATGCTTCTCCGCGGTGGTGATGTCCGCCGTGGGCTCCACGAGACCGTCCTCGATCGCCCGGATGCGCAGGTCGATCTTCGTGGGCGCCGGGCGCCCGACGCGCGCGTACTTCTCCCGGATCCGGTCGATGTTCGTCTTGACCGCGCTCTGCTTGATCCCCATCCGGCGGGCCACCTGGACCTGGGCGAAGCCCGAGGCGTAGAGCCGCAGGGTCTCCTGCTCCCGGGGGGAGAGGCTGGCCCGGGAGAACTCCACGTCCCCGTCGATCGCGGCGGCGAGCTCCTTCGTGATCACGGGCTTGCCCTCGGCGATGTTGCGGGCCTCCTCGATGGCGTGCTCGAGCGGGTCCGACTTGCGCACCAGGCCGAGCGCGCCGGCCCGCAGCGCCTCGCGGATCAGCGCGGCGTTCTCGCCGATGCTGAAGATGAGCACCTTCATGCCGGCGGCGCGCAGCAGCTCCACGTTGGTGGCGGGACGGGACATGTCGTCGAGGGACAGGTCCAGGAGCACGACCTCGCACTCGATCCGCTTGGCGCCCTGGGCGGTGAGGGCGGGGTTCTCGGGGTCCCGGCCCAGCTGGTCGAGGAGGGCGGGGACGCTGGAGGCCGATCCGACGAGCTTCACGTCCGCCTGCGAGGTCATGGAGACGAGGCGGACGCCCTCCCGGACGACCTCGTGGTCATCGACGACGGCGACAAGGGTGGACGGCATGGGTGTTTCCTCCGGGTGCTGCTCGGTGGGCCGGTCCGCAGATTTCCGCGTGGGGGTGACGGATCTCACCGAGGTGCTCCGATTGTCCCCCGTTTTGTGGTCGGATGCGAACCCGACACGGTGCCGACACGCAAAGTTACCGGTCCTGGTCCCCCCAGCCGTCCCCCCAGCGATCGACCCTGCGGTGGTAGCGGACGCCCCACAGCCCGCCGAGCACCGCCGCGAGCAGATCCAGGACGAGCACGGCCAGCAGCGCGAGCAGGCCGGGGACCAGCAGGTCGCCGATCAGCGCCTGGGCCGAGACGCCCACGGGCGCCAGGCCGACGGTGTCGGCCCACACCAGTCCCGCGACGGTGGCCACGGAGCGGCCGAACAGGGACCACAGCCACACGGACACGCCCTGCCGGGCCCCGGAGAAGCGCGCCATCCGGCCGGCCGCGTATCCACCGCCCAGGAACGCGAGGAACTCCACCAGGCCGAGGACGGCGGCGCCCGTCCAGGCCGTCGCGGACCCGGCGGCGAGCTCGTCGACCACGCCGCCCACCCCGTCCACGAGCCGCAGCCCCAGTGCGGCCGCGGCGAGACCCGCCAGCGCGAGCAGCACCCAGGTCAGGGCCATGGCGCTGAGCCAGCCGAAGAAGCCGGGGACCAGCTGGAGGCCTCCGAACTCCTCCCGCTGCCGGGCGAGACGGGTCGCGGCGTCGGCCGGGGCGCCGGCCGGGCCGACGGTCCCGGGCTCGCGGGGTGCTCCGGCGCCCGGCGCGGCGCCGTACCCGGCGGCGGGCGCGGCGCCGGGGACCCCGACCGCAGGGGCCGGGTCCGTGCGCGGCCCCGGGTCCTCCTGCACGGGGCGCTGGGCGGTCACCGCCGGCAGCGGCCGGGTGTGCTGGTCGTCCTCGTCGTCGTACCAGGACCAGTCCTCGGTCCCGTCGTTCCCGTCCGGGGTGTCGTGCGTCGAGCCGCCGCCCGGGGCGGTGAACCGGCTGACCGGGGGCAGCGGCCGGGTGGCGTCGGAGGAGTCGTGCGGACCGGTGTCCGACCAGGGCATCGGATCGTCGGGGGAGGGCGAGCCGGGTGTCGAGGAAGGCGTCATGGCACCGGAGTCTACGGCCGGTCCCCGGGCCGGGCCTGTGGAGCCGTCCCGGGCGGCGGGTGGTGCGCCCGGGCGGGGTGGCCGGCGCTGCCCCGGGCACGGTCGCCTGGCGAGAGCTGCTGGCCGCCGACCCGATCGCCGTGGAGCACCCGCGGCCCACGGCCCACGACCTCGCGCTGCTGCAGTACACCTCCGGCACCACCGGGCTGCCCAAGGGGGCGATGCTCACGCACCGCAACCTCGAGTCCAACGCTCTCATGGGCCGGTACTGGCTCGGCTCCGGCGAGCGCGAGGTGGTGCACGGCGTGCTGCCCCACTTCCACGCCTTCGGCCTGACCCTCGGCGTGACGTTCGCGATGTCCCTCGGGGCGAGGCTCGTGCTCTTCCCGAGCGTGCGCGCGGACCTGGTCCTCGGCGCGATGCAGCGCGCGCGGCCCACGGTGCTGCCCGCCGTGCCACCGGTGTACCAGAAGCTGCTCGACGCCGCGCCGGAGCAGGGCGTCGACCTGCGCGGCATCCCGGTGGCCGTCTCCGGGGCCATGAGCCAGCGGGTCCCGCTCGTGGAGCGGTGGGAACAGGCCACGGGCGGCGTCCTGATCGAGGGCTACGGACTCACCGAGTGCTCCCCGCTCGTGGCGTGCAACCCGCTCAACGACTCCCGCCGGGCCGGGTCCATCGGGATCCCGTTCCCGTCCACGGAGATCCGGCTGGTCGACCCGGAGACCCTCGAGGACGTCGCCCGGGACCGCCCCGGGGAGCTGTGGGTGCGGGGCCCGCAGGTCTTCCAGGGGTACTGGAAGCGCCCCGACGAGACCGCCAGGGCGCTGACGGCGGACGGGTGGCTGCACACCGGCGACGTCGTCACGGTGGACGGCGCAGGATTCCTGCGGGTGGTCGACCGGCTCAAGGAGGTCGTGATCACCGGTGGCTTCAACGTGGCCCCCAGCGAGGTCGAGGCCACGCTGCGCCGGCACGAGACCGTCGAGGACGCCGCGGTGGTGGGTCTCGCGGACCCCCGTGGCGACGAGGTGGTCGTCGCGGCGGTGACCCTGGTGCCGGGCGCCGATCTCGACGAGGCCGTCCTGCGCGAGCACTGCGGTGCGGGCCTCGCCCGCTACAAGGTCCCCCGGTGGATCGTGGCCGTCGATGATCTCCCGCGCACCATGCTCGGCAAGATCCAGCGCCGGGAGGTCCGGGAGCAGCTGCAGCGGACGGGAGTGCGGCTCTGAGCCCAGGAGCTCAGGGCAGGTCCGCCTCCGGGTCGACGTCCCGGTAGGGGGCCCGCCGGACGGAGCGGATCCGCCCGAGCTCACCCCACTCGTCGCGCCCGAGCCGCGCGATCGGCCGCAGCGACCCCACCACGGGGCCCAGCCGGTCCATGGCCTGCTCGTCCACCACCACGTGGGTCACGGCGCCGAGGACGAGGAAGCTGTCGCCCACGGGAATGGGGTCCGCGTGCAGCCGGCACTCGATGGCGGCGGGGGACTCGGCCACGCGGGGAGCGGCCACGGTGAGCGAGCGCTCACGGGTCAGCCCCACGGCGTCGAACTCGCTGAGCTCGGGAGGATAGTCGGTGCCGGTCGCGTTGATCTGCTCGAACAGCCCCGCGGGCGCGAAGTTGACCACGAACTCGCCGGTCTGCCGGATGTTGCGGAGGCTGTCCTTCTCCCCGACCGAGACGAACTGGACGATCGTGGGGCGCTCCGAGGCCACCGTGAAGAACGAGTGCGGGGCCAGGTTGTCGATCCCCGCGGCCGAGAGGGAGCTGACCCACGCGATGGGGCGGGGGACCACGAGGGACTTGACCACCCGGGCGAAGGAGCCGTGCCGGTCGGCGGTGATGTCGGTGCGCATGCGCCCATTGCACCACCGCGCCGCAGCACGGTCACAGGCCACGGCCGCCGGACGCCCGGAGACGATGCTCCATTACAGTGCTTGCATGTCCTAATGAGGCGCTTTTGGTGTACTCTATGGATCAATTCAGGAGGTAGTGGTCGACGACGACCCCTCCGACCGAGCGGAAGGACCAGAATCCACGATGGAGATCCGGCAGCTCAACTACTTCATCGCCGTGGCCGAGGAGCGCCACTTCGGCCGCGCCGCCAAGCGCCTGCACATGGCCCAGCCGCCGCTGTCCCAGCAGATCCGTCAGCTCGAGGAGCAGCTCGGCGTGCGGCTGCTGGACCGGACCACGCGGCGGGTGGACCTCACCGCCGCCGGCCAGGTGCTCCTGGACCGGGGGCGGCTGATCATCAACGAGGTCGAAGCCCTCAAGGCCGACGTCTACCAGGTGGGCCAGGGCGCCACGGGCGTGCTGCGCGTCGGCTTCTCCGGCTCCGCCACCTACGGGGTGATGCCCCGAGTGGTGCGGCGGGCGAAGGAGGCGATGCCGGGGCTGTCCCTGACCCTGCACGGCGAGATGCTGACCCCCGCCATGGAGGAGGGGCTGCGGGACCACACGCTCGACGCCGCCCTCCTGCGCCCGCCCGTGGTCTCCCCGGACGTCGAGTACCGGGTCGTCGCCCGGGAGCCCCTCGTGGTGGCGCTGCCCTCCTTCAGCGCCCTGGCCGTGGACCTGCCCGTGGCGGTGCACGAGCTGCAGGACCAGGAGTTCATCACCTACCCGCCCGACTCCGTGCTCTACCGCACCGCGGCAGACCTCTGCCGCCAGGCCGGCTTCCAGCCCCGGGTCGCCCAGGTGGCGGGGGAGACGTCCACGCTGCTGTCCTTCGTGGCGGCCGGCGGCGGGGTGGCCGTGGTGCCCGCCGGGGTGCGGGCCTTCCAGCTCGAGGGCGTCGTCTACCGCGACATCGAGCACTCGCCGCAGATCGAGCTCGCCGTCGCGTGGCGGCGCGAGGACCGATCCGCCCTGCTGCACAACTTCATCGACCTCGTCGTCGACGCCCAAGCCGCCCTCGGACCCTCCGGCGGCGCGCCCGTCCCGACCGCCCAGGAAAGGCCCGCCCGCCCATGAAGATCGCGACCATCGAGGCGATCCCCTACTCGATCCCCTACGTCCACCCGCTGCACTTCGCCTCGGGCGCCGTCCACGAGGCGGACCACGTGCTCGTGCGGATCACCACCGACGACGGGATCGTCGGCACCGCCGACACCCCGCCGCGGCCGTACACCTACGGCGAGACCCAGAGGTCCGTCGTGGCCGTCGTCGAGGACCTCTTCGCCCCGCAGCTGGTGGGCCTGGACGTCCTCGACCGCGAGAAGGTCCAGGCCGTGCTGGCCCGCACCGTCCACAACCAGACGGCCAAGGGCGCGGTGGACATCGCCCTGTGGGACGTCCTCGGCCAGGCCCTCGGGCAGCCGGTGACCAAGCTGCTGGGCGGCTGGACGGACTCGATGCGGGTCTCGCACATGCTCGGCTTCAAGCCCGCCGCCGAGCTGCTGGACCTGGCGCTGCAGTTCCGCGAGACCTACGGCATCACCACGTTCAAGCTCAAGACCGGCCGCCACCCCGTCGGCCTCGACGTCGAGGCGGCCAGGGTGCTGCGCGAGGGCCTCGGCGAGGACGCCGAGCTGTACCTGGACGCCAACCGCGGCTGGTCCGCCAACGAGGCGATGGAGGTGCTGCGCCGCACCGAGGACCTGGGCCTGCAGTTCCTCGAGGAGCCCGACGACGCCCGCGAGGTGCTCGGCCGGCGCCGGCTGGTGGAGCGGTCGACGATCCCCATCGCCGCCGACGAGTCCGCCCCGAACCTGGGGGAGGCCGCGAAGGAGATCCTCACCGGCGGGGCGAACCTGCTGGCCGTGAAGACCGCCCGCTCGGGGTTCACCGAGGCCGCGAAGATCGTCGGGATGGCCGAGGGCATGGGTGTGGACGTCTACGTGGGCAACCAGATCGACACCCAGGTCGGCACGATCGCCTCCGTGGTCTTCGGCGCGGCCCTGGCCCACACCTCGAAGCGGGCCGGGGAGCTGTCCAACTTCCTGGACATGGCCGACGACCTCCTCGCCGAGCCCGTGGTCATCGCCGGCGGCCGGATCCGCGTGCCGGACGTGCCCGGGGTGGGCACCGCCGTGGACGAGGACAAGCTCGCCCACTACCGCACCGACCGGTAGACCGCCCCCGGGCAGCTCCTGCGCACCGCGCTCCCCGCCCGAGGACCCGCATCCAGAACCCAGCCCGAGAACCCAGCCCGACGGAAGGACGCACCGTGAAGTACCTGGTCCACATGGACATCGACCTCCCCACCGACATGCCGGCCGAGGAGGCCGCGGAGATCAAGGCCACCGAGAAGGCCTACTCCCAGCAGCTGCAGCGGGCCGGGAAGTGGCCGGAGATCTGGCGCGTGGTGGGTGAGTATGCCAACTACTCGGTCTTCGACGTCGACTCCCACGACGAGCTGCACGACATCCTGCAGAACCTGCCGCTGTTCCCCTACATGGACATCACCGTGGTGCCGCTGGCCAAGCACCCCTCCGACGTGAAATAGCGGCGCGCTGCAGCCTCGTGGCGCAGGGCGGACCCGCCCGCGCGGGGTGGCGGCCGACGGCGATCCGGCCACCGGGTGCTGCCGCCACCCCGCGGTCCCGCGGGGGAACGGTCCCTCCGGGGGAGCGGTCCCGCGGGAGAGAGGCCCCTCCGGGGACCGGTCAGTCGGGGGAGCGGTAGCGGGCGGCGAGCTCGCTGCGGGAGCGGATCCCCAGCTTCCCGTAGATGCGCGTCAGGTGGTACTGGACGGTCTTCTCCGCGAGGAACAGGGCCCGCGCGGTCTCCTTGTTGGTGGCCCCGGCCGAGACGAGCTCGGCCACGGCCTGCTCCTGGGCGGTGAGCTGCACGGCGGTGCGGCCCACAGCGGCCAGCACCGGGTCGGAGGGGTCGGGCAGGTTCCCGACGTCGAGCCCGGTCGCCTTGAGCTCGCGGTCGCAGCGCTCCACGTAGGTGGCGGCGCCCAGCGAGTCGTAGAGGTCCCGCGCGGTCCGCAGCACGGTGGACGCCAGGCGGCGCTTGCCCGCGCGGCGCATGCTCTGCCCGAAGGCGAAGCTGATCCGGGCGCGCAGGTACGGGCGGTTGAGCCCGCCGAGGTGGCTCAGGGCCGCCTCGAAGTGCTCCCGCGCTGTGTCGGGATCTCCCTGCGCGGCGAGGATCCGGCCCCGGGCCCAGGACGTGCGGGCCTGGTCGGAGGGGATCCGCCGCTCGCGGCGGACGCGCTCGAACGCGGTGAGGAAGGCGTCCGCCTCCTCCAGCCGGTCGGTCATCACGAGGGCGTTGACGTAGGTGTCCTGCCACGGCCAGAAGGAGACCCGCTCGTCGGTCCACGGATCGAGGTCCGCGAGCGGCTGCAGCACCCCCAGCGCGCTCTCGTAGTCGGCGCGGGCCTCGTGGAAGCGGGCCCGCGCGAGGCTGGCCGGGACCTGCATGGCCCGGTAGGTGCCCGGCTGCACGGCGGCCTGGGAGACGTAGTGGCGGGCCCGGTCCCAGTCCCCGCGCATCGACCAGAGCTCTGCGGCGGTCCAGTACAGCAGCGGGCGGATCAGCGGCATCTGCGAGGTCTCGAGGTGCACCGAGGCGCGGGAGACCGTGGCCGCCGCGGCGTCCCAGTCGCCCAGCACCAGCTGGGTGCGGGCGAGCCAGGCCTCGGCCCACAGGGAGATCCGCAGCGACCCGCCCCGGTGCTCGGTGGGGGCGGCCGCCTGGAAGTTGACGAGGGCCGTCTCGACGTCGTCGGCGCGCAGGGCGAGCCACCCGGCGCCCATCTGGACGCGCTGCTTCTGGGCGTTCTCCGCCGCGTGCTCGAAGGCCCGGTCGTAGGACGCCTCGGCCTCCTGCAGCCGGCCCTGGGCGAAGAGGCCCAGGCCGTAGATCGCCTCGGATTCGATGTGGGCGGGGGTGCCGGGCGAGGTGAGGGACATGGCCCGCTCCGCCCAATGGGTGATGACGGACCCGTCCCAGGAGGCCAGGCCGTGCAGCACGAAGCGCTGGGCGATCTGCGCGGCGGCCGCGGGGTCCCGCTGCCGGTTGCTCGTGCGCCACGCCATCTCGAGTTGCGTCTGCGCGCTGCGGTTCTGCCCCGACACCGTGGAGAGGTAGCCGAGCACCGACGAGCGCAGGGGAGAGGACGGCATGGCGTCCACGGCGGCCGCCCACATGCCGGCCTGGGCGATGTTGCCCGAGCCGACGAGGGCGTCCACGGCCCGCAGCAGGCGGTCGTTGCGGTCGCGGGTGCCGGCGGAGAGCCGGGACGCCGACAACAGCGCGGTGGCGACGTCCTGCCAGGCCCCCACCATCGCCTGCCGCCCGGCGAAGGCCTCGAGCTCCACGGCCAGTGCCTCGTCGGGCCCCGGGGTGGCCGAGACGCGGTGGCCGAGCCGTTCGCCCTCCTCCTGCACGGCGGTCGCGGATCGCCGGTGCAGCTCGATCCGCCGGCTCGGCACGATCAGCCCGTAGACGGCGTCCGCGGCGCCCGGCTCGAGGAACTGCACGACCGAGCGGGCCTGGTCCACGGACAGGTCCAGCAGCCCGGCCCGGTGGCCCTCGTCCAGCGCGTCCATCAGGGCGTCCACCCCGCTGACGCGGGCCACCTCGGCCAGGCCGGCGCTGCGACCGAGCACGGAGACGGCCTCGGCCGTCCGGACGAGGCCGGGGGAGGCGCCGGTCAGGACGCTGTGCACGCGGGCGCGCACCCGGGAGCTCGCCGGCAGGTCCGCGAACCAGGAGTGCCAGGTGTCCTCGGGCAGCTCGCGCAGCAGCTCGAGCACCTGCTGGGGGAGCCCGCCGGTGTGCCGGACGAGCCGGTGCGCAGCGGTGGCGCCGAGGTCGAGGCCGAAATACCGGCGGGCCGCGGCCCGGACCTCCTCCGCACCGAGCGGCTCGAGAGGAACGCGCCGCACCTGGTGGCCGGTGAGGAAGTCGAGCACCCCGGCCGGGACGTGCCGCGCCTGCCCGGGGTCGAGGGTCAGCACGAACATGACGCGCTTGCCGTGCAACCGGCGCATCACGAACACCAGGATCCGCAGGGTCTGCTCGTCCAGCCGGTGGGCGTCGTCGACGGCGACCACCACGCTGCCGCGGACCTGCAGGCTCTCGAGGTGGGTGCTCAGGGTCGCGGCGTAGTTCACGGCCTGCGCGGGGCTCAGGTCCGCGACCGGCGCCGGTGGTGCGGGCTCGCGGTCGAAGCCCTTGGACGAGCGCAGCGGCGGGGCGAGCATCAGCTGGCTGTACCCGGCCAGGGCGAGCTGGGACTCCCACTCGTCGCCGGTGGCGCTGAGCACCCGGACGCCTCGCGCGGCGGAGCGGCAGTGGTCGAGGAACAGCTCGAGCAGGGCCGTCTTGCCCGAGCCCAGCGGGCCGTCGAGCACCACGGTGCGGACATGGCCCTTGCGCACGGTCCGCAGGACCTCGAGGAGCTCCTCCAGGGCGCCGGCCCGTCCGACCAGCGGGAGCTCGTCCCCAGGGTCTCCGTGGTGCAGGCCCGCCGTCATGGCCGCGAGTCTACCCGTGGACGGGGTGTGGCCACGGCGCCGGACGCCTGCCCGGACGCGGCTCAGCCGAGGTCCCCGCCGGCGACCGGCAGGACGCTGCCGGTGACGTAGGAGGCCTCGTCGGAGGCGAGGAACACGATGGGCGCGGCCTGCTCGTCGAGCGTGCCGTAGCGCTTCGCGAACGAGGACTCCACGGTCTGGTCCACGATCACCTGGTACCAGGCCTTTTCCACCGCGCTCTCGGCCTCGGGCCCGCGCGCGACCCTGCGGGGCGGGGCCTCCGTGCCGCCGGGGGCGGTGGCGACCACGCGGATCCCGCGGCCGGCGACCTCCATGGCCAGGGACCGGGTCAGGGCGTTGACCCCGCCCTTCGCCGCGGCGTAGGGCACGCGGTGCATGCCGCGGGTGGCCACCGAGGAGACGTTGACGATCGTGCCCGCGCCCTGCTTCAGCATGGCCGGCAGCGCGGCGCGGCAGGACCACAGGGTGGGGAAGAGCGAGCGGCGGATCTCCTGCTCGATCTTCTCCTCGTCGTACTCCTCGTAGGGCCGGGCCCAGATGGTGCCGCCCACGTTGTTCACGAGGACGTCCACGCGCCCGTGGGCCGTGAGCGCGGCCTCGACGGCCTGCTCGGCCCCGGCCCAGGTCTCGAGGTCGGCGGTCACCGCCGCGGCGGAACCTCCCGCGGCCTCGGCGGCGCGGGTGATGTCCCGCGCGACGTCGTGCACCAGCTCGGAGCGGTCCACGAGGACGACGGCGCCGCCCTCGGCGCCGATCCGCTCGGCCACCTTCTGTCCGATGCCCTGCGCGGAGCCGGTCACGACCGCGACCTTGCCGGCGAAGCGTCCCGGGGTGAGGAACTGGCCCGCGTACGGTGCGCCGGTCACCGGCCGGCCTCCATGGCGTCGATGGCCGCGGACATGGTCTCCTTGGCGTCGCGGGCGTGGGTCGTGATGACCTCGCGGGCGCGCTCCTTGTCGTTCGCCTCGAAGGCCGCGACGACGTCCAGGTGGTCCTGGGCGACCCGGGCGAAGATCTCCGTGCCCCGCTCGAAGGTTGCGGCCATCTGCTCGCGCACGTCGAGCCGGCGGTAGGACTCCAGCAGCGCGGGGTTGTCGCAGACCAGGAAGAGGTACTCGTGGTACTCCTCGTTGGTCCGCACGTACTCCTCGGGGTCCTGGACGGTGCCCGCGCCCACGGAGCGGGTGGTGGCCTCGGCGAGGCGGCGGAACTGCTGGAGCTGCTCGTCGGTCAGCCGGCCCATCATGAGCTCGGTGACGGCCAGCTCCAGGCCCATGCGGGCGTCGAGGTGGGCGAAGCTGTCCTCCTTGCGGAACTCCAGCCGGCCGGTCTCCAGGGAGGAGACGGCTTCGGCCCGGGTCATCCGGTCGCCCTCCTCCTGGACCTTCTCGGCCGGGGCGGGCGCGCCGGTCTCGGCGTCGCCGCCGGTGGACTCCTTCGGGGCGAAGCGCTCGAAGTAGAAGTTGGCGGGCTCGACGCCCTCCGTGTCCAGCCACTGCGAGACGGCGTTGACCATGGGTGGCGGGCCGCACAGGTAGATGTCGACGTCGCCGTCGTTGAGGTGGGACGGCTCGATGATCTGGGTGACGTAGCCGGTGTGGGGTGCGGAGGTGTCCGCCTCGGAGGCGATGTAGTCCCAGGTGAAGTCCGGCAGCTTCGCCTCGTAGGCCCGGATCAGCTCGAGGCCCACGATGTCGGCCTCACGGGTCACCCCGTAGATCAGGTGCACCGGGGTGCTGGGCGGGTTCTCGGAGAGCTTCTCCAGGATGGACAGCAGCGGGGCCAGGCCGGTGCCCCCGGCGAGCAGCAGCAGCGGGCGCTTGGGCTCGCGCAGGAAGAACGAGCCGTAGGGGCCGCTGAACTCGATGGTGTCGCCCACTTGGGCGCGGTCGCGCAGGTACTCGGACATCGCCCCCTGGGGAGTGATGCGCACCATGAAGGCTGCGCCCTCGACCTCGGGGCCGCTGCTGAAGGAGTAGGAGCGCTCGGCGTCGGTGCCGGGCACCTTGATGTTGACGTACTGGCCGGGCAGGAACGCCAGCTCCTCCCGCTTCTCGACGTCGAGAGTGAAGGAGATCGTGGTCTCGGACTGCTTGTCCAGCTCCTGGAGCGTGGAGGTGTAGGTGGCCGCGGAGGTCTTCGCGGACTCCGCGGTCGCGGGGATCTGGATGGCCATGTCGGACTCGGGCACGGCCTGGCAGGTGAGCAGGTAGCCCTTCTCGAGCTCCTCCTCGGTCATGGCGTCGTCGATGAAGTCCCCGGGGTCGAAGGAGCCGGAGTCGCAGAAGGCCTTGCAGGTGCCGCAGGCGCCGTCCCGGCAGTCCGCGGGAATGTTGATGCGCGCCTTGTAGGCGGCGTCGAGGACGGTCTCGTAGTCGCCGACCTTGACGACCTTCGTGACGCCGTCCTCGAAGCTGAGGGCTACCTGGTGGCCCATGATTTCCTCCTGGGTGGGGGGCCGCGTCCTCGCGGCCCGGACAAGTCTGTGGGGTGCTCGGAGAGCACAGGACGGCCCGGCGAGCACGGGGGGCTCGGTGAGCACGGGGGCCTGGCGGCCCGTCGTGGCCGACCCCGGCACGGGGCCGGCCACGACCGGCGTCAGATCATGTAGACGTCGACGACGTGGTGGATGTAGTCGTTCTTCAGGACGACCTTCTTCTTCAGGATCACCGGCTCCTCGCCCGAGAGGTCGAGCGTGTAGAAGCTGGTGCCGAAGTACGTGTCCGTCGTCTGGTAGCGGTAGTAGAGGGTGAACCAGTTGAAACGGACCTGCACCTGGTCGCCGTCGTGGGAGAGGATCTCCACGTCGGTGATGTTGTGCCCGGTGCGGGGATCCGGCAGGGACGTGGCGGAGGAGCGGTCCGTCTTGATGCGGAACACGCGGTCCTCGATGCCTCCGCGGTTGTCGTAGTAGATCAGGGAGATCTCGTTCTGGGGATCCTCGGTCAGCTGGTCGTCGTCGTCCCAGGCGGGCATCCAGAACTCGGAGTCCGGGTGGTAGCACTCGAGCCACTCGTCGAACCGGCGGTCGTCCAGCAGGCGTGCCTCCTTGTAGAGGAAGGAGCGCACGGTCTCGAGGGTCGCGATCTCCTCGGCGGTCTTCAGCGCCGTCACGGGGTTCAGCAGGTTGGCCATGGTGTTCTGCACTCTTTCTGTGGTTCGGGGGAGTCCGGGTCAGGCGGTCGCGGGAGCGGACTGTGCGGCCGCGCGCTCCTCCGCGGCCAGCCCCTTCTCCAAGACGTCCTTCCAGAAGCCGTGCTGGACGGGGTACAGGCCCTCGTCCTCGGTGCGCACGCCGGAGGCGATGACCCCGGTCATGCCGAGGGCCTGGGCCTGCTCGTCCGGGCCCTGGATCTCATGGGCGGAGCCGCGGGACATGTCGTTCCAGGGGGCGGAGGTGGCCCAGTAGGTCTTGTTGCAGGAGCGGAACTCCTCGAGGTCGTCCGGGGTGGCCATGCCGGTCGCGTTGAAGAAGTCCTCGTACTGGCGGATCCGCTTCGAGCGGTTCTCCTGCGACTCGCCCCGGGGAGCGATGCAGTAGATGGTGACCTCGGTCCGGTCCGCGGAGATCGGCCGGAAGTGGCGGATCTGCGAGGAGAACTGGTCCATGATGTAGACGTTCGGGTACAGGCACAGGTTGCGCGAGATGTTGATCATGAAGTTCGCCATCTCCTCGCCGTACTTCTCGACGAGCTCGTCCCGGCGGTCCCACAGCGGGCGGTCCTGCGGGTTGGTCCACTCCTGCCACAGCAGCAGGTGGCCGTGCTCGTAGGAGTAGAACCCGCCCTTGACCTTGCCCCACTTGCCGGCGTCCATGGCCTTGGTCGTGTTGGCGGAGTCGCCGGCGGTGCGGCGGGCGGTGGTCGCGGCGTAGTTCCAGTGCACCGAGGTCACGTGGTAGCCGTCGGCGCCGTTCTCCGCCTGGACCTTCCAGTTGCCGTCGTAGGTGTAGGTCGAGGCGCCGCGGAGCACCTCCAGGCCCTCGGGGGACTGGTCCACGATCGAGTCGATCACCGTGGTGGCGTCGCCCAGGTGCTCCTCGAGGGGCAGCACGTCCGGGTTGAGGGAGCCGAACAGGAAGCCGCGGTAGGACTCGAACCGGGCGACCCTGGTCAGGTCGTGGGAACCGTTCTTGTTGAAGTTCTCCGGGTAGCCGCCGTTGCGGCCGTCCTTGACCTTGAGCAGCTCGCCGGAGTTCTTGAACGTCCAGCCGTGGAAGGGGCAGGTGAAGGTGGTGCGGTTGTCCGTCTTGCGCCGGCACAGCATCGCGCCGCGGTGGGAGCACGCGTTGACGATGCAGTTGAGCTTCTCGTCCTTGTCGCGCGTGATCACGACCGGGGTCCGGCCGATGTAGGTGGTGAAGTAGTCGCCCACGTCGGGGATCTGCGACTCGTGGGCCAGGTACACCCAGTTGCCTTCGAAGATGTACTTCATCTCCAGCTCGAAGATCTCCTGGTCCGTGAAGATCTCCCGCTTGGCCCGCACGAGGCCGTTCTCGCGGTCGTCCACCACGGCGTCGGAGAGGACCTCGCGGACGTGGGTCAGGTTCTCGGTCATGACGTGCTCCTTCTGGTCAGGATGTCCGGGCGGGATGCCTCGTGGGCATGGCGGGGCGGACGTCCGGTCCGGACGTGCGGGACGGGGGCTGCCACCGGCTCCTGCCGGGCGGCACAGAGCCAGTCTGGCGTGCCGTGACTCGGCTCACATCAGGCAAACCCCTAGGAGTAACCCAGGGTGTATTTATGCCGTATTGGGTGCATAAAAAGGGCCTAATCGATATTTGTTGCGTCCTGATTGCCGCCCTAGGCTGAAGAAGGCGCCGACGTGTCGGGTGTCACAACCGGAGGCTCCGAGCTGGGGGCCGCGATCTGTGCCGGGAGCGGCGGGCACGACGGGCGTCCCCCAACATCGCTCAACGAGGAATGTGGAGAACACCATGACGGAGACCCAGGCGGCAATGCGCAAGGAGAACGAGGGCACCGCGGTCGAGGCCGGGTCCAGGGCGACCGAGCGGTTCACCGCCTCGGGCAAGCTCGCGACGCTGGACGTGCCGAAGGAGCGCGTGTCCCTCCTGGCCGGCGCGGCGATCAAGGCGATCAACGACATCGCGGTCGAGCACCAGGTCACCTACGAGGAGTACCATGCCCTGAAGGCGTGGCTGATCAAGGTCGGCACCGACGGGGAGTGGCCGCTGTTCCTGGACGTGTGGCTGGAGCACACCATCGAGGACGTCAACTCGGCCGAGCGCCCGGGTGCGGTGGGCACCATCGAGGGCCCCTACTACGTGCCGGAGGCCCCGGTGCTGCCCACCCCGGCCACGCTCCAGATGCGTGAGGACGAGCCGGGCACCCCGCTGCTGTTCAAGGGCCGGTTCACCGACACCGACGGCAAGGCCCTGCAGGGCGCCCAGGTGGAGATCTGGCACGCCGACGCCCACGGCTTCTACTCCCAGTACGCCCCGGAGCTGCCCGAGTGGCTGTTCCGCGGGACCGTGAAGGCCGACGAGAACGGCTGCTTCGAGATCAACACCAAGCGCCCGGCTCCGTACCAGATCCCCACCGACGGGGCCTGCGGGCAGCTGATCGCCGCGGCCGGCTGGCACGCGTGGCGCCCGGCGCACATCCACATCAAGGTTTCCGCTCCCGGGCACCAGCCGGTCACCCAGCAGCTGTACTTCCCCGGGGACCCGCACAACGAGGACGACATCGCCTCGGCGGTCAAGCCCGAGCTGATGCTCGACCCCAGGCCGCGCACCGACGGCGGCGAGGGCGAGGAGGTCGTCTACGACTACGTCCTCGCCCGGGAGGGGCAGACCAAGTAGCACTTCTTCCCGCGGGTGTGACGCCCGCGTGCGGGAACGCCCCCGCCGGTCGGATCCGGCGGGGGCGTTCCCGTGCGCCGGGCGGGGTCGATCGGGCACGGCGCCGAGCGCTCACCGGACCGTCCTCCGGGGCGCCGGAGCGACAGAGGACAAAAAACGCACCGGCGGCTTGATCATGCAGATCACTGGGTCTAAGGTAAATCTGTCGTCGGTGATGGCCCGGAGGTGATCCCCCATCTGCCTCCGGATGGTTCCTGCCGGCGTCCGGTGTCCCATTCCCCCGATCGGGATGCCCGACAGGCCCTGCCGATCCCCCCATGCGGCAGGGCCTGTCACCTGTCCGGGGGCAGGTGGGAACATGCGCGGCCCTGGGCCGGTGGGTGCTTCAGGGGTCCGGCGTCAGCACAGCCCCAGGTCCTCGAGTCGGGGGAGCGCCTTGGCCGAGACGGAGAGCAGCGCGTCCTTCTCCTCCTGGGTCAGGTGGTCGATGAGCGCCGCCCGCACCAGTTCGAGGTGGCCGGGGGCGGAGGCCTCGATGACCCGTCGCCCCTCCGGGGTGATCCGCACGTCCAGGCCGCGCGCGTCGCTGTCGCACGGCAGCCGCTCGAGCAGTCCGCGCCGTGCCATCCGGGAGAGCAGGTGGGAGAGGCGGCTGCGCTCCCAGCCGAGCTGGTGCAGGAGGTCCCGGGAGCGGATCAGGCCGGTGCTGCTCTCCGATAGCTGGACGAGGACCTCGTACTCGGAGCCGGACAGCGCGCTGTCCCGGGACAGCTGGCGGTCCATCGCGGTCTGCATGCCGCGGCTCAGGGCCAGGAAGCTGCGCCAGACACGCTGCTCCTCGTCCGACAGCCAGTTGACCTGGTCGGTCTCCGGGTGACTCATGCGGCGGTCCTCTCGTGGAGCGGGAAAACCCCCAGCATATATTGACGTGTCAACAAATGTCAACCGCCCGGCGCGTCCTCCGGCGGGATGCCCCGCGGGTCGGGGTGGTCCTCGGTGCCGCCGCCGTGCCGCGCCGGTCGGCGGTGGATCCACTGCGAGTCGTAGTGGTCCCCGGGTCCGCGCCCCGACCCCCGGAGCCGTTCGGCGTAGCCGGTGGGGCGCAGGGGGGAGTCGTCGTCGTCGACCGGCGTGAACGAGGCCATGGCCACGAGGCTGAAGCCCAGGGCGGCGGCGACCACCAGGGTCATCCCCGAGACGACCAGGACGCTGACGTACTCGTCGGCCAGGTGCGCGTCGGCGGTGCCGGCCAGCAGCGGCTGGATCGTGAACACCCCGGCGAGGGGCAGCATGCCCAGCAGCAGCAGGGCCGAGGGGATGAGCCACAGCTTCGAGCGGCTCCGCAGCGGGGGCGCCGAGGGGTCCCGGAGGGCCGGGTGCCGCTGGGACTGGACGACGACGAACCCGGCGAGGCCGGGCAGGACGAGCAGTGCTCCGGCCGCCCAGCCCCACGCGAGGCCCAGGGCCGTGAGCCCGCTGCCGAGCAGGAGGCCCAGCAGCACGAGGGTGAAGGAGAGCCCGCGCGCCATGCGCCGGGCGGCCCGCGGAGGGGCTGAAGGGCCGTGGTCGCCCCGGGGGGCGGTGCGGGGTGGGACGCGCTGCGGAGGGAGGCGCTGGCCGTACTCGGGCTCGTTGCCGTAGGTGCTCATGAGCGGGTGTTCCCTGGTGGGAGGGTGCTGGACGCCTCTACTGTAGACCTCGCCTCCGACGGTACGCCCTGGTGCCCCTGCTGTGATTGACATATCATCAAAACAAGGGGGCGGGAGGTGCGGCCGTCCCGCCGCCGACCGCCGTTCCGGCCGGCGGCGCCCCGTCCCGCCCTACCCCGAGGAGCCACCATGTCACAGCGCAGCACGCAACGGTCCGAGCACAGCACCGCCGGCGCCTACGTGCATCCCGGCGAGGAGTTCACCCGGGACACCGCCTACATCGAGGACAGGATCGTCCGCGACCCGGCGCGCGCCGACGTGCCCGAGGGGGCGCAGGCCTGGCCCGTCGAGGCCGGCCGCTACCGGCTCGTGGCCGCGCGCGCCTGCCCCTGGGCCAACCGCACGCTGATCGTGCGACGGCTCCTCGGGCTCGAGGACGCCCTGCCGGTGGGTCTGCCGGGCCCCGTCCACGACGCCCGCTCGTGGACCTTCGACCTCGACCCGGACGGCAGGGACCCGGTGCTGGGCATCGAGCGGCTCCAGGAGGCGTACTTCGCCCGCTACCCCGACTATCCCCGGGGCATCACCGTGCCGGCGGTCGTGGAGGTCGCGAGCGGCCAGGTCGTGACCAACGACTTCCCCCGGATCACGGAGGACCTCGCCAAGGAGTGGGTCGCCTTCCACCGAGAGGGTGCCCCCGACCTCTGGCCCGCAGAGCTCGAGGACGAGATGCGGGAGGTCATGCAGCGCGTCTACACCGAGGTCAACAACGGGGTCTACCGGTGCGGCTTCGCCGGCTCCCAGGAGGCCTACGAGAAGGCCTACGAGCGGCTGTGGGCCGCCATGGACTGGCTCGAGGACCGCCTCGCGACCCGCCGCTACCTCATGGGGGAGCACATCACCGAGGCCGACGTGCGGCTGTTCACCACCCTGGTGCGCTTCGACCCGGTCTACCACTCGCACTTCAAGTGCTCGCGGCACAAGCTCACCGAGATGCCCCACCTGTGGGGCTACGCCCGGGACCTCTTCCAGACGCCCGGCTTCGGCGACACCGTGGACTTCGAGCAGATCAAGCAGCACTACTTCGTGGTGCACGAGGACATCAACCCGTCCCAGATCGTGCCCGTGGGACCCGACCTGGGCAACTGGGTGTCCGCGCACGGCCGGGAGGCCCTCGGCGGCTCGCCCTTCGGGTCGGGGACCGCGCCGGGGCCCGTCCGGCCGGAGGAGCGGGTTGACGCACGTCACACGCCCCTGAGCGGCTGAGCGTTCCGAGGGGTCGGCGCGCCGCCTAGACTGGACAGCTCCTACGGCCCGGGCCCGCCCGCGGGATCGGGCGCCCAGGTGCCGCCCGTCCCCGCCGCCCTCCTCTCGGAAAGGACCCACCCATGGCCCCCTACCGCAACCAGCGCGCCGCCGCGCTGCCCGCCCGGCTGTCCCGCTCGTGGCTGCTGACCTCGGCCGCCGACCCTTCCGTCTTCCCCACGGCGCTCGCGTCCGAGGCGGACTCCGTCGTGTTCGACATCGAGGACGCCATTCCCGCCGAGGGCAAGGACCAGGCCCGGCAGAACGTCGTCGAGGCCTTCGAGGCCGGGGCGAGCGCGTGGGTGCGGATCAACGACATCACGACCCCGTACTGGGAGCAGGACCTGGCAGCCCTCAGCCGGGTCGGCCACCTGCGCGGGATCATGCTGGCGAAGACCGAGCACCCCGACCACATCACCAAGACGGCCATGATGGCCCCTGCGGGCACCCCTGTCGTGGCGCTCATCGAGTCGGCCGTGGGGATCATGAACGCCAACGACATCGCCCGCGCCCCCGGGGTGTTCCGGCTCGCCTTCGGGGTCGGCGACTTCCGCCGGGACACCGGTGTCAGCGCGGAGCCCATGGCGCTGGCGTTCGCGCGCTCGACCCTCGTCGTGGCCTCCCGGGTCGGGGAGTTGCCCGGTCCCATCGACGGGCCGACCGTGGGCGCCTCGGAGGAGGAGCTCGCCGCGGCGTGCGCCGTGACCCAGTCGATGGGCATGACGGGCAAGCTGTGCCTGGACCCGCAGCAGACGGACGGGATCAACCGCAACCTCGCCCCGAGCGAGCAGGAGATCACCTGGGCGCGCGAGCTCATCACGCAGCACGACTCCGGGCACGTGGTGGGCGACGGCAGCTACCTGCCGCGCCTGGCCCGGGCCCGCAAGGTCTCGGAGCTGGCGCAGACCTACGGGCTCTGGAACCGCTGAGCGCCCCGGGGCCCCGTCGGCCTCCCGCTCAGCCCAGCCAGCGGGCCATGAGCTCCCGGAAGGCGGGGTCCGTCAGCGCCGACGCCCGGTGGTGCGCAGGGACGGGGTCCCCGCCGGGGACCGACGGCACGGCCACGACCACCAGCCCCGCGGCCACGGCCGAGGTCGCGCCCACCACGGAGTCCTCCACGGCCAGGGCCTGGCCCGGCGCGAAGCCCAGCCGCCGCACGGCCTCGGTGTAGATGTCCGGGGCGGGCTTGCCCCGCGGGACGTCCTCGGAGGAGACCCACGTGCTGAGGTGGGGGGCGAAGCCGGCCTGCTCCAGCTTCACCCCGAGGATCGTGCTCGTGGAATTGCTGGCCACGGCCACGGGCAGCCGCTCGGCGAACGCGCGCACCGTCTCAAGCGCGCCGGGCAGGGGCACGATCTGCCCGGTCAGGGTCTCCTCCTCGGTGCGCAGCACGTCGGCGTGGACCGAGGCGCGGTCGGCCTGGGCGGCGTCGGCGATCGCCGTGGCGACGTCCGCCGCGGACCAGCCCATCATCCGGCGCTGCATGGCCTCGGTGAACTCGAGCCCGTAGCTCTCGGAGACGGCCCGCTGGACCCGGGCCCAGTTCGCCTCCGTGTCCATCAGGATTCCGTCGCAGTCGAACACCACGCACGCCGGGGTCCACCCGGGGGCGGGGGCCGCGAGCTCGGCGGAGGGCGTGGGCAGCGACGGCGTGGGGGCCGGGAAAGACGTCATGCTCCCATGGTGCCCCACCCGGCTCCGCCCGGGGCGGGGGTGTGAGCAGGACAACGCCGGGGCGGGCGCCCGGAATAAGGAGCCCGGCCCGGGGTGTTGCCGCCACCGAAGCCCTTCGTGCCATCCCCGACGGAAGAAGCCCAGCCCTTGCCCGCCACGTCCCGCGTCCCACTCTCCGCCCTCGACCTCGTGCCCCTGTCGGAGGGCCGCTCCGCCGCGGACGCCCTCCGGGAGGCGGTGGACCTCGCCCGCCGGCTCGACGCGTCCGGCTACCGGCGGCTGTGGTACGCCGAGCACCACAACACGGAGGCGTTCGCGTCCTCCGCCACGGCGGTGCTCATCGGGCAGGCGCTCGCGGCCACCGAGCGCCTCCGGGTGGGCTCCGGCGGGATCATGCTGCCCAACCACGTGCCGCTGACCGTGGCCGAGGCCTTCGGCACGCTCGCCAACCTCTATCCCGGCCGCGTGGAGCTGGGCCTGGGCCGGGCCCCGGGCACCGACATGCGCACCGCCCTCGAACTGCGCCGGGGCCATGCCGGACACGACACCTTCGAGGCCGACGTGCGCCGTCTGGTGCGGCTGTTCGGCGGCCAGGAGCAGGAGGTCGTCCGGGCGGCCGTGGCCCGGGGGACGGGTGTTCCGCTGTGGATCCTCGGCTCCTCGACGGGCGGCGCGGAGGTCGCCGCCCGGATGGGCCTGCCCTACGCGTTCGCCTCCCACTTCGCCCCGGCGATGATCATGGACGCCATCGCCCTGTACCGGCAGCGCTTCGACGCCGACGCCCCGACCGCCACGGTCGAGCGCCCGCACCTGATGGTGGCGGCGAACGTCCTCGCCGCCGACACCGACGAGGAGGCGCGGCGCCAGTTCAGCACCCACCAGCTGCTGGTGCGCGGGATCGCCCGCAACGACCGCCGACCGCTCCAGCCGCCCGCCGAGCACGTGGAGCTCACCGCGGCGGAGGCAGGCATGGTGCAGGAGCACCTCGCCGTCTCGGCGGTCGGCACGCCCGAACGGGTCGTTGCAGACCTCGAGCAGATCGTCGAGCTGACCCGGGCCGACGAGCTGATGCTCAACAGCTACGCCCACGACCCCGAGGTCCGCGCCCGGTCCTACGAGCTCGTCGCCCAGGCCTGGTGAGCACACCGGCCCGGCGCCGGCCGCACGGCCCCGGACCGTACGGTCCCCGACGGCACGGCCTCGGACCGCACCGTCTCCGGCCGCACGGCCCCGGACCGCACGATCTGCGACTGAACGATCTCCGCCCGCACGATCTCCGCCCGGCGACCTGCGCCGGGATGCATCCGCACCACGACAGGAGCACCGCATGACCACCGTCCCCGCCCTCGAGGCCGTCTCCACCGACTCCGGTTTCCGCCGCACCACGATCGAGCGCCGTCCCGTGGGCCCGGGCGACGTCGAGATCGAGATCGACTTCGCCGGCATCTGTCACTCCGACATCCACGTCGCGCGCGACGAGTGGGGCGGCACGCACTACCCCGTCACCCCGGGGCACGAGATCGTCGGTCGCGTCAGCGCCGTCGGCGAGGCCGTGACCGGCTTCGCGCCCGGCGACACAGTGGGCGTCGGCTGCTTCGTCGACTCCTGCGGCCGGTGCGAGTACTGCACCGACGGCCAGGAGCAGTTCTGCACGGAAGGTGTGACGGCCACCTACAACACGCCCCAGGCCGGCGGTGCCGCCACCAGGGGCGGCTACAGCGGCGCCATCGTGGTCGACGAGCGCTTCGTCCTGCGCGTCCCGGAGGCTCTCGACCCCGCCAGGGCCGCTCCGCTGCTGTGTGCCGGGATCACCACGTACGCCCCGTTCAAGCGCTGGGGCGCCGGGCCGGGCCGGCGGGTCGCCGTCCTGGGCATGGGCGGGCTCGGCCACGTCGCCGTGAAGATCGCCGCCGCCCTGGGCGCCGAGGTCACCGTCCTGAGCCAGAGCCTGTCCAAGCAGGAGGACGGCCTGGCGTTCGGCGCGACCGACTACTGGGCCACGAGCGACCCCGAGACCTTCCAGCGCAACAAGGGCCGCTTCGACCTGATCCTCAACACGGTGTCCGCGGACCTGCCCATCGAGCAGTACCTGTCCCTGCTGCGGGTCGACGGCGTGCTGTGCTCCGTGGGACTGCCCACCGAGCCGTACAGCGTGCGGGCCATGGCTCTGGCCGCACGCCAGCGGGTGCTCACGGGCTCGATGGTCGGGGGGATCCCGCAGACCCAGGAGATGCTCGACTTCTGCGCGGAGCACGGCGTGGAGGCCGAGATCGAGCTGATCGGCGCCGACGACGTCGACGCCGCCTACGACCGGGTGGTCGCCTCGGACGTGCGGTACCGCTTCGTGATCGACGTCGCCCGCACCCTGGCGTAGCCGCGCGGATCGTCAGCACCCTGCGGCTCCGGCCGCGCTGGTGGTTAGAGTGGGGCCATGGCCGACACCACCACCACCACCGACGGCGCGCTGCGCCGGCTCGCCGAGGCCTACCGGGTCTCCACGACCTATTCCGGGTTCGACGGACAGGAGCGGGAGGTCCCGGAGCCGACGCTGCGCGCCGTGCTCGACGCGCTGGGCGCGGACGCCGGCGACGACGCCGCGATCGAGGCGTGCCTCGCCCAGCGGGAGCTGGCGCCCTGGCGACGGGTCCTGCCGCCCGTGGTCGTCGCCGTCGCGGGGAAGCGCACCCGCTTCGCGGTGCACGTCCCGCACGGCTCCACGGTCCGCGTGACCGTCGTGGCGGAGGACGGCGCACGGTCCACCGCCTCCCAGATCGACAACTGGCGCTCCCCGCGGGACGTGGACGGCGTCCTCACCGGCCAGGCCACCTTCGAGGTCCCCGAGAGCCTCGGCGTGGGCTGGTACGAGGTCCGCGCCGAGTGCCCCGAGGTCGACGGCGGACGCGCGGTCACGACACCGCTGGCCGTGACCCCGCGGCACCTGGCCAGCACCGACCGGCTGCACGGCCGGCACCGCTGGGGCTACATGGCGCAGATCTACTCGGTGACCTCAGGGCGGTCGTGGGGCGTGGGCGACGCCTCGGATCTCGCCAGCCTCGCCGCGATCTCGGGGGAGCAGGGGGCGGACTACCTGCTGGTCAACCCGCTGCACGCCGCCGAGCCCGTCCCGCCGGTGGAGCCCTCGCCGTACCTGCCGACCAGCCGCCGCTTCTTCAACCCGCTCTACCTGCGCATCGCCGAGGTCCCCGAGTACGCCTACCTGCGCCCGGCCGACCTCGAGGTGGTCAACACCCTGGCCGCGATCCAGCGCCGGGACAACCTCGACACCAGCACCATCGACCGGGACAAGGCGTACGCGGCCAAGCTGAAGAGCCTTGAGCTGCTGTTCACGGTCCGCCGCTCCCCGCACCGCCAGCAGCAGCTGCGCCGGTTCGTGGCCGAGGGCGGGCAGGGGCTGCAGGACTTCGGCCTGTGGTGCGCGCTGCGGGAGGAGCTCGGCGAGGACGCCCCCGAGTGGGACGACGTCGCGGCGGGCCCCGACGCCCCGTACGCGGTGGAGGCGCGGACCCGGCTCTCCGGCCGGATCGACTTCTACGTGTGGATGCAGTGGCTGCTGGACGAGCAGCTCGAGGCCGCCCAGCGCGCGGCGCACCTGGCCGGGATGGACATCGGCGTGATCCACGACCTCGCCGTGGGCGTGCACAAGCAGGGCGCCGACGCCTGGGCGCTCCAGGACGTGCTGGCCCTGGGCGTCAGCGTGGGCGCGCCCGCGGACATGTACAACCAGAAGGGCCAGAACTGGTCCCAGCCCCCGTGGCACCCCGAGCGCCTGGCCGAGGCCGGCTACCTGCCGTGGCGCGACATGCTGCGCACGATCTTCCGGCACGCCGGAGGCATCCGGGTGGACCACGTCCTGGGCCTGTTCCGGCTGTGGTGGATCCCGGACGGCCAGGAGGCCTCGGAAGGCGCCTACGTCTACTACGACCACGAGGCCATGGTCGGCATCCTCGCGCTCGAGGCGGAGCTCGCCGGGGCGGTGGTGGTCGGGGAGGACCTGGGCACCCTCGAGCCGTGGGTACGGGAGTACCTCGCGGAGCGCGGCGTGCTGGGGACGTCGATCCTGTGGTTCGAGGTGGACGGTGACGAGCCCCTTCCGCCGGCCCAGTACCGGGAGCTGAGCATGGCCTCCGTCAGCACCCACGACTTCCCGCCCACCGCGGGCTTCCTGGAGGGCGTGCAGGTGGACGTGCGCCAGGAGCTGGGCCTGCTGGCCCGGCCCGTGGAGGAGGAGCGGGCCGAGGCCCGGCGGCAGCTCGACACGTTCTTCGCGGCCGTGGCCGCGGACGGGCTCCTCCCCGACGGGGACGCCACGGACGAACAGGGCCTGGTCGAGGCACTGCACCGCTATCTCGCGCAGTCCCCGGCGCTGCTGTTCAACGTCTCCCTCGTGGACGCCGTCGGCGAGCGCCGGATGCAGAACCAGCCGGGCACGGGGGACGAGTACCCCAACTGGCGCGTGCCCCTGGCCGACCACGCGGGCAACCCGGTGCTGATCGAGCAGCTGCCGGACAACCCCCGGGCGAACTCCCTGGTGCGCGCGGTCAACGAGGCGCTCGGCAACCGGTCCCGCCTCCGGTCCGTGGGGGAGCCCGGGCAGCCCCAGCACGCCGACGGCACGGCGCTCTGACCGGGGCCGGCGGCCCCGCCCGCAGCACCCCCGCCCCGACCGACCGGAGAGGACACCGCATGACGGCGCCGCCCCCGACCCGACCGGCCGCCGTGCCCCTGGCACCGCCCGTCCGCTACGTGGCTCTCGGCGACTCGATGACGGAGGGCGTGGGCGATCCCGACCCCGCCCGCCCCAACGGCGTGCGCGGCTGGGCCGACCTCGTGGCCGAGCAGCTGACCGCGGCCCACCCGGACACCCGCTACGCGAACCTCGCCGTCCGGGGACGGCTGCTCCGCGGGATCGTCGAGGAGCAGCTGGAGGCCTGCCTGGCGCTGGAGCCGACCCTGGTCAGCCTCTATGCCGGCGGCAACGACATGCTGCGCCCGCGGGCGGACGTGGACGCCCTCATGAGGGTCTACGAGCAGGCGGTCGCCCGGCTGCGGGGCTCCGGCGCCCAGGTGGTGCTGTTCACGGCCTTCGACCCCGGCCGGGACGCCCCCACGTCCTGGACCCGCCCCCGGCAGGCGCTCTACAACGAGCACGTCCGGGAGATCGCCGACCGGCACGGGTGCCTGGTCCTCGACTACTGGCGGATGCGCACCCTGCAGGACTGGCGCTACTGGGCGGTGGACCGGCTGCACATGTCGAGCGCCGGGCACACGCACGTGGCCGCCCGGGTGCTCGAGCTGCTGGGCGTGGAGCACGCCCTGGAGCTGCCGCCCACCGACCGGCTGCCGGTCACGGCGAGCCCGGGCGTGCTGAAGGAGGACCTCCGCTGGGCCCGCGAGTACCTGCTGCCCTGGATCGGGCGGCGGCTGCGCGGGACCTCCTCCGGGGACACGGTCGCCGCCCGTCACCCCGGGTACACGACGCTGCTCCCGCGCCCGGTGCTGCCCGCCGGTCCCGAGCCCCGCGACGCGGCCCCCGTCCCCGTGCTGGGCGTCTGAGCTCGCTGCGCGCGGTGGACCTCGCCCACGGCGCGGTGCACATCGTCCGCACCCCGCTCATCGTCCCGATCGAGCGGCGCCGCTCGTGGACGGCGATCCGATGCCGGCGGACGGCCCGCCGCGAACCCCGCCTCCGGGCCCACCCCGGTGCGGCCGATCGGGGAGTCCCCCGGTTTGCGGGGGTCCGGGGAGCCGGTAGACTGACCCGAAGCTGGTCACACCTGACGTCAGGTTGCGGGGAAGTCCGTCCGGGCCTAGACTTCAAGGCTGTCGTGTGGTGGAGTCCACCTTCCGGCACCTTGATCTTCACCGTCTTCATCGTGGCGAGGCCTTCGCCGGTTCCGGCCGCGGGCCTTACGAGAGGGCCCGGTTGGCGAACGGTGGCAATTCTGAAGGTGGCGGGACGCCCGTTGCCGCAGCTGAGTGATCATCTGCGGCACCCACTGCGTGCCGTCATTTCGTCAACATTGGAGGAGAACACTATGGCAGCGCACTGCCAGGTGACCGGAGCTCAGCCGGGCTTTGGGCACAGCATTTCGCACTCGCACCGCCGTACCAAGCGCCGGTTCGACCCGAACATCCAGAAGAAGCGGTACTGGGTGCCGTCGCTGCGCCGCAGCGTCACGCTCAACGTCAGCGCCAAGGGCATCAAGGTCATCGACGCCCGTGGCATCGACGCCGTCGTGACCGACATGATCGCACGTGGGGAGAAGATCTAGCATGGCCAAGGACAAGGACGTTCGTCCCATCATCAAGCTGAAGTCCACCGCCGGCACCGGTTTCACCTACGTGACCCGCAAGAACCGCCGCAACGACCCGGACCGCATGGTGCTCAAGAAGTACGACCCGGTCGTCCGCAAGCACGTCGATTTCCGCGAGGAGCGCTGAATCCATGGCCAAGAAGTCCAAGATCGCCAAGAACGAGCAGCGCAAGGTCGTCGTCGAGCGCTACGCCGCGAAGCGTGCCGAGCTCAAGAAGACCCTCGTCGACGAGAACGCCACCGACGAGGCCCGCGAGGAGGCCCGCCTGGGTCTGCAGAAGCTGCCCCGCGACGCCTCCCCGGTCCGGCTGCGCAACCGGGACCAGATCGACGGCCGCCCCCGCGGCACCCTCCAGAAGTTCGGCATCTCCCGCGTCCGGTTCCGCGACATGGCTCACCGCGGCGAACTGCCCGGCATCTCCAAGTCCAGCTGGTAATTTCTGACGCAGGAGCGCGATCGGTTCCCGGTGCCGCGCTTCCCCACGACCCCAAGTCCAGGAGGACATGAATATGGCTAAGAACCGCAGTGAACTCGTCGCAGAGGTCGCCGAGAAGGCCGGAACCACCAACGCCGCTGTCAACGGCGTCCTGGACGCGATGTTCCAGGTCTTCGAGGAGTCCGTCTCCGCCGGTGAGAAGATCACCATCCCGGGCTGGCTGGCCGTCGAGCGCACCGACCGTGCCGCGCGCACCGGTCGCAACCCCCAGACCGGTGAGACCATCGAGATCCCGGCCGGCCACGGCGTCAAGCTGACCGCTGGTTCCAAGCTCAAGGCGGCCGTGTCCAAGAAGTAAGGACACCCGCGGTCCGTTCCGGACCCGTCCCATGGCTTCGTCCGAAGGGGCGGCCCCGCAGAGGGGCCGCCCCTTCGGCGTGCCCGGGCTCCGCGCCGGAGGCACCGCGCCCGGGGTGCGACCGGCAGCGTGGCTCCGCATCCGCATTTGGTCCGGCCCCTGGGGCGGCACGCATAATGGGACGACCGAGCCGAGCGGCCGGGGCGGAGACGGGAGGTGCGGCGTGAGCCCACGTGCACGGCGCCTCGCCCGCGGCTGGGCCGGAGCGTCCATCGCCACCTCCGCCGCCGCGCTCTCCCACGCCGCCGCGGGCGGGCAGTCCCCGCCCGCGGTGCTCGTGCTCCTGTCCCTGGCCCTGTCCGGGCCGCTGTGCATGCTCCTGGCCGGCCGGGTGCTCTCCCGGTCGTCCCTGCTGCTGGGCGTGCTGCTCAGCCAGTCCGTCCTGCACGCCCTGTTCGCGGGCTCCGGCGGCGCCGGCACGGTGGCCCGGGCCACCCACTCCTCCCTGCACCACGCCGCCCAGCACGGTGCCGCCGGCGGCGCGTCCGGGGCCGGTCCCGCCCTCGTGCTGGAGGTCCTCGCCCAGGCCGAGCACGGCGGGGGCGCCATGCTGCTCTCCCACGTGTTGGCCGCGCTGGCCGCCTATGTGCTCATGCGCCACGGTGAGGTCGCGGCCGTGGTCCTGCTGGAGGCGCTCCGGCTGCGCGTGCGCCGGCGGCGGCCGCCCCTGCCGGCTCCCGTGGTCGTCGGCCGGCCGCGCGCCGTGCGGGCCGGGCGCCCGCACGCGCTGACCGACCAGACGCTGCTGCGTGCCGTGCGCTCCCACCGCGGGCCGCCGCGCACCCGCCGTCGCCCCCTGCTGCCGGTCCTCCTCCCGGGACCTGCCACGCTGCCCGCCGGCTGAGCCGGCCGGTCGCGGGGCGCCGCCCGGGCCGCGGACCCCGCCGCGAGGTCCGACGGCCCGTGCACGCCGCCCGGCCGCCCCGGCCCGGCGGCCCCACTCATCACTGCCCGGCCCATCACTGCCCGGCCCGTCACCGCCCGGCCCATCACCGCCCGGCCCACGAGGAGATCCCATGCCCACGCCCACCACCCGACGCACCGCCGCCCTGCTGGCAGCGGGCGCTCTCACCGTCCTGCCCCTGCTGCCCGCCTCCGCGCACGACGAGCTCACCGCCGTCTCGCCCGAGCCCGGCTCCGTCCTGACCACCGCGCCGGAGGAGCTCGAGCTCACCTTCTCCGGGGAGGTGATGGACATCGGCCACCAGGTCCTGGTCACGGACTCCGAGGGGCGCTCCGTGACGGACGGCCCGCTCGAGTCCGAGGGGAACCGGATCGTCCAGCCCCTGACCGGTGCCGGGACGGACGACGAGACCTACCGCGTGGTCTGGCGCGTCGTCTCCGGCGACGGGCACCCCATCGAGGGCACCTTCACCTACGACGTCGGCTCCGGCGTCGAGCCGACGGCGGACCCGAGCGCCCCGGCGGAGGACTCCGCCGAGCGCGCCCAGGGCGCCGCGGACGGCGCCTCGCCCGGCAACGTCCCGCTCTGGCTCGTCGCCGTCGCCGGCGGAGCCGTGGCCCTCGCGGTGCTCGGACTGGTGAGCCTGGTCTCGAGCCGGCGCCGCAAGGGCTGATCCGTCCGGGGCCGGGGCACGGCCACCGGAGGAGCGGCGGAGCCGGGGCGGTGCTCGCGGCGCACTGCTCGGGCCGCGACCGCCGATCCGTCCCGGCCCAGCGCCCTCGACGAGCTCGGCGTGCCCGGGGCGGGGGACCGCGCCGGTCGGCTCCCCGGTCCTCGGCGTGCCGCCGGGCAGCTGCGGGGGAGGGGCCGTGGGGCGTGCCGTTCGAGCACCGGGGCCGGCGCGTGTGGGATCCGGCACACGCGCACGGGCCGGTGCCTGCGGAGGGGGACAATGGAGACGGGCCGCCCCGTCGTCGTGGGGCGGATGAAGGAGACTGACCATGAGTTCGAGGACGGCCGAGCGCGCCGACCACGGCACGGCCGCCCGGCCGGGCGGCCGGGGGATCGACCCCTGGTGGCTCGCGGCGGTGCCCGTCGTGGCCCTCACGGCGCTCGTCCTGGCGATGCTGTGGACCGGGTCCGGCGCGCCCCGGCTCGCCGCCGACCCCGGGGCGCTGGTCCGCTGGGGGCTGCCCGCCGCCGAGCTCGTGCACAACGGCGCGCTGGTGGTCGTCATGGGTGCGTTGCTGTTCGCGGTGGGCATCGTGCCGACCACCCGCGGCGGGCGCCGCCGGGGCGCCCCGGACCGCGCAGCCGCGCCCGAGCACCCGCTGTTCAGCAGCACCGTGCGCCTCGCCGAGGCCGCGGCCGTGGTCTGGACCGTGGCCGCGGTGGCCGTGCTCGTCCTGTCCTACTCCGACATCGCGGGCGTGCCCGTGGGCGGGGACGGGAGCTACACCCAGCAACTGCTGCACTACGCCACGGCCATCCCGACGGGACAGGCCCAGGCGGCGATCGTCGTGGTGGCCGCCGTCGTGACGACCCTGGTCTTCGGGATCCGGGCCCTGCTCGGGCTGCTCCTGACCCTGGCCCTGTCCTGCGCCGCCCTCGTCGCCATGGCCCTCAACGGGCACTCCGCCGGCGGCAACGACCACATGGGCGCCGTCAACTCCCTGGGCCTGCACCTGCTGGGCGCGGGGCTGTGGACGGGAGGGCTGGTGGTGCTCGCCTGGCTCTCCCCGCAGCTGAGCGCCCCGGACGCCGGCACCGGCACGCTGCCCGAGGGTGCCGCCCGGGGCCGCCCGTCGGCCGGTCCGCGGCGGCGCGTGCCCCTCGCGGCGGTGGTCCTGCGCCGCTTCTCCGCGGTGGCCCTCGGCGCCTTCCTCCTCGTCCTGTTCTCCGGCACGGTCAACGCGGCACTGCGCATCGGCTCCTGGGAGCAGCTCGTCAGCGGCTACGGGTGGCTCGTGCTGGTCAAGACCGTCCTGACGCTGGGCCTGGGCCTCGCCGGCCTCACCCACCGCCGGTGGCTGGTGCCCGCGCTCGAGGCCGGCCGGCTCACGGCCCGCCGCGCCGTGTGGCAGCTCGTGCTGGGGGAGCTGCTGCTGATGGGCGCCGTCATGGGCGTCGCGGTGGCCCTGTCCCGGACGGCTCCGCCGGTGCCCGAGGAGGTCGCCCCGGACGCCTCCCCGGCGCAGGTCCTGACCTGGTACGAGCTGCCCCCCGAGCCCACCGCGGCGTCGTGGGTCACCACGTGGCGCGTCGACTGGCTGTGGCTCGCGGTGTGCGTGTTCCTCGCGGCCGTCTACCTGTGGGCCTTCGCGCGAGTGCGCCGGCGCCGGGACTCCTGGTCCGTGCTGCGCACCCTCTCGTGGCTGACCGGGCTCGTGGTGCTGTTCTACATCACCTCGGGCGGGTTCGCCGTCTACGGCCGGGTCCTGTTCTCGGCGCACATGGTCGAGCACATGGCGCTGACCATGGTGGTGCCGATCTTCCTGGTCCTGGGCGCGCCGGTCACCCTGCTGCTCAAGGCCCTGGAATCCCGCCCGGACGGCACCCGCGGGCCCCGCGAGTGGATCCTGCGGCTCGTGCACTCCGGCGTCGGCAAGGTCGTCACGCACCCCATCTTCGCCGCCGTGAACTTCGCCGGCTCCATCGTGCTCTTCTACTTCACCCCGCTGTTCCACTACACGTTGCACTACCACGTGGGCCACGTGTTCATGGTCGTGCACTTCCTGATCACCGGTTACCTGTTCATGCTCGTGCTGATCGGCGTGGACCCCGTCCCGTACCGCCCCGGACACATGATGCGGCTCGTGCTGCTGCTGGCCACGATGGTCTACCACGCCTTCGTGGGCGTCGCGCTCATGGGCTCCGACACCCTGCTGCAGGCCTCCTGGTTCGGCAACACCGGCCGCGACTGGGGGCGCACCGCGATCGAGGACCAGCAGCTCGGCGGGGCCCTCATGTGGGGCATCGGCGAGTTCCCCACCGTCGTCGTCGCCGTCGTCGTCGCGATCATGTGGGCGATGGAGGGCACGAAGGAGAACCGCCGTGCGGACCGCCGGGCCGACCGCACGGACGACGCCGAGCTCAGGGCCTACAACGAGATGATGGCCGGGCTCGCGGAGCGCGACGACCGCGCCGCCCGGCGCTGAGCCCCGACCGCCCCACCTCCCGGGCCGGTCCGCCCCGATCGGTCCTGCCCCGACCGGTCCTGTCCCGACCCACTGCCTGCTCCGCCCCGAAAGGATCCCACCCATGCGCCTCACCTCCCGCGTCCGCGCCTCCGAGCTGCAGGGCCGCGCCTGGCTCAACACCGGCGGCAAGGACCTCGACCTCGCCGCGCTGCGCGGCAAGGTCGTGGTCCTGGACTTCTGGTCCTTCTGCTGCATCAACTGCCTGCACGTGCTCGACGAGCTGCGTCCCCTGGAGGAGCGCTTCGCCGACGTCCTCGTCACGGTGGGCGTGCACTCCCCGAAGTTCGAGCACGAGGCCGACCCCGACGCGCTCGCGGCCGCGGTGGACCGCTACGAGGTCCACCACCCCGTGCTCGACGACCCCGAGCTGACCACCTGGGACGCCTACACGGCCCGCGCGTGGCCCACGCTCGTGGTCGTGGACCCGGAGGGCTACATCGTGGCGCACCTCTCGGGGGAGGGCCACGTCCAGGGCCTCGTTCCGCTGGTGGAGGAGCTCGTGGCCGAGCACGAGGCCCGGGGCACCCTGCACCGCGGCGACGGGCCGTACGTGCCCCGGCCCGCGCCCGAGGGGGACCTCCGGTTCCCGGGCAAGGTGCTGCCGCTGCCCGACGGCTCGTTCCTCGTCTCCGACACGGGCCACCACCGCCTCGTCCAGCTCGACAACGACCTCGAGACCGTCCGGCGGGTGATCGGCGCGGGGAAGGGCCACGCGGACGGCGGCCCGGAGACCGCGCGCTTCACCGAGCCCCAGGGGCTCACCCTGCTGCCCGAGGAGGTGCGCGCGGCGGCCGGCTACGACGTGGTCGTGGCCGACTCCGTCAACCACCGGCTCCGCGGCGTGGACCTCTCCACCGGGCAGGTGCGCACGGTGGCCGGCAACGGGGTGCAGCGGCTGCTCGACGAGGAGCGCGCCCGCGGGGCGGAGCCGAACCACATCGACCCCGACGCCGACCCGCTGGACGTCGCGCTGTCCTCCCCGTGGGACGTCGTCTGGTCCGCGCGGGCCGACCGGCTCGTGGTGGCCATGGCGGGCACCCACCAGCTGTTCTCGTTCGATCCGCGGACCGGCCGGCTCGCCGTGCTGGCGGGCACGGGGGACGAGGGGCTCAAGGACGGGTCCGCCGCCGACGCCTGGTTCGCGCAGTCCTCGGGGCTCGCGGAGGACCACGAGGGCAACGTGTGGATCGCCGACTCGGAGACCTCCGCCCTGCGCGTGCTCCGGTTCGACGACGACGGGGCCGTCGCGGTCGAGACGGCCGTGGGCGAGGGGCTGTTCGACTTCGGCTTCCGCGACGGCGACGCCGGCGCCGCCCGCCTGCAGCACTGCCTCGGCGTGGCCCAGCTGCCCGACGGGTCGGTGGCCGTGGCGGACACCTACAACGGTGCCGTGCGCCACTACGACCCCCGGACCCGGCAGGTCTCCACTCTGGCCCGCGGCCTGGCCGAGCCGTCCGACGTGCTGCTGGACGTCTCGGGGGAGGAGCCGCTGCTCGTCGTCGTCGAGGCCAACGCCCACCGCCTGGTGCGCGTGCCGATCCCCGCCGCCGCCCAGCGCGTCGACGAGGGAGCCTCGCGGACGCAGCGCGCGCGCACGAGGCTCGCCCCGGGCGCGCTCGCGGTCGAGGTGCGCTTCGCGGCGCCGACCGGGCAGAAGCTCGACGACCGGTGGGGCGACCCGACGCAGCTGAAGATCTCGTCCTCGCCCGAGGAGGCGCTGGTCGAGGGCGCCGGCACGGCCCAGGGCCTGCGCCGGCAGCTCGTGCTGGCGGACGGCGTCACCGAGGGCGTCCTGCACATCACCGCGCGCGCCGCCGCGTGCGACGGCGAGCCGGGCGGGGAGATCCCCGACCACGCGGCGTGCCACCTCTACCAGCAGGACTGGGGCATCCCCTTCGTGCTGGACGCCGAGGGGGAGACTGAGCTGGTCCTGGACCTGCGCGGGGTCAACTGAGCAGGGCCGCGCCGGCCGGGCGGCACCGGATGGACAGGCCCGACCGGGCGGCCCCCGCCCCGGCGGGGCGCGCGAACGGCGCCCCGTGCGGCGGGCTCAGCCGCGCGGGGCGACCCGCACCGTCGACCCGTCGATGCTGAGGTCCGCGGCGACCTCGAACGGCACGCTGCGCTCGAGCCGTTCGACGTCCCCGGTGAACAGGTCGAGTGAGTCGAAGGCGATCCGCGCGGTGCCCCGAGCGGGCTCGAGGGCCCAGCCCCCACCGCCCTGGGAGCCCACGACGATCTCCGGGTCCGGATAGGACTCGATCGTCCAGTCCACGTCCCCGGCGACCCGCCCGTCGAACTCGAAGGAGAACGGGCAGCCGGAAGGGAAGAGGCTGCCCTGCTCGACGCAGCCGTCGAGGTGCTCCTTCAGCTGCCGGTCCACCTCCTGCTCGAGGGCCTCGGTCGGCCGGGCCTCCAGGACGATCTCCGCCCGCTGGCCCGGGTCGGTGAGCACCGTGCGCACCGGATCGGCCGCCACGAACTCGGACGTGTAGGAAGCCGTGTAGACGCCCGGGAAGAAGGCTGAGAACTCCGCGGAGGACTCCGGCAGGGCCACGGACATGCCGTTCAGGTCCACCGAGGTCGCCCCCGGCAGGCTGACCGTCACCGTGGGCAGCGGGGTCTCGTCGAACGCCCACACGGTGAAGAAGCCCCACTGGGTGTCCACGGGGTGCAGGGCGAACTCGGAGCTGTGCCGCTCGCCGTCGAGGGCGTAGTCCGCGCGCACCACGGCCCGCTCGCCGTCGTCCGAGACGGTGGAGACCTCGAGGTCCTCGAGGCTCTCGGCGGAGGCCTCCAGCGGGTCGCCGTCGAGCATCGCCGCGTTGGCCTCAGGGACACCGGCGTTGAGCAACCCCAGGGCCTTGCCCCCGTCCCCGTCCCGCAGGTCCTCGAAGTACGCCCGCACGTCCGTCTCCGGGCCGTACATGTACTTGTTGACCAGGGCGATGGTGACGGCGGCGGCGGCCACCCCGAGCAGCACGAGGAACAGCCAGGCCCCGAGGGCCTTCAGCACGCGGACGTTGGACTCCATCCGATCACGCTAACCGATCGGCTCCCGGCCTGCGCGTGCACCGGGCCGGGCGGGCCCGTCCGGACGGCACGGTCCCGCCCGGGCGGGTACGCTACGTGCCGCAGCTTCTTCCCCCGTCCCATCCCCGTCTGGAGCGAACTCCCCATGGCCGACTCCGTCCGTCAGGTCCCCGCGAAGTACGGGACCGTCCGCGCCGTGCTGCGTCCCCGGCTGGGCTCCTACGGCCGGCGTCTGCTCTCCTGCGCCGGCCCGTTGCTGGTGGGCGCGGTGCTCGTGCTGTTCCTGTGGTCGCGGCGGCCGCCCCCCGGCGTCGCGGTGGTGGTGCTCGCGCTGGCGCTCCTCGCGGCCGCCGCGTGCTGGGTCCGGCTGCGTCCCGTGCTGGTCGTCCGCACGGACAGCCACGTGCTGCGCTCCCGCACCGTGGGCTTCGCAGCGACGCCGCTCGCGGAGGTGGAGCACGTCGTCACGGTCGGCGCCCTGCAGGGGCAGTCCGGCGCCCCGCGATCCGCCGCCCGCCCCCACCTGTGGGCGGCGGATCGCTCGGGCCGCCGCGTCCTGGGACTCGACGGCGCGGTGTGGGACGCCCGCGCCCTCGAGGACGTCGCCGTGGCGCTGGGCGCGCCCCGGACCCATCTCGAGCGCGCGACGGCGCGGGAGGCCGCGGCCCGCTGGCCCCGGCTCGTGCCCTGGGGCCTGCGTCACCCACGGCTGCGCGCCGCCGTGTCCTCCGCCGCTCTGCTCGCCGTCCTCGCCCTCGTGGTGTGGTTCTCGCTCGGTCTGCCGGGCACGGGCTGAGCCGTGAGTCCCTGCTGATTCCCCGGGTCCCTGCTGACTTCCCGGGCTCCTGCTGACCTCCCGGGTCCCGGCTGGGCCCTGGGCGTCTGCTCCACCGCTGGGGATCGACCGAGCCCCCTCGACCGGTGCGCAGGTCCGCGCTCCGGCGCAGGCGTCCCTCCGGCGCAGGGGAGTCTTCGGCGCACGGATCCCCGCACGCACGGGAGCCCGCCGCCCCGGGAATCGGGCGGCGGGCTCCTCGAGCTCCGGGCGGAGCGGTGGGTGCTCAGCCGGCGGCGGCCAGCTCCTGGCGGGCGCGCTCGATCTCGGCCTTGCGCTCCTCGACGGCCTCGCGGGTCAGCTCGGCACCGGCCTCCTCGTCCCGGGTCAGGTTCGCGCCGGTCTCGGGGTCGAAGACGTGCATCCGGCGGGTGTCGACCCAGATCCGGCCCTGGGTTCCTCCACGGATACGGGAGGTGGCGTCCAGGGAGACGACGATCTGCGGGTGCATCTCGTCCCCGTCCAGGTCCTGCGCCAGTTCGTCGAGCTTCGCCTTGACCGTGTCGTCCTGCTGGTAGTTGATGTAGCCGTACTGCTCGTTGCCCATCCACTCCGTGTGGGTGAACTCGGTGCTGAAGACGGTGCCGCGGGAGGCGATCGCCTCGTCCACGAACTTGGCGTCGTTGAAGTGCTCGGGACGCAGGCCGAGCAGCACGATCGACCCGTCCGCGGGCAGCTTCCCCACGGCCTGGTCCGGCACCGGGATGTTCCCCAGCGGGGTCTCGAACATGCTGCCCCGCACGTGGGCCGGGAGGAAGTTCATCGACGGGGAGCCGATGAATCCCGCCACGAACAGGTTGGCCGGCTGCTCGTAGAGCTCCCGGGGCGAGGCGATCTGCTGCAGGATGCCCTTCTTGAGCACGGCCACGCGGTCGCCGAGGGTCATGGCCTCGGTCTGGTCGTGGGTCACGTAGACCGAGGTGATGCCCATCCTGCGCTGGAGCTGGGCGATCTCGGTGCGCATCTGACCGCGCAGCTTGGCGTCCAGGTTGGACAGGGGCTCGTCGAACAGGAACGCGTCGGCGTCCCGCACGATGGCACGGCCCATCGCCACGCGCTGTCGCTGACCGCCGGAGAGGTTGGCCGGCTTGCGCTCGAGGTGGTCGTCGAGATCCAGGGTCGACGACGCCGTGCGCACCTTGCGGTCGATCTCCTCGTCGGAGAACTTCCCCTTGGACAGCCGCAGCGGGAAGGCGATGTTCTCGTACACGGTCAGGTGCGGGTAGAGCGCGTAGTTCTGGAACACCATGGACAGGTTGCGCTCGCGGGGCTCCTTCTCGTTGACCCGCTGCCCGTTGATCAGCAGGTCCCCGGAGGTGATGTCCTCGAGACCCACGATCATGCGCAGCAGCGTGGACTTGCCGCAGCCGGAGGGTCCCACGAGGATGAGGAACTCCCCGTCGGCGATGTCGATCGACACGTCGTTGACGGCCGGGAAGCCGTCGCCGTACTTCTTGACGAGGTGGTTGAGGGTGATGGATGCCATCTGGGACTCAGTCCTTCGTTCGGTTCGGAAGATGCGTGCGGCGGGACGGGCTCAGCCCTTGACCGCGCCCTGGGTGAGACCGGAGACGATCTGGCGCTGGAACAGCAGCACCAGCAGCACCACCGGGATGGTGACGATGATGGCCGCGGCGGAGATCGCGCCCGCGGGGTCCTCGAACTGCGAGGCGCCGGTGAAGAACGCGAGCGCCGCCGGGACGGGTCGGGCCGCCTCGGTGGAGGTGAGGCCGATGCCGTAGACGAAGTCGTTCCACGCGATGAAGAACGCGATGATCGCCGTGGTGAACACGCCCGGCAGGGCCAGCGGCACGATGACCTTGCGGAACGCCTGCCACGTGGTGGCCCCGTCCACCTGGGCCGCCCGCTCGAGGTCCCACGGGATCTGCTGGAAGAACGCGGTCAGCGTCCAGATCGAGATCGGCAGGGTGAGCGAGAGGTAGGGGATGATCAGGCCGGGCCAGGTGTCGTACAGCCCGATCTGGCGCCACAGGTTGAACAGCGGGGTCACGATCGAGACCACCGGGAACATGGACACCGCCAGCGCCACCGTCAGGATCATCTTCTTGCCCGGGAAGTCCAGCCGGGCGATCGCGTAGGCACAGAGCGTGGCGAGCACCACGGCGATGGCCGTGGCGATCAGGCAGATGCCGATCGAGTTGCGCAACGACGGGAGGAACAGGTCCCTCGCGGTGCCGACGAAGATCGACGAGTAGTTCTCCCCGACCCACTGCGTGGGCAGGAACTTCCCGGACGACAGGTCCGCCGGCGTCTTGAAGGACGTCATGAGGATCGAGGCGACGGGGAAGAGCGCGTAGAGCAGGACCAGCACCGTGACGACGGCCCAGCCGACCTTCTGCTTGGTGGTCATGGGATTACCTTCCCTTCCCGGCGCCGGCGAGATCGACCTTGAACACCTTGATGGCGAGGAAGGCGATCAGCAGCACGCAGACGAACAGGATCACGGAGATCGCGGAGCCGAGCCCGATCTCCAGTCGGCCGATGGAGGTGCGGTAGGCCAGCAGCGACAGCGTCTCGGTGCCGTACTGGCCCTGGGTCATGATGAAGATGTTGTCGAAGATGCGGAACGCGTCCAGGGCGCGGAACACGACCGCCACCATGATGGCCGCCTTCATGTTGGGCAGGATCACCCGGGACATCCGCTGCCACCACGTGGCGCCGTCCACCCGGGCGGCCTCGGTGTACTCGCTCGGCACCTGGGCCAGGCCGGCGAGGAGCAGGAGCGAGATGAACGGTGTGGTCTTCCAGATCTCGGAGGCCATGATCACGAACAGCGCGGACCAGGTGTTGGAGAACCAGTTGAAGTCCGGGCCGATGCCCGGCACCCAGGAGAACCAGTTGTTGATGTAGCCGGTCGTGATGTCGAACGCGTAGAACCACGCGAAGGCCGAGACCACGGTGATGATGCCGTAGGGCACCAGGATCGCCGTGCGCAGCAGGCCCTTGGTGTTGCGGATCGCATTGTTCATCACCAGTGCCAGGGCGAAGCCCAGCACGAGCTCCACGACCACGGTGACCACGGTGATCAGCACCGTCACACCGAGATCGCGCCAGAAGACACCGTCGGTGAGGACCGTGGCGTAGTTGCTGAGGAAGACGAACTCCCGCTCCCCGGGGGCCGTGAGCCGGAAGGAGAAGAGGGAGTCCCAGAGCGCCTGCAGGATCGGGTACATCGTGACCAGCAGCATCACGATGAAGGCCGGCCCGGCGAGCATCCAGCCGAGCTTGCGCTCCGACCGTGCCCGGTCGGACATCAGCGGCTTCGCGCTGCGGCGCCCCGTCACGGGAGCCGGTGCGACCTCCCGGGGACCGGTGCCCGGAGCGTTGGGGTTGACGACGGTGCTCATAGCAGCCGCTCTCCTCTCAGGACGGACTCGATGAACTCGGCGGTGAGGCGGGGCGTGTCCTCGGTGACGGACGCCGGCGGGGTCCACTGCTGCTGGATGGCCGTGGAGACCTCGTTGTAGTAAGGGGTCTGCGGGCGGGGCGCCGCATTCTCCAGGGACTCACGGATGGTCGCGTACATCGGGAAGGCCTCTCGGACCTCCGGGTCCTCGTAGGCGGCCTCGGACGCCGCCGGGTTGCCGTTGGTCACGAAGTAGTAGGCCTGGTTCTCGGGCTGGACCACGCACTCGACGGCTTCCCACGCCAGGTCCGGGTGCTCGGAGGTGGCGCCGACGCCGAGGTTGACCCCGCCCAGCGGGGGAGCGGAGGGCTCGTCCGGGTTCACCCGCGGCCACAGTCCCCAGCCGATGTCCTCGAACATGGACCGCTCCACCGCCCCTTCCTCCGCGGCCGCGGAGGTGGCCGCGTAGATGAAGGGCCAGTTGACCATGAACGAGCCGCTGTCCGACTGGAACTCGGTCAGGGACGTGGCTTCGGTGGAGGTCGGCAGGCCGGGCCCGCCGAGCCCGTCCCGGCCGATGGTCCCGACGATCTCGGCGGCCCGCATGGCGGCCTCGGAGTCCATCCCGATCTTGATGTCGCTGGCGGGAGCCTCGGGGTTCTCCACGATCGACCCGCCGGCGGACTCGATGAGGCCGTTGACCCACACCGTCATGGACTCGGCCGACGTGCCCTGCACCCCGAGGTACTTGTCCTGCTCCCGGGCGGCGTCCATGATCTGCTCCCAGGTCACGGGCTCGTCCATGTTCAGGCCGGCGGCCTCCGCCACGGACTCCCGGTACCACAGCAGCTGCGTGTTGGCCCAGAACGGCACCGAGACCAGCTCGTCGTTCCACTTGGCCCCCTCGAGCGGCCCCGCCAGGACGTCCTGGGTGGTGGCCTCCTCGACGTCCGCGGGCACGGGCGCCAGGAATCCTGGCTCCGCCAGCTCGGGGACGTAGATGGGGTCGATGCTCATGATGTCCATCGTCGTGTCGCCGGCGGCCAGGCGCCGGGCGAGCTGCTCGCGCTGACCGTCGGCGTCGCGGGGCAGCAGCGCCGTCTCGATGTTGTACCGGCCCCCGGACTCCTCGGAGCACTGCCGGGCCAGTTCCGCCTGACCACCGGCGTCGGGGTTGATGTACCAGGTGAGGGTCGGGGTGCCGCCGGCGTCGGCGTCACCGCATCCCGTCATGAGCAGGGCGCCCACGGCGCCGAGGGCCGCGGCGGCGCTGAGCCGTCGCCTGCCCGGCGCCCTGTGGGGGTGTGAGGTGGTGGTCAACGGTCTGTTCCTCCCCTTCGGCGATGTGGCGGTCCGCGAGGGACGTCGAGGGGATCCTGTGGGACCCGGTCGGCGGGACGGTCGGCGACCGGTGCTGCCGATCGACCACCCCTGCGCGGAACTTCAGTCTATGAGTGCGTTACCTCACAAACCAGTAACCTGTGTGTTTGCAAACGAGCGCCGTCCGTGCTTCCGGCCCGCGGCGCCGCGGCTCAGGAGAGCAGCAGGGCCACGACCGCCATGGTCAGCATCGCGATCACCGTGGTGACGAGCACCGTGTCCCGGCACAGCTGCTCCGCCCGGCCGTAGCGCACGGCCGCCACGTAGATGTTCTGGGCGGTGGGCAGCGCCGCCATCACCACCACGGCGTAGAGCAGGTGGCCGTCCAGATCGAGCACGAACCGGGCGAACAGGAACGCCAGCGCCGGGTGGAGCAGCAGCTTGAGCGTGCTGGCCAGCACCACGTCCCGGCGCGGCCCGGCACCTCGCTGCAGGGGGGAGGCGCCCACCAGGGAGACGCCGAAGGCCATCAGCATGGCCGGGATAGAGGCCCCGGCCACCAGCTCCACGGGCTCGTGCACGACCTCCGGCAGCCGCCAGCCGGTGACGGCGAAGAGGATCCCCAGCCCGGAGCCCACGATCATGGGGTTGGTGACCACGTTGCCCAGGACGCTGCCCGGGCTCGGGCGGCGCCCGTCCGTGAGGGTGTCCATGATCGTCAGGTAGACGGGGGTGTTGAGCGCCAGCTGGAACAGGATGACGGGCACCACCATGGTCGCGTCCCCGAGCACGAAGACGGCGATCGGGATGCCCAGGTTGGCCGAGTTCACCTGGGAGGCGGCCTGGGCGCCCATCAGCGTGGTCGCGGCGTCGCGGCGCAGCACCCACCGGGCGATCGCGGCGTAGACCAGGGTGGTGGCCACGGCGGACACGGCGGCCACCAACAGCGGCGCGGAGAGGATCCGGGCGATGTCCGCCTCGGAGATGGTGAGGAACAGCAGCGGCGGGCTGGCCACGTAGAAGGCGAACTTGCTCAGCACTAGCTGTCCCTGGGGCCCCAGCACATTCCGCCGGCCCACGGCGTAGCCGGTGAGGATGACGGCCCAGACGATGAAGAACCCCGAGAACACTCCGGTCACGGGACCCTCCCTCGCGCTGCTGCGGGTCCGCGTCCGCGGGCCCCTACAGTTCTATCCCATCGCCGGCCCGTCCGGGCTCAGGCCGGGACGGGTCACGCGGTGGGCAGATCGGCGCGGGCGTCGGCCAGCGCCCGGGACCGGGGCGGGCGGGCGACACCGTCGAGCAGGGCTTCGGCGGGATCGGCCCCGAGGCCGACGATCCGGTTGTCCGCGTCCACGTGGACCACGGACGGCACGTGGGCGCGGGCCTCGGCGTCGTCCATCTGTGCGTAGCTGATGAGGATGACGAGGTCTCCCGGGTGCACCAGGTGCGCGGCGGCCCCGTTGATCCCGACCACGCCGGAGCCGCGCTCGCCGGCGATCGTGTAGGTCTCCAGCCGGGCGCCGTTGGTGACGTCCACGATGGAGACGAGCTCGCCGGGGAGGATGTCGGCGGCGTCGAGCAGGTCCTGGTCGACGGTGACCGAGCCGACGTAGTGGAGGTCGGCCTGGGTCACGACGGCACGGTGGATCTTGGCCTTGAACATGGTGCGCAGCATGCCGGGGGATCTGCTCCTCGTGAGCGGGGTGCGGGTGACGGGCGCGGGCCCGGGCGGTCGCCGCCCCGGTGCGGGGAACGGGGCGCGGGAGCATCCTACCGCGCGCCGTTCCCGGCGACGACGAACGCCCCGGCCGGATCGGCTCGGGGCGTTCGGTGCGAGAGCGGCTGACGGGAATCGAACCCGCGTATCAGGCTTGGGAAGCGTGCGCTCTACCATTGAGCTACAGCCGCGCATCCGTGGATCGTCCGGCGCGTGCACCGGACGAGGACACCACACACTCTACACCACCCGCCGGGGGTGGTGGCGGGCACGGGGCGGACCCGCGGCGCGGTCCGGCGCCCGGCCGTGCGATACCTTGGGGACCGTGCTGATCTCTGACCGCGACATCCGCCGGGAGCTCGACGGCGGCCGGGTCGTCCTCGAGCCCTACGACCCCGCCCTGATCCAGCCCGCCAGCATCGACGTGCGGCTGGACCGCTGGTTCCGGCTCTTCGACAACCACAAGTACGCGCACATCGACCCTTCCGTGGAGCAGCCGGAGCTCACGCGGCTCGTGGAGGTCGACCCGCAGGAGGCCTTCGTGCTCCACCCGGGGGAGTTCGTGCTCGGCTCCACCTACGAGAAGGTGACGCTGCCGGACGACATCGCCGCCCGGCTCGAGGGGAAGTCCTCGCTGGGGCGCCTGGGGCTGCTGACCCACTCCACGGCGGGGTTCATCGACCCGGGCTTCTCGGGGCACGTCACGCTCGAGCTGTCCAACATGGCCACCCTGCCCATCAAGCTGTGGCCGGGCTCCAAGGTGGGGCAGCTGTGCTTCTTCCGGCTCTCCTCGCCCGCGGAGCACCCGTACGGGGACGGCGCCTACGCCAACCGGTACCAGGGGCAGCGCGGTCCCACAGCGTCGCGCAGCCACCTGGGGTTCTCCCGCACCCGCATCTGACCCCGCGCCGGCCGCCCGCGGCCCCGGCGCCCAAAGGCCCGGCGCCCGGGATCAGCGCCCGGCGGGTCCGGCGGGCGGCACTGCCGCGGCCGGCTCCGCAGCGGTCCTCGGGTCGCGTGCGCGCAGCAGCAGGAGCAGGCCGGCGCCGATCACCAGGAGGATCCCGAGGATGCCCCAGCGCTGCGCGCCGAGCACGGAGACGAACACGGCGAACAGGGTGGGTGCCAGGAAGCTCACGGCACGGCCCGTGGTGGCGTAGAGGCCGAACAGGGCGCCCTCCTCACCGGTCTGCGTGAGCCGGCCGAGGAACGTGCGGGAGGCGGACTGGGCCGGACCCACGAACAGGCACAGCAGCAGCCCGCAGACCCAGAAAGCGGCCGTGCCCTCGAGGACGAGCAGCGGGGACCCGGCGAGGAGGATGCCCACGAGGGACGCCACGATGACGCGCTTGGGCCCCACCCTGTCGTCGAGCCGTCCCCCCACGAGGGCGCCCACCCCGGCGGCCACGTTGCCGACGATCGCGAAGACGATGACCTCGCTCAGGGTGAAGCCGAACGTCCCGGCCGCGATGACGCCGCCGAAGGTGAACACGGCATTGAGCCCGTCCCGGAACACGGCGGAGGAGAGCAGGAACCACAGCGTCTGCGGGGCATCCCGGTACAGCTCCCGCAGGGTCTGCCACAGCTGGCGGTAGGAGCGGGCCACGGACGGGCGCGGTCCCCGGTGGGCCGGGCGGATCTCGGGCACCACCAGCAGGACGGGGATCGAGAACAGCGCGATCCACAGCCCCGAGAACAGGGCCACGGCCCGCACGTTGAGGGCGTCCTCCTCCGGGATGCCGAGCAGGCCCGGGGTGATGAACCCGAACAGCACGATCGTCAGGGCGACGATCCCGCCGAAGTAGCCCATCGCCCAGCCCTGGCCGCTCACCCGCCCGATGTGCTCGCGGCCTGCGATCCCCGGCAGCATCGCGTTGTAGTTGACCACCGCGAACTCGTCGAAGACGTTGGCCAGCGCCAGCAGGGCCACGCCGAGGTAGAGGTACGGCTGGTCGGGGTAGACCAGGAAGCACAGGGCCGTGAACAGGGCCGTGAGCATGGTGTTGATGCCGAGCCACAGCTTGCGCCGGCCCGCGCCGTCGCTGCGCTGCCCCACCACCGGGGCCAGCAGCGCCACGAGGACGCCGGCGGCGCCGATCCCGTAGCCCAGCACCTCCGAGGCGTGGTCCTCCCCGCCGAAGGGCTCGCCCGTGAGGTAGACCGTGAACACGAACGTGGTCATCACGGCGTTGAAGGCTGCCGATCCGGCGTCCCACAGGCTCCACGCCCACACGTGCGAGCGGCGCGGCACGAAGGGCGTCGCGGAGAGGGCGGGTGAGGGGGCCGGGGGGCCGGGAGGAGTGGCGTCCATGGCAGTCATGCTAGGCCGGAGGTGCCCGGCGGAGGGTGTCAGCCCGGCCGACACCCCGCAGCGGGCTCCTCCGGCCGGGGCGCCGGCCGGGAACGGCAGGGCCTGGGCAGCGTCCGCGGGCATGCGAGCACGCGGGGCGGCAGCACCGCTTTGATAGGCTGGATTCCCCGGGTGCGCCCCGGCCACCCCGTGCTCGCACAGGTCCTCCGTGCCCGCGTCCGGGCTCCACGACGCCCGCCCGCCGTTCCCTTCCCCGACCCCCGGAGGCGCCTGATGACCGCTGTGCTCCTGCTCCACGCAGCGGTGGCCGCGGTCGCGCCCCTGCTGTTCGCGCGGATGGGACGCAGCGCCTTCTACCTCCTGGCGGCGGTTCCGCTCGCCGGCTTCCTGTGGCTGCTGGCCTCCGCCCCGCGGGTGTACGGACCCGAGCGCGGCTGGACCGAGGGCGGTGAGTGGATCCCGTCCCTGCACCTGGACCTGGTCCTGCGGATGGACGCCCTCGCGTGGACGATGTCCCTGCTCGTGCTCGGCGTGGGCTCGCTGGTGCTGTTCTACTGCGCCCGCTACTTCAAGTCCGGGGCGAGCGGCATCGGCGGCTTCGGCGCGCAGCTGCTCGCCTTCGCGGGTGCCATGTTCGGACTGGTGACCGCCGACGACATGCTGGTGCTGTTCGTCTTCTGGGAGATCACCACCGTCCTGTCGTTCCTGCTCATCAGCTACAGCCGCACCCGCCTGTCCGCCCGGCGGGCGGCCCTGCAGGCCCTGGTGCTCACCACCGCCGGTGGTCTGGCCATGCTGGTCGGCATCGTGATGCTAGGCCAGACCGCGGGCACCTACCGCATCTCCGAGGTGCTCGCGGCGGCCCCCGAGCTGGCCCAGCGCGGCACCGTGGTGGACGTGGCGGTGCTCCTGCTCCTCGTGGGGGCCGTGACGAAGTCCGCGCTGATCCCCCTGCACTTCTGGCTGCCGGCCGCGATGGCCGCGCCCACCCCGGTGTCCGCGTACCTGCACGCCGCCGCGATGGTCAAGGCCGGTGTCTACCTGGTGGCCCGCTTCGCCCCCGGCTTCGCCGAGACGGCGCTGTGGCAGCCGACCGTCACGGTGCTGGGACTGGGCACCATGCTCTTCGGCGGCTGGGCGGCCCTGAAGCAGTACGACCTGAAGCTGATCCTCGCCTACGGCACCGTCAGCCAGCTCGGCTTCCTCGTGGTGATCGTGGGCCGCGGCTCGGCGGACACGGCGCAGGCGGGCCTGGCCATGCTCCTCGCGCACGGGCTGTTCAAGGCGACGCTGTTCCTCGTGGTCGGGATCATCGATCACCGGGCGGGCACCCGCGACATCCGCCGCCTGTCGGGGCTCGCCGGCCGCGTGCCGGTGCTGTTCGCCGTCTCGCTCGTGGCCGCGGCGTCCATGGCGGGCCTGCCGCCGCTGGCCGGGTTCGTGGCCAAGGAGTCCGTGCTGACCGCGTTCGCCCACGACGTGGACAGCACGGCCGGGATGACGGTGCTGGCCGGGCTCGTCGTCGGCTCCGTCCTGACCTTCGCCTACAGCGCCCGGTTCGTGTGGGGCGGGTTCGCCCAGAAGTCCGCCGGGTTCTCCGAGCTCGACGCCGGGGTCGGCGGCAAGGCCGTGATCAGCGACATGCAGCGCGTCGAGCCCGCGTTCCTCGCCGCGCCCCTCGCGCTCTCCGTGCTCACCGTGGTCTTCGGCCTGTGGCCCCAGCCGGTCAATGCCATGCTGCAGCCCTACGTCGAGCAGTTCCCGGTCACGGAGGAGCACGAGTTCTACCTGGCGCTGTGGCACGGTCCCACCCCCGCCCTCGGCCTCTCCGCCGTGATCATCGCGGGCGGGCTCCTGATCCACCTCGGGCGCCGCCGCGTCGCCGGCCTGCAGCGGGCCCTGCCGTCCCTGCCCGCGGGTGAGCTCCTCTACCGGCGGGCCGTCAACGTCCTGGACCTCGCCGCCGTGTGGATCACCGGCCGCACCCAGCGTGGCTCGCTGATGTTCTACCTCTCGGTCATCCTGATCACGGCGATCGTCGTGCCGCTCGTGGCGCTGGTCATGGAGGAGACCCCGCCCCTGGGCACGCTGCGGGTCTCCGACGGCCCGGCCCAGCTCATCGCGGGCGCGGCCATGGTGGTGGCGGCCCTGCTGGTGCCGCTGGCCACCAAGCGCTTCCTCGCGGTGCTGCTCGTGTCGGTCACCGGGTACGGGCTGGCGCTCATCTTCGCCCTGCAGGGCGCGCCCGACCTGGCCCTGACGCAGACGCTCGTGGAGACCGTGCTGCTCGTGGCGTTCGTGCTCGCCCTGCGCTCGCTGCCGGCCCCGCTGTGGCACCGCAACCCGGCCGGGCGCCGTCTGCTGCGCGGCACCATCGCGGTGACCTTCGGGCTGTTCATGATGGCGCTCGCGGCGTTCAGCATCTCCTCCCGCACGGCCGACCCGACCTCCCTGGAGCTGCCGCGGATGGCCTACGAGCTCGGCGACGGCCAGAACGTGGTCAACGTGATCCTCGTGGACATCCGCGCGTGGGACACGTTCGGGGAGATCTCCGTGCTCGTGCTGGCCGCCACCGGCGTGGCCTCCCTGATCTTTGTCACGGGCCGCGGCGACCGCATCGTCCGCTCCGGGGACGATCCCACGACCGACCAACTGCGGGTGATCAGGCGGCGCAACGCCGCGGCCGTCTCGCCCGGCGGCCAGCCCCTGGAGGCCGGTCTCGCGCGCCGCGACGACGACCTGGAGGACCCCTACCTGCTCGCCGGCAGGACACTGGCCCCCGAGCGCCGCTCGATCGTCTTCGAGGTGGTCACCCGACTGCTGTTCCACACGTTCATGATGGTCTCGCTCTACCTGCTGGTCGCCGGGCACAACGACCCCGGCGGCGGGTTCGCGGGCGGCCTCATGGCGGGTCTCGCCCTGACCGTGCGCTACCTGGCGGGCGGGCGGTACGAGCTCGAGCTGGCCACCCCGATCAACGCGGGCACGATGCTGGGGACCGGCCTGGCGCTCGCCGCGCTCTACGCCGTCACCCCGGTGTTCTTCGGCGGATCGGTGATGCAGAGCTACACCTTCGAGGCCGAGCTGCCGGTCTTCGGGGCCGAGAAGTTCGTGACCGCCCTGGTCTTCGACATCGCGGTCTACCTCATCGTGGTGGGGCTCATCCTCGACATCCTGCGCTCGCTCGGCGGGCGCATCGACGAGCGGATCGAGGAGGACGCGGTCCGGCGGCGGCGGCGCGCCCCGGGGCGCGGCACGCGCATCCGTGTCACGCGGCAGCGGAAGGTCGCCGCCGGCTCCCCCGCGGGAGCGACCGCGGTCTCGTCCGCGACGTCGCCGACCCCGGCCTTCCGGACCGCCCCCGACGGAGGGAACGAGCACCGATGACCGTGAACCTGACCCTGCTGGTCGTGATGGGCGTGCTCTACGCCGTGGGCGTGTACCTGCTGCTCGAGCGCTCGCTCACCCGCGTGCTGCTCGGGCTGATGCTGCTGACCAACGGCACGAACCTGCTGATCCTGCACGCCGGCGGGGCCGCCGGGCTCGCCCCCCTGTACGACGGGTCGATCGCCGCGGAGGAGTACAGCGATCCGCTGCCCCAGGCCCTCATCCTCACCGCCATCGTGATCTCCCTCGCGGTCACCGCGTTCCTCCTGGGCATGATCTACCGCTCCTGGGTGCTCGGGCGCCGGGACGAGATCCAGGACGACGTCGAGGACCGGCGCGTGGCACGGCAGTCCTCCTACGACGTGGAGGACGACGCCGAGGTCCCCGCCGACACCACCGAGTTCGACGAGGCGCCCCGCCGCTGGGACCCGGAGGAGTCCCTCGAGGCCCCGGGTGTGCGCGGCATCGAGGAGTGGGGCGGGAGACGATGACCGTCAACTTCGCCCAGCTCGCCCCGCTGGCCGTCATCATCCCGTTCCTCGGCGCGGCCCTGAGCCTCCTGCTGCTGCGGCGCAACGCCCTCCAGCGGACCGTGGCGATCGGCTCGCTCGTGCTCACCCTCGTGGTCGAGGTCCTCGTGCTCGGGACCACGTGGAACCTCGGTCCGCAGGCCGTCCACCTCGGCGGCTGGGAGGCGCCCTGGGGCATCGTCATGGTCGTGGACCAGCTCTCGTCGCTGATGCTCGTGGTCTCCACGGTCGTCTCGCTCGCCGTGCTCGTCTACGCCAGCGGGCAGGGCGTGGCCGACGGCGACGAGGAGGGGCCGATCTCGATCTTCCACCCCTCCTTCCTGATCCTTGTGGCGGGGGTGTCGAACGCCTTCCTCGCCGGGGACCTCTTCAACCTCTACGTGGGCTTCGAGATCCTGCTGACCGCGTCCTACGTGCTCATGACGATGGGCGGGACCGTCCAGCGGATCCGCACCGGCGTGACGTACGTGGTGGTCTCGGTGATCTCCTCCGTGCTGTTCCTGATCACCATCGCGATGATCTACGCGGCCACGGGCACCATCAACATGGCCGACCTCTCGGTCAAGCTCGAGGGGCTGCCGGTGGGCACCCAGATGCAGCTGCACCTGATGCTGCTCATCGCGTTCGGCATCAAGGCCGCCGTCTTCCCGCTGTCCTTCTGGCTCCCGGACTCCTACCCGACCGCCTCCGCGCCCGTCACCGCCGTGTTCGCCGGCCTGCTGACCAAGGTGGGCGTGTACTCGATCATCCGCACCGAGACCGTGCTCTTCCCCGGGGACCGGCTCGACGGCCTCCTGATGTGGGTGGCGCTGCTCACCATGGTGGTCGGCATCCTGGGCGCGCTCGCGCAGATCGACATCAAGCGCATGCTCTCCTTCACCCTGATCAGCCACATCGGGTACATGATCTTCGGCGTGGCCGTGGGCACCCAGGAGGCGCTCTCCGCCACGGTCTACTACGTGGCCCACCACATCGTGATCCAGACGAGCCTGTTCCTCGTGGCGGGGCTGATCGAGCGCCGCGGCGGTTCCACCAACGTGGACCGGCTGGCGGGGATGGCCAAGATCTCCCCGCTGCTCGCGCTGCTGTACCTCGTGCCCGCGCTCAACCTCGGGGGGATCCCGCCGTTCTCCGGATTCCTGGGCAAGACCGGTCTGCTGCAAGCCGGCGTCAACCAGGGGGACGGGCTGGCCTACGCCCTCGTCGCGGGGTCCGTGGCGGTGTCCCTCCTGACCCTGCTCGCCATGATCCGGGTGTGGAACCGCGTGTTCCTGCGCGCGCCGGAGGACGCGGAGTACCCGGACCCGATCCTGCTGGCCCCGGTGCCCGCCGGCTCCCGGTTCCTGCTCACCTCGGGCGCCGTCGACCACCAGGCGGGCCGGTTCGCGGGCAAGGGCGACGTGCGCCTGATGTCCCCCTCGATGCTCGGTGGGGCCTCGGCCCTCGTCGCCGCGGGGGTGGCCCTGACCGTCTTCGCCGGACCGCTGTTCCAGCTCGCGGACAACGCCGCGGAGAACCTCGTCCGCCCGGAGCGCTACGTCGAGGCCGTGCTGGACCCCGCGTCCGAGCCGCGGCCCGTCGTGGAGGAGGCACCGTGACCCGGCCCAAGAACTCCCTGCTCGTCGAGCTCCCGCTGCTGGTGTGGCTCGTCGTCGTGTGGGGCGCCCTCTGGGGCGACTTCGGCCCCGGCAACCTCCTGGTCGGACTGGTCCTTGCCCTGCTCGTGACATGGGTGCTGTACCTGCCGTCCGTGCAGCTGTCCGGCCGGTTCAACCTGCTCCGGTTCGCCGTCTTCGCCGTGACCTTCGTGTGGCAGGTCGCCAAGGCGAGCGTCGAGGTGATGCTCATCGCGATCCTCGTCGGGCCTCGTGCGCGCAACGCCGTGGTCGGCGTCCAGCTGCGCACCCGGTCCGACCTGCTCCTGACGGCCACCGGCCACACCATGACCCTGATCCCCGGCTCGCTCGTCGTGGAGGTGGACCGTGCCGCCGGCACGCTGTACTTCCACGCGCTCAACGTCCGCAGCGCCCAGGACGCCGAGGACTTCCGCCGGTCCGCGCTGCAGGTGGAGGCCGCCTGGATCCGGATCATGGGCACACGGGAGGAGCTCGCCGCCCTGCGGGCCGAGCGTCGCGGCGCAGGAGCCGCCGGCGCGGACCGGCGGGACAGCGCCGCGATCAGTTCCCCGGTCACCGCGAGCCAGCAGATCGTGGGCCGCCGCCGGGACGAGATCCCCGCCGCCACCCGGAGGGACATCCGCCGAGACCCCCGCCGGGACACCCCGGCCGACACCCCCGCCGACACCCCTGAGGAGGACCGCCCGTGATGGAGATCGCCGTGGCCGTCGCGGCCGTGCTGCTCAGCGCGGCCGCCGCGGGCACCCTCTACCGCCTCGCCAAGGGCCCGTCCCTGCTGGACCGGGTGGTGGCCACGGACGTGCTGCTGGCCATCGTCGCGGCCGCCCTGGCCGTGGAGATGGCCTACCACGGCCACCTCAACAACCTGATCCTCATGGTGATCGTCTCGCTGGTCGGTTTCATCGGCTCCGTGACGGTGGCGCGCTTCGCCACCCAGACCGCCGAGCACGGGCGGTGAGCGCCGTGCTGGACACCGTCCTGGACGCCGCCGCCGCCGTCTGCCTCGTGGTCGGCGCGCTGATGTCCCTGGCCGCCGCGATCGGCCTGGTCCGCTTCCCGGACCTGCTGACGCGCATGCACGCCGGCACCAAGCCGCAGGTCTTCGGGCTGCTCCTCATGCTCACCGCCGTCGCCCTGGAGAACCGCGATCCCGTCATGGTCCCGCTCATCGCCCTCGGCTGGATCTTCCAGCTGCTCACGGTCCCCGTCTCGGCGCACATGGTGGGCCGCTCGACCTACCGCACCAAGCACCTGAACCGCACCACACTGACCCAGGACGACCTGCAGAAGGTGCTCAACCGCGCCGGGGAGGGCACCGGGGAGGGCGCCGGCGCGGGACTGCCGGCGCCGAGCCCGGACGGGCGGCGAGCAGACGGACAGCAGACTGACGGATCGGCGGCGACGCGTTAGGCTGGGCAGGATCGACAGGGCGCACCCGCGTCCCCCGGACGACAAGGAGCAGCACTCCATGAACACCAAGGTTCTCGAACTCGTGGGCACCGGCCTCTCGCTCGGCGGTGTGGCGCTCTCGCACAAGGTGCTCGGCGCCGCGTGGACGCGCATCACCGGCGATCCGCCCCCCGCCAGGAACCCGGACCCGGACGAGGCCTGGACGGGCATCATCATCTGGTCGCTCGTGACCGGCCTCGTGGGCACCGTCATCAAGGTCGGCATCTCCCGCAAGATCGCCGAGATCGAGAACAAGCCCCAGAAGAACCCCAAGGCCTCGAGCCAGGCCGAGGTCTGAGACCCGGCGGACACCCCGCGAAAGGGCCCGCCCGGTCGGACACCGCACCGGTGTCCGACCGGGCGGGCCCCTTGCGTCGTGGCGCGGGCCCTTGCGTCGTGGCGCGGGCCGTGCGGCGGGCGCGGCGGGGGCGGTGCTCGCCGTGCGGCGGGCGCGGCGGGGGCGGTGCTCGCCGTGCGGGCGGGACCGGGGCGCCGGGACCCGCGGGTGTGCGCGGAGCGGGCGACGGAGGGGTAGACTCGGTGCCACTGAACGACAGGGGAGCGCTTCCCGCCGGTGAGACCGACGCGGCGCTGAGAGTGCGGATCGCCGCAGACCCTCGAACCTGCTCCGGTTAGCACCGGCGAAGGGAGTCGAGCATCTCAGGGGTGTTTCCCCGGGAGCGCGCCACCGGCGCGGCCCGCCGAACCCCGTCCCCTCCTGGCACCGACGGCTCGCTGAGCCCAGGAGGAACCCACCGTGAACACCACCACCCACCGTCCCGCCGACCGCCCCGGCACATCGCGCACGTCGTCCTGGCGTGTCGTCGACATCGTCGTGGCCGCCGTCCTCGCCGCCGTGTGCGCGGTCGTCTTCTGGGCGTGGTCGAACCTGCTCTACCCCGTGGTCGGCACCGCCGCGGTCGCCTATCCGCCCGCCGTGGGCCTGATCGTCGGCGGCTGGCTGGTGGCCGGCGTGCTCGGCGGGCTGATCATCCGCAAGCCCGGCGCTGCGCTGTTCTGCGAGCTGCTCGCGGCCGTCATCGAGAGCTTCCTCGGCACCCACTTCGGCCTGCTGGTCATCCTCTCCGGGCTGGTCCAGGGCATCGGCGCGGAACTGGCCTTCGCGGCCTTCCGCTACCGCCGGTTCGACGCCCTCGCGGCGGCCGTGGCGGGCGCCGTGAGCGGGATCTTCCTCGGCGTCCACGAGAACATCGTCTACAACTACGAGTGGGCGCTGGGCCACCAGGCGGCCTACGTGGTCCTGGCCGCCGTCTCCGGGGCGGTGCTCGCCGGCCTCCTGATGCATGCCGTGGTGCGGGCCCTCGCGGCCACCGGCGTCCTGCAGGGCCTCGCCTCGGGGCGGGCCGTGCGGCGATGACCGTCCCCACGGTCCGGCGCCCGGCGGCGCCCGCGGCCCGCGGGGCGCGCGTCGAGGCCCGCGGCTTCGGCTGGCACCACCCCGGGCGGGAGACGGCGGCGCTGCGCGATCTCGACCTCGTGGTGGAGCCGGGGGAGCGGGTGCTCCTGCTGGGTCCCAGTGGGGCCGGCAAGTCCACCCTCCTGCACGCCCTGGCGGGGGTCCTCCACGACGACGACGGACAGTCGGGCTCCGGCGAGCTGCTGCTCGACGGCACGCTCCCGGCTCGGGCGCGCGGCCGGGCCGGGCTCGTGCAGCAGGACCCCGAGTCCCAGGTGGTGCTGTCCCGGATCGGCGACGACACCGCGTTCGGCCTCGAGAACCTCGCGGTGCCCCACGAGCAGATCTGGCCGCGGGTGCGCGCGGCGCTCGACGCCGTGGGCCTGGACCTTCCGCTCGACCACTCCACCGCGGCCCTGTCCGGCGGGCAGAAACAGCGCCTGGCGCTCGCTGGCGCCGTGGCCATGAGCCCGGGGCTGCTGCTGCTCGACGAACCGACGGCCAACCTGGACCCCGCCGGCGTGCGACAGGTCCGCGACGCCGTGGTCTCCTGCCTCGACCGCAGCGGGGCCACACTCGTGGTCGTGGAGCACCGCGTCGCCGTGTGGGCCGAGGTCGTGGACCGTGTCGTCGTGCTCGGCCGCGACGGGGGCATCACCCACGACGGCCCCCCTGGGCGGATGCTCGGCGCGGCGGTCGAGGAACTCAGCAGGGCGGGGGTGTGGGTGCCCGGCCGGGTGCCGGCCACGCGCGAGCCCGCGCGCGCGTCCGCAGGCCCTGCCGGGTGTCCTGCCGCGGGCCCGTCCGCGACCGGCCGTCCCGGAGCGGATCGCGAACCGCTGCTGAGCACCGCCGGTCTGGGCGTCTCGCGCAGCCAGCCCTCGGCGCGTCAGCTGCGCGCCCGGCGGCGGGAGCGCCGCCGGGACCGTCCCGTGGACGACGCGGTCACGGGCCGGGACCTCCCCACGGCGGTGGCCGGCGTGGAGCTGGGCCTGCGGCCCGGCCGCGCGCTGGCACTGATCGGGCCCAACGGCGCCGGCAAGTCCACGCTCGCGCTGACGGTGGCGGGTCTGCTGGCCCCCGTGCGCGGCACCGTGCGGGCCCACCCGCTCCTCGACCGCGGCGCGGGTCCCGACCCGCTGGAGTGGAGCGGACGGGAGCTCGTGGCCCGCATCGGGACGGTCTTCCAGGAGCCCGAGCACCAGTTCCTGCGCGCCACCGTGCGTGCCGAGCTCGAGCACGGCCCACGGCTGGCGGGCACGCCGGCGGCCGAGCGGGAGCGCCGCACGGACGAGCTGCTCCACCGGCTGCGGCTCGCCCACCTGGCGGACGCGAACCCGTTCACCCTCTCCGGCGGCGAGAAGCGGCGGCTGTCCGTGGCCACGGTCCTCGCCACGGATCCGGACGTGCTGGTGCTCGACGAACCCACGTTCGGCCAGGACGCCCTGACGTGGGCGGAGCTGGTGGACCTGCTGGTGGAACTCATCGACGCCGGCACGTCGGTCCTCGTGGTGACCCACGACGAGGACTTCGTGCGGGCGCTCGGCGCCGAGGTGCTCGCGCTCGGCAGGGCTCCCGAGGTGGGTGGGGCCGCTCGCGCGGCACCCCCGGCAGTGCCGGCCGCCTCGGCCCCGCCGGCTGCTTCGACCGCACCGGTGCCGCCGATCGTGCCGGCTGACCCGGCTGCTTCGACTGCACCGACTGTGCCGGCTGCCCGTACCGTGCCGACGGCGCCGGCCGCCTCGGCCGTTGCCGCCGCGCCAGCCGTCCCGGCCCGGCGGGAGTCCGTCCGGTGAGCGCCCCCGTGCTCGCGCCGTCGGCCAGGACCTCCCTGCTGGGACGGACGAACGCGGTGGTCAAGCTGTCCGGGGCCCTGCTGCTGACCGCGGTGCTGCTGCTGAGCGCGGACCCCGTGACGTCGGGGACGGTGCTGCTGGGCGAGGTGCTGCTCCTGGCGCTGGCCGGTCAGCGACCCCTCGCGCTGCTGCGCCGGGCGTGGCCGGTGGTGGTGGCGGCGATCGTGAGCGGGTGGGGCACGGCCCTGCTCGCCGAGGACTCGGGGCCGGTGCTGCTCGACCTGGGGGTCACCGGGATCTCGGCCGGCTCCGTGGCCGCGGGCGCGGCGATCGCCCTGCGCGGGCTCGCGCTGGCCCTGCCCGGGCTGATGCTGGTGCTCACCACGGACCCCACGGACCTCGCCGACGGTCTCGCCCAGACGCTGCGCCTCCCGGCCCGCTTCGTGCTCGCCTCCCTGGCCGCGCTGCGGCTGGTGGGCGTGATGGCCTCCGAGTGGGCCACCCTCGCGATGGCCCGGCGGGCGCGCGGCGCGGGGTCGGGGCGCGGTCCGGTGGGCGCGCTGCGGGAGTTCGGCGGCCAGGCGTTCACGCTGCTGGTGCAGTCCCTGCGCCGGGCCACCCGGCTGTCGATCACCATGGAGGCCCGCGGTTTCGGCGCGGGTCCGCGCACGTGGGCCCGCGTCCCGGGGTACTCCTGGCGGGACGCCGCGGTGCTCGCCGGTTGCGCCGGGGCCGCCGCGGCGGGCCCGGCGGTGTCCGTCCTGCTCGGCACGCACCGCTTCATCTGGGCCTGAGCCCTGATCAGGCCTGGGAGACCCAGTTCGTGACGAGCCGCGTCAGGTCCGGGTCCACCGGCAGCGGCTGGTGGTCGAGCCGGCGCACCGGCACTGCGAGCCGGACGCTGGAGACCAGCCACACGGCGTCGGCCGCCATGAGGTCCGCCGGGTACAGCGGCCCGTAGCCGAGCTCCCAGCCGTCCCGGCGGGCGGCGTCGAAGATCTTGGCCTGCGTGGTGCCCGGCAGGATCCCGTGCGAGGGCTCGGGCGTCAGCAGCGTACGGCGGCCCGCGCGCACCCGGGCACAGACCACGGAGGACGTCGCGCCCTCCAGGACCCGGCGGCCGTCCGTGGTGAAGACCGCCTCGTCCGCGCCGAGCGAGCGGGCGTGGCGCAGGGCGGCCATGTTGATCGCGTAGGAGAGCGTCTTGGCCCCCGGGAGCAGCCAAGGGTAGCCGGCGTCCTGGGCGGGGGCGTGGCCGCGCGGCAGCAGCACCGCGGTCACGCCCTCCCGGCGCTGCCGGAACGTGGTCTCCGGCACGGGGCTCACCGCGATCCACGACCACGGGCCGTCCTCGGGGGTTCCTCGGCTGATCACGACCTTGACGGCGTGCTCGGCGCCCAGGCCGCCGTCCCCGCCGGGCGCGGCGTGGGCGAGCGCCAGCTCCACCGCCCCGCGCACGTCGCGCGCCGACGGCACGGGCAGCTGGGCCAGCCGCGCGGAGGCCGACAGCCGCTGGTGGTGGGCCTCGAACTTCTGCACGGACCCGTCCACGGCGCGCATGGTCTCGAAGACGCCGTCCCCGCGGGTGAGTCCCTGGTCGTCGATCCGCACGAGCGGGACGGCCGGATCGGCGAGGACGCCCGCCGGGTGGGCGGCGTCTAGGACGACGACGGTGCTGGTCACGGCTCCTCCTGCCGGTGCGGCCGAACGGTTCAGCAGACCGGGCCGGGGTGCAGGATGTCCACCTGCTCCCAGACGTGGTCCTCCGCCAGGTAGGCGTCCTCCTGGGCCGCCCAGCGGTCCCAGTGCTCGGCGTAGTACGAGCCGTCACGGCTCAGCGCGCGGTCGTAGCGCAGGGCGGTGGGCAGCTCGACCCACACGGAGACGTCCAGCAGCTCCCGGGCCTCGGCGCTGCAGGCGCCGACGCCCTCCAGGACCACGACCTCCGCCACACGGGTCAGCCGTGGCGTGCCCGGGGAGCCGGTGACCCAGTCCCAGGCGCTCCACTCCGCGTCCCGGCCCTGGTCGAGAGGAACGAGGACATCGTCCACGTAGGTCCGCCGGCCCGGCCCGAGCCCGTCCCAGCCCGGGTAGAGGTCCTCGAGGTGGAAGAGCGTCACGTCCCGCACCGGGCGCAGCACCGCGGCGAGCTGCTCGGCGAGGCTGGTCTTGCCCGCGCCGGAGCGCCCGTCGATGCCGATGAGGTACGGGCGGCGGGTGGGGGAGGGGAGCAGTCTCGCCAGGTTGGTGCCGGCGGGGTGAGCCGCGGCGAGCGACGGGTCCAGCTCCAGCTCGATGTCGATCACGCGCGTCCGGCGTCCTGCGCGCGGCCGTGCGCGGGCTCCCGGTCGGCGCTGAGCTCCCGGGCGACGGCGCGGACGACGCCCGGCACCGCGGCGGCGATCATGCCGTAGGTGGTCTCGAAGTCCTCCGGGCCCCCGTACCAGGGGTCGTAGATCCCCAGGTCGTCGTGCTCGAGGTCCTCGGCGGCGGGATCGAACTCCCGCAGCAGCCGCACCTTGGCGGCGGCCCCGTCCGGTGCGAGCGCCCGGAGCCGGCGCCAGTGCCCGACGTCCAGGGCGAGCACGAGGTCCCGGTCGTCGAAGCGGGCGGGGTCGAAGACCTGGGCCGCGTGCCGGGAGGCGTCGAGGCCCTCGCGGCGCAGGAGGTCGAGGGCGCGGGGGTCCACGGGATTGCCGAGCTCCTCGTCGCTGACGCCCGCCGAGTCGATCTGCACGCGCTCGGCCAGTCCCGCGGCCTCGAAGGCGCGGCGCAGGGCCAGCTCCGCCATGGGCGAGCGGCAGATGTTGCCGGTGCACACGGTCACGATCGAATACATATCGGGCAGTCTAAGCCGTCCGGCCCCGGCACGAGAAGTGCGGCCGCCGCCCGGGGGCGACGGCCGCACGGAGAACGGGGCCTCAGGCCCGGTCGCCGGCCGGATCGAGGGCGCGCTCGGGGTCCTGCTCGCGAGCCTGCTCGGGGTCCTGCTCGCGATCCTGCTCGGGGTCCCGGGCCGGGGCTGATTCGGCGGTGAGGTCGATCTCCTCGCCGTTCTCGTCGACCCGCCGGTACCAGTCGGTGACGGCCGGGTCGTGGGAGTCGAACGTCTCGCCGGCGGCGCGGGCGCCCTGGGCGTGCTCCACCTGCAGGGCGAAGTCGTCGCCGTGCTCCTCGATGCCGTGGATCACGGCCTTGCGGACGGCCGTGAGGCCGAACTCGTGACGGATGGTCGAAGGGTCGCTGCGCAGGTCCTTGTAGAAGGAGACCATCAGGAACGCGACGATCACGGCGAAGGGCAGGGCCGAGACGGTCACGAGGTTCTGCATGCCGGTCAGGGCGTCGTCGCCGCCCACGAGCATCATGACGGTCGCGATGCCGCCGAGGCAGAGGCCCCAGAACACGACGATCGACCGGCTGGCCTCGGGTCGGCCCTGCTGCGAGAGCGTGCCCATGACGACGGACGCGGAGTCGGCGCTCGTCACGAAGAAGATGGCGACGACGACCATGGCGAGCACCGAGGTGACCGCGCCCAGGGGCAGGGCGTTGAGCATGCCGAAGAGCGCTGCCTCCTGGCCGCCGGCGCCGGCGAGGTCGGTCCCGGTGCGCTGCAGGTACATGGACGTGCCGCCGATGACCACGAACCAGAGCACGCACATCGAGGAGGGGACCACGAGCACCACGGTCACGAACTGGCGCAGCGTGCGGCCGCGGGAGATCTTGGCGATGAACATCCCGACGAACGGGGACCAGGACAGCCACCAGGCCCAGTAGAAGACGGTCCAGCCACCGGCGAAGGCGGTCGAGTCCTCGCCCCACCCGCCGGTCTGGCCGGTCATCCACAGGTACTCCTGCAGGTACGTGCTGAACACCGCGGGGACCAGGTCCAGGATCAGGACGGTGGGCCCGGCCACGAACACGAACAGGGCCAGCAGGAAGGCCAGCATCAGGTTCGTGGTGGAGAGGTAGCGCATGCCGCGGGCCACGCCGGAGACGGCGGAGACCACGAAGGCGGCCGTGAGGACGGCGATGATGGCGATGAGGCCGGCGTTGCCGAGGGGTCCCCAGCCGGCGACGATCTCGAGGCCCCGGGCGATCTGCAGTGCGCCGATGCCCAGGGAGGCCGCGGTGCCGAAGAGGGTCGCGAAGATGGCGAACACGTCGATGAGCCGGCCCAGACCGCCCTCGGCGTGCCGCTGGCCGATCAGCGGCACGAAGATCCGGCTGATGAGCGGGGGACGTCCGCGGCGGTACGCGCCGTAGGCGACGGCCGCCCCGACCACGGCGTACATGGCCCAGGGGTTGAGGCCCCAGTGGAAGGCGGTCTGGACGAGGGCGTAGACCGTCATCTCCTCGGAGCCGGGCTCCGCCCCGAAGCCGGGGACGCCCGCGCCGAAGTGGCTCAGGGGCTCGGAGGCGCCGTAGAACATCAGGCCGATGCCCATGCCGGCGGCGAAGAGCATGGCGAGCCACGAGAAGAAGGAGTACTCGGGCTTCTCGTCGTCCATGCCCAGCGGGATGCGGCCGGTGCGGCTGAAGCCGACGACGAGCATGAACAGGACCGCGGCCGTGGACAGGGCCGTGAAGAACCAGCCGGTGTTGCCCGTGACCCAGCCCAGGGCCGCGGTGGAGGCGGCGGTCAGGGACTCGGTGGACAGCACGCCCCAGGCGAGGAACGCCACGATCAGCGCGGCGGTGACGAGGAAGACGACCTTGTCCGTGCCGTAGTGCAGCTTCTGGTCCTCGACGGCGATGCCGGGGACCAGGGCGGGGTGGATGCCGTGGGGGTAGTTGATCTCGCGCAGCACCTCCCGGGGCTTCGTCCGGCGGGAGAGGTCGGCCGGGCTCGGTGGTTGCGGCGTATAAGGTGGCGTGCTGCTCACGGAGGCTCCTGCGGTGTCGGGGGGCGTGCGGTGGCGTGTCGGTGCGTTCGGTGGCGTGCGGGGCGGACCCGGGGTGTCGTCAGCGGCCCGCCAGGACGGGCACAAATACATCAGGTTAGCCGATGCCCTGCCGGAGGGGCAGGGCCGCGTGGCATCTCACACCCGCCCATGCACCCGAGTTGAGTCGAGGTGGCTCAAGTTAAGTTGACATCGGCGGCTCACGTGGCAGACTTGAGTCAGGAAAACTCAAGAACTTGAGACCTCCGGGACCCCAACGGGGCCGGTACGGCCCACCCGGTTCAGCTCGACCCGAAGGAGAACACGTCCATGTCTCGTGCAGTAGGAATCGACCTCGGCACCACCAACTCCGTGGTGTCCGTGCTGGAGGGCGGCGAGCCCACCGTCATCGCCAACGCCGAGGGCAACCGGACCACGCCGTCCGTCGTCGCCTTCTCGAAGGACGGCGAGACCCTGGTCGGTGACATCGCCAAGCGCCAGGCCGTCACCAACGTGGACCGCACGATCGCCTCGGTGAAGCGCCACATGGGCACCGGGTGGTCCACCGACATCGACGGCAAGAAGTACACGCCGCAGGAGATCTCGGCGCGCATCCTGATGAAGCTCAAGACCGACGCCGAGTCCTACCTCGGCGACAAGGTCACCGACGCCGTGATCACCGTCCCGGCGTACTTCAACGACGCCGAGCGCCAGGCCACCAAGGAGGCCGGTGAGATCGCGGGCATGAACGTCCTGCGCATCGTCAACGAGCCCACCGCCGCGGCGCTGGCCTACGGGTTGGAGAAGGGCAAGGAGGACGAGCTCATCCTCGTCTTCGACCTCGGTGGCGGAACCTTCGACGTCTCCCTGCTGGAGGTCGGCAAGGACGAGGACGACTTCTCCACCATCCAGGTCCGCGCGACCGCCGGCGACAACCGGCTCGGCGGCGACGACTGGGACCAGCGCATCGTCGACTGGCTGCTGGCGCAGGTGAGGTCCAAGACCGGCGCCGACCTGTCCAAGGACAAGATCGCCCTGCAGCGTCTCAAGGAGACCGCCGAGCAGGCCAAGAAGGAGCTCTCCTCCGCGACGAGCACCAACATCTCCCTGCAGTACCTCTCCGTGACCCCCGAGGGTCCGGTGCACCTGGACGAGCGCCTGACCCGCGCCAAGTTCGAGGAGCTCACCCGCGACCTGCTCGAGCGCACCGAGAAGCCGTTCAAGGACGTCATCGCCGAGGCCGGCATCTCCGTGTCCGACATCGACCACGTGGTGCTGGTGGGCGGCTCGACCCGCATGCCCGCCGTCGCGGAGACCGTCCAGCGCCTGGCCGGCAAGGAGCCCAACAAGGGCGTCAACCCCGACGAGGTCGTCGCCGTGGGCGCGGCCATCCAGGCGGGCGTGCTCAAGGGCGACCGCAAGGACGTGCTGCTGATCGACGTGACCCCGCTGTCGCTGGGCATCGAGACCAAGGGCGGGGTGATGACCAAGCTCATCGAGCGCAACACGGCCATCCCGACCAAGCGCTCCGAGACCTTCACCACCGCGGAGGACAACCAGCCGTCCGTGTCCATCCAGGTCTTCCAGGGCGAGCGCCAGTTCACCCGGGACAACAAGAACCTGGGCACCTTCGAGCTGACCGGCATCGCTCCGGCCCCGCGTGGCGTGCCCCAGATCGAGGTCACCTTCGACATCGACGCCAACGGCATCGTCCACGTCTCGGCGAAGGACAAGGGCACCGGCACCGAGCAGTCGATGACCATCACCGGCGGCACCTCGCTGTCGAAGGAGGACATCGACCGGATGGTCAAGGACGCCGAGGCCAACGCCGAGGCCGACCGCGTGCGCCGCGAGGCCGCCGACCTGCGCAACAACGCGGAGCAGCAGGCGTACTCCGTCGACAAGCTCCTGAAGGACAACGACGAGAAGCTGCCCGCGGACGTCAAGTCCGAGGTGCAGGCGGACGTCGACGCCCTGAAGCAGGCGCTCGAGGGCGAGGACGACGACGCCGTGAAGACGGCGTACGACAAGCTGCAGCAGTCCCAGACCAAGCTCGGCGAGGCCCTCTACGCGCAGTCGCAGACCGAGGGTGCCGAGGGCGCCCCGGGTGCGGGCGCCACCGGTGCCACCGGTGACGAGGACATCGTCGACGCCGAGGTCGTCGACGACGAGGACGAGAAGAAGTGAGCATGCCCGACCCCACTCCAGGACCCGACGAGAACGCGGACGACCGGGCTGCCGGGAACGTTCCCGGTGACCCCGGCGAGCAGCGCGCGCAGGACCCCGGCGACGGCCCCCGCGAGGAGGCCGGGCCGGAGGGCCTGACGGTGGAGGACATCCTCTCGACGCCCCAGTCGACGGACGCGGAGTCCGGGGACGGCGCGCCGGAGGCCGCGGGGGAGGGCTCCCCTGCGGCGGCCCTCGCCGAGGAGCGGCTCGAGGAGCTGCGCCGGCTGCAGGCCGAGTTCGTGAACTTCAAGCACCGCACGGCGCGCGAGAAGGAGCAGCTGCGGACGTTCGTGACGGGCGACCTCCTGCAGACGCTGCTGCCGGTGTTCGACGACATCGACGCGGCCCGGCAGGCGGGTGATCTCACCGACGGCCCGTTCGCGGCGATCGCGAACAAGCTCGAGGAGACCCTCGTGCGGCAGGGGCTCGTGCGCATCGGGGAGGTCGGGGAGAAGTTCGACCCGAACGTCCACGAGGCGGTGCTGCAGCAGCCCACGAGCGAGGTCGAGCCGGACCAGGTCTCGATGGTGCTGCGCTCCGGCTTCCGGATCGGCGAGCGCGTGGTGCGGCCGGCCCAGGTCGCCGTCGCGGTCGCCGAGTGAGGCCGGTCCGGGCCTGAGCCCGGCGACGGCAGGGGAGGTCCGTCCCGCGGGCCTCCCCTGACCCGTCCACCCGTCCCCCGGCGCCGCGGCGCCGGGGGACGACCCCAGGACCACCACCGGGCCCTGCTCCGCAGGACCCCGACCGGCCCCACAGAAAGGAGGCGTCATGGCCAGCCAGGACTGGATCGACAAGGACTTCTACAGCATTCTCGGCGTCTCCAAGGACGCGTCCGCAGCCGACGTCAAGAAGGCCTACCGCAAGCTCGCCCGCCAGTACCACCCGGACCAGAACCCGGGCGACGCGGAGGCCGAGCAGCGGTTCAAGGACATCACGGAGGCGAACTCCGTGCTCTCCGACCCGGAGGAGCGCAAGCAGTACGACGCGATCCGCGCGATGGGCTCCGGAGCGCGCTTCACCGCCGGCGGCCCGGGCGGTGCCGGCGGCTCGGCGAACTTCGAGGACCTCTTCGGCGACATCTTCGGCGGAGGCGGCGGCGGGCGCCGCCGTCGCACCACCTACTCCACGGGCGGGGCGGGCGGCCCGGGCGGGTTCGAGGACCTGTTCGCGCAGTTCGGCGGGCAGACCGGGTACGGCGGGCAGACCGGGTACGGCGGGCCGGGCGGCTACGGCGGCTACCAGGCCCCGCCGGCACGCGGGGAGGACATCCGGACGGAGACGACCATCCCGTTCCGCTCCTCGGTGCACGGGACCACGGTCAAGCTGCGCCGGGGCAACGGCCAGGAGACCACGGTGCGGATCCCGCCCGGCGTGCGCGACGGGCAGAAGCTCAAGCTCGCCGGCAAGGGCCACTCGGGTGCCGGTGGGGCCGGTGACCTCTACGTCACCGTGCACGTGACGCCGCACCCCTTCTTCCGGCGCGTCGAGGGCACGGACGACGTCGAGGTCACCGTGCCCATCACGTTCCCCGAGGCGGCGCTGGGCGCCACGATCGAGGTGCCCGTGCTGGACGGGGGCACCGTGCGGCTGAAGGTGCCGGCCGGCACCTCCTCGGGCCGGCGCTTCCGCGTCAAGGGGCGCGGGTTCAGCACCACCAAGGGCACGGGGCACCTGATCGTGACGGTCGAGGTGCACGTGCCGGCCGAGCTCGACGAGCAGGCGCGGGCCGCGGTCCGGGCGTTCGCCGAGGCGACCGCGGCCGATGATCCCCGGGCCGGTCTGGCCGAGAAGGCACGGGTGTGAGATGGCACTGGATGCCGATCAGCCGCTGTTCGTGATCTCCGTGGCCGCGGAGATCGCAGAGATGCACCCGCAGACGCTGCGCCAGTACGACCGGCTGGGCCTGGTCAAGCCGTCCCGCGCCCCCGGCCGGGCCCGCCGCTACTCGCAGCGCGACATCGAGAAGCTGCAGCAGATCCAGGTGCTGTCCCAGCAGGGCGTCTCCCTCGAGGGCATCCGGCGCATCCTCCAGCTGGAGAACCAGGTCGAGGCTCTGCGCTCGAGGGTGGCCGAGCTGTCCCAGGAGCTCGAAGAGGCACGGGACCGGGCCGAGGAGTCCTCGCGGATCTTCGCCGCCGGTGTCGGCGGGGACGTGGTGCGCATGGCCCGCGGCGCCCGTCCCAGGGCCCGCAAGATCTCGCAGGCCGTGGTGCTGTACCGGCCCCCGCGCCCGCAGGAGCGCTGAGCCGCACGGGCCCCGGCCCGGTACGGCTCAGCGCAGGTGCTTCTCGAAGCCCACGTCGTAGACGCCGCCCGGGTAGACCTGGGCGGTCCCGGGCAGCGGGACGTACCCGCTGCTGCGGTACAGGGCATCCGCCTCGGGCTGGCGGCTGCCCGTGGTGAGGTAGATGCGCCGGTAGCCCGCCGCGGCGGCGAGCCGCTCGGGCTCGGCCAGGACGCGCCGCGAGATCCCACGCCGGCGGTGCGCCGGAGCGGTCCACACCCGCTTGAGCTCGGCCGTGACGTCGTCGTGCCGGCGGAACGCGCCGCCGCCCACCGTCACGCCGCCCTCGAGGAGGAGCAGGAGCCCCCCGGCGGGGGCGGTGAAGTCGTCCACGGGGTGGTGCGCCATCTCCTCCGCCCCGATCGTGGGACCGTAGCGCGCCACGTACTCGAGGTGCAGGCCTTCGAGCAGCGGCCGCGTGCGGGGATCGCCCGGGAGCACGACGACGAAGCCGTCCCGCTCCGGGCCGGCAGCTGCGTTCACGCCGTCCGGCGGTAGAGGAGGTCGCGCGGGACGCGGCCCGCCTCCTGGGCCTTGCGCTCGAAGCTCGTGAGGATCCGTCCCTCCCAGCGGGGGGCCCAGCCCGTGTCCGGGTGCTCGTCGTCGGCGAGCGGGCCCGGGTGGAGGTTCTCGAAGTGCGGGGACGCGTCGAGGACCTCGCGCATCACGAGGGCGTACTCCTGCCAGTCCGTGGCGAGCCGCCACAGCCCACCCGGCACGAGCACCCGGGCGGCGAGCTCGGCGAAGGCGGGGGAGACCAGGCGCCGCTTGTGGTGGCGGGTCTTGTGCCAGGGGTCCGGGAAGAACACCCACAGCTCGTCGACCGAGCCGGGGGCGAGCATGTGCTCCAGGACCTCGGGGGCATTCGCCTGCACCACCCGGACGTTGTCCACGCCGGCCTGGCCCGCCTTGAGCAGCAGGTCCGCGATCCCGGGCTTGTACACCTCGACGGCGAGGAAGTTCCGCGCCGGGTCCTGGGCGGCGGCGTGCACGACCGCCTCTCCGAGCCCCGAGCCGACCTCGACGACCAGGGGCGCCTCGCGGCCGAAGGCCGCGGCCGCGTCGAACTCGTGGTCCGGGTGGACGGAGGTGTCCGTGCGCACCCGCGGGACGTCCAGCACCCGGGTGGGCGCCCAGTCGTCCCAGGCCTTCTGGCGGCGGGCGGTGAGGCGGTCGCCGCGGCGCACGAAGGAGTACGGCCGGCGGTGGAACGCCTCGGGGACGGGGCCCTGCTCGGACCCCTCGGCGGGGGAAGGGATGTGCTCGCTCATCGCCCTACATCCTAGGGGCAGGGCGGGCCACCGGCGCGTCGGCCCCGGGAACGGGCGGCTCGGACCAGCGCCGGCGCGGCGCCTCCCACCCCGCGAAACCGGCGAGCAGCTCCTCGGCGTCCTGGGCGACCACGGCGGCGTCCCGGTACTCGGGGCGCACGAGACCGGCCGCGGACATCGAGGCCACCGCGTCCAGCAGGGGCCTCCAGTAGCCGGCCACGTCGAGGAAGCCGACCGGCTTGGCGTGCACCCCCACCTGCAGCCAGGTCCACGCCTCGAAGATCTCCTCGAGGGTGCCCAGGCCGCCGGGCAGGGCCACGAAGCCGTCGGCGAGGGCGGCCATCTCCGCCTTGCGCTCGTGCATGGTCCGGACGATGCGCAGCTCGGTCAGCCCCGTGTGGGCCGTCTCGTCGTCGACCAGGGACTGCGGGATGACCCCGACCACCTCGCCCCCGGCCGCCAGCGCGGCGTCGGCGACGACACCCATCAGCCCCACGTGGCCTCCGCCGTAGACGATGCCCACGCCGCGGCGGGCAAGGGTGGTGGCGAAGCCCCGGGCGGCCTCGGCGAACAGGGGGTCGGAGCCGAGGGAGGCCCCGGTGTACACGGCGAGTCTCATGGAGACATTGTCCCGGCTGTTGTGGCAGTTGATGTCCTGGCTGATGTCGCGTTTCGTGGCCGGTCCCGGCCCACGCCATCGCCCCGGTCCATGTCGCGGTCGCTGTCGTTGTCCCGGTCGCTGTCGTTGTCCCGGTCGTTGTCCCGGTCGCTGCCGTTGTCGCGGCTGCCGTCCCCGTCGTCGTGGTCGCTGTCGCGGCGTCGATAGCATGAAGCCCGCCCCGCACCCGCCCCACAGACCCCTGCCGGAGGACCCCCGTGAGCTCACCGCCGCCCGACGACCCCGTGCGCTCCCGCCTGCGCCTGTCCGGCCGCAAGGACCGGGTGGTGCTGGTGGCGGCCCTGGGGATCCTCAGCGCGGTGAGCCCGATGGCCACGGACATGTACCTGGCCTCGATGCCGGCCATGGCCGGGCACTTCGGGGCGTCGGCCTCCGCGGTCCAGCTGACGCTGACCACGTACATGGTCGGCATGGCCGTGGGACAGTTCCTGCTCGGGCCGGTCTCCGACGTCCTGGGCCGGCACCGGCTCATGGTGGCCGGCAACGCGCTGTTCCTGCTCACCTCCGTCGCCGTGGTCCTGGCCCCGGGCATCGGGACGGTGCTGGTTCTGCGGGCGGTCCAGGGCCTCGCCGGGGCGGCGGGGGTGGTGATCGCCCGCGCCGTGGTCTCGGACATCGCCTCCGGCCGCGGGGCCGCCAAGCTGTTCTCGATCCTCGCGACCATCACCTCCCTCGCCCCGGTGGTGGCCCCGCTGCTGGGCGGGGTCATCGCCACGGTGGCCCCGTGGCAGACCGTGTTCTGGGCGCTCGCGGCGTTCGGGCTGCTGATGCTGGCGTGCTCCGTGCTCGTGATCCCCGAGACGCTGCTCCCGCACCGGCGGCACCGCGGCGGGGTCGGCGCGGTCGTCACCGGGTCCTGGCGGGTGCTGCGCACCCCGTCCTTCATGGCCTACGCGCTGGCCTTCGGCCTCGCGTTCGGCGCCCTGTTCTCCTACATCTCCGCCTCCTCCTTCGTGGTGCAGAACGTGCTCGGCTACTCGGCGCTCGGCTACTCCGTGGTCTTCGCCGCCAACGCGGGCGGCTCGATCCTGGGTGCGGTCGTCAACACCCGCCTCGTCGACCGGATCGAGCCCGGCGCCATCCTCCGCACCGCGATCGTGGTCATGGCGGCCGTCAACACGGTGGGCCTGGGCCTCGTGCTGGCCGGGGTCACCGGGTGGACCACCCTGGTGCACCTCTTCGTGAGCCAGACCTGCATCGGCTTCGTCATGGGCAACGCCGTGGCCCTCGCCCAGAGCCGGGTCCCGGGCCGGGCCGGAGCGGGCTCGGCGGTGCTCGGGCTGGTGCAGTTCCTTCTCGGCGGGCTCGTGAGCCCGCTGACAGGCCTGGCCGGTCAGCACACCGCGGTGCCGATGGCCGTGGCCATGGCGGTGTGCTCGCTGCTCGCCACGGGCGCCGTGCTGCTCGCGCGCCGGCTCTCGCGGCGGGCACCGGAGAACCCGGCAGCCCCGCCCGGGTCGTGACCGGGCGGGAACGGACCGGGCCACACCCCGTGCGGTCCATCGGTCCCTGCCGGGGCGACCAGCGCACCTGTGATTAGATGCCTTCGGCCGAGACCGAGGTCACACTCCCGGTCCGGCCCGATTCCTGATCCACCCGACACCCACGGGAGAAGACATGCTCCAAACCATCGAGACCGCCCTCGGCGAGCTGGGCGGCATCATCTGGGGGCCGTACGTCCTCATCCCCCTGCTGCTGCTCACTGGCCTCTACCTGACCATCCGGCTCGGCGGGCTGCAGTTCCACAAGCTGGGCTCCGCGCTGCGACTGGCCCTGTTCGACCGCAAGGACGCGGACGCCCACGGCGGGGACGTCTCCCAGTTCCAGGCGCTGACCACAGCGCTCGCGGCGACCGTGGGCACCGGCAACATCGTGGGCGTGGCGACCGCGATCTCGATCGGCGGGCCCGGCGCCCTGTTCTGGATGTGGGTCACCGGCCTGCTCGGCATGGCCTCCAAGTACTCCGAGGCGTTCCTGGCCGTGCGGTTCCGCACCACGGACGCCAAGGGCGAGATCTCCGGCGGCCCGCAGTACTACCTGGAGCGCGGCATCCGCAACGGGTTCGGGAAGTTCCTGGCGATCTTCTTCGCCATCGCCGCCGCGCTGGCGGCGTTCGGCATCGGCAACATGACCCAGGGCAACTCCATCGCCTCCAACCTGGAGAGCTCCTTCAGCGTCCCCACCTGGATCACCGGCGCCGTGCTCGCCGTGCTGACGCTCGCCGTGCTCGTGGGCGGCATCAGGTCCATCGGGAAGGTCACCGCGAGCTTCGTCCCGGTCATGATCCTCTTCTACGTCCTGGGCGCCCTGTTCATCCTCGTCGTCAACGTCGCGGCCATCCCGCAGGCGCTCCTCCTGATCTTCACCGATGCCTTCACCGGCACCGCGGCGGTCGGCGGGTTCGCCGGATCGGCCATCATGCTCGCCGTGCAGATGGGCGTGGCCCGCGGCATCTTCTCCAACGAGTCCGGCATGGGCTCGGCCGCGATCGCCGCGGCGGCGGCCCAGACCACCCACCCGGTCCGCCAGGGCCTGGTCTCCATGACGCAGACCTTCATCGACACCATCATCGTGGTGACCTGCACGGGGCTCGTGCTCATCACCACGGGAGTCTGGGAGCAGGGGGCGGACTTCGCCGCGACCATGACCGGCGACGCCTTCAGCCGGGGCCTGCCCGGGCAGTGGGGTCACTACGTGGTCACCATCGGGCTCGTGATGTTCGCCTACTCGACGATCCTCGGGTGGGCCTACTACGGCGAGCGCTGCATGGAGCGGCTCTTCGGCAGGGCAGCGGTGATGCCCTACCGGGTCGTCTTCTCCCTGATCGTGTTCGTGGGCTGCACCGTGCCGCTGGCCGTCGTGTGGAACTTCGCCGACGTGATGAACGGCCTCATGGCCCTGCCCAACCTGCTCGGGCTGCTGCTCCTCTCCGGGCTGATCGTCCGCGAGACGAAGCACTACCTGGACCACGACCCCAAGCTGCGGGCGGACCGCCGGCAGGTCGACGCGTTCATGGAGGGTCACCCCGGAGCGATCGACTCGTACGAGCGCACCGGCGTCTGACCGGCGTCGGCGCACGAGGGCCCGGCCTCCTGACGGGGGCCGGGCCCTCCGTCTAGCCTGAGGGGCATGAGCCAACTCCCCGAGCCCCGCCCCTTCTCCTGCGCGGACGCCACCGGTGCCGTCTACGACCAGGGCGCGCACGTGATCGACTGGATCCCCACGGGACACGCCCCGGTGCTGTGGCTGTCCCCGAGCACCGCGCTCGAGAAGGGCCGCCCCGTGCGCGGGGGTGTCCCGATCTGCTTCCCGTGGTTCGCGGACGGGCCCGAGGGCGGGCGCGAGCCCAAGCACGGTTTCGCCCGCACGCTCCCATGGCACGTCGAGTCCCGCGAATCCTCGGACCACGAGGCAGTGGTCGTCTACCGGCTCTCGGACGCGGACGTCACCGATCCCGCCCACCGGGAGCAGTTCCCGTACCGGTTCGAGGCGTACTGCGTGGTGCGCTTCGGCGCCGAGCTGTCCCTCGAGCTGAGCGTCACGAACACCGGGGAGCGCCCGTTCGACTTCGAGGAGGCCCTGCACGCCTACCTGGCGGTGGGGGACGTGCGGAAGATCAGCGTTGAAGGCCTGGCCGGCGCCTCCTACCGCGACAAGGTCCTGGGCCGGGAGGACTGCGTGCAGGAGGGGGACCTCCGCTTCGAGGACGAGACCGACCGGGTGTACCGCTCGACCGGGGACGTGGCTGTCGTGGACCCCGTGCTGGGGAGGGTGCTGCGGATCCGGAAGAAGAACTCCGGCACGACCGTGGTGTGGAATCCGTGGGCGGACATGGCGGCCTCGATGCCGGACGTGGGACCGGACGTCTGGACGGACTTCGTGTGCGTGGAGGGCGCCAACACCCACGCCGACGCCGTGCACCTGGAGCCGGAGGAGACCCACACCATGGGGTACCGGCTGTCGGTGGAGCCCATGGCGGAGGACCGTGGGCGGCCTACCACCTGACGCGCGGGCGACCCGGCGGTCAGAACGGGGGAGGGTCGGCATCCTCCGGCACGGATCCGTCCTGCACGGATCCGTCCTGCGCCGATCCGTTCTGCACCACGTTGCCGTGCACCCCACCGTCGCGCACCCCACCGTCGTGCATCCCGCTGTCGTGCATCCCACCGTCGTGCACCCCGCTCTTCGGGACGGGACCACCGGCCGTGGCCCCGGCAGAGGGATCGGGCGCGGTCCGGTACGTCCGCCCAGCCGGTGACGTCCACTCGAGCACTCCCCCGGAGGGCGCCGGACCGAGCTGCCGGACCGACCAGCGGCCGAGTGCACCGTTGCGGTGCTTGACGAGGTGGTGGTGGCGGCACAGGTGGGCCAGGTTGTCCGCGGCGGTCCGGCCGCCGTCCTGCCACGCCACCGTGTGGTCGAGGTCGCAGCGCTCGGCCCGCCGGCGGCACCCCGGAAAGCGGCAGGTCCCGTCGCGGATCCGCAGCCGGCGGCGCAGATCGGCCGGCACGGCGTAGCTGGTTCGATCGTGGTCCAGAACGGCGCCCGTGACGGGATGCGTGAGCACGCGGTGCCACGAGGACGCACCGGCGGCCAGCTCGCGCGCGGCTTCCGCGCTGATCGGGCCGTGGCCCGCGAGCATCGGGGCGTCCGCGGGCACACCGGCGGCCGGGCCACCGGCACGGCCTCCGAGCAGCGTGAGCACGGGGACCGTCACACAGACCTGGCCCCGCACACCGCGCGGGAACGTGGGATCGTCCGCGACCTCCCCGGACAGCAGCAGGTCGGCGAGGACGTCCGCCCGCAGCTGCGACTCGGTCCGGACGGCCGCGGCCCCCGGCGCCGCCGTCTCCTCCGACTCCTCCGGCTCGTGGTCCGGTCCCGAGCCGGCGGCCGCCTCCGCGGGCCGGAGGAGCGCCACGAGGGCGTCGAGCCGGTCCTGGACCGCGAGCGCGGTGGGCGCGTCCAGCAGGGCGTGCAGCCACGCCATGCCGTCCTCACCGTGCTCGACCCAGACGCCGCGTCCGGCACGGGCCGATCGGTGCCTCGCCTCCTGCGTCTCGGCCAGCAAGGCCGCGCGCCGGCGCCGTGCCCACGCGCGCAGCTGCGACACCGTGCAGTGCGGGGCCCGCTCCACCAGCTCGGCGGCCAGCCGCCGCACGAGGGCGGGGGGCGCCTCCTGACCCGCGGGGGCACCCTCGATCAGCTCGCGCCACTGGTCGGCGATCACCGAGGCGTGGCGGGCGCTGAAACGGCCCGCCTCCAGCCCCTCGAGTATCTCGGGCAGGTGGAGGCCGAGCACGAGCGCCTCGCGGACCCGCTCGAGGGCCGTGCCTGCGGGCAGCTGGAGCGCCGGGCCGATCTCGTCGGCGATGTCGCGCACCATCTGCTCCTCGGTCTCCAGGAGCGAGCACACGAGTTCGTCGGCCTCGTACGGCATCTGTCCCGCAGAGGAGACCCAGTCGATCTCGCGGTCCTCCCAGGCCAGCAGCCACAGCCGGTGGATGCAGCGCAGCTGGCGCCCCGCCTCCCGCGCCTGCGCGGCCGCGGACCCCACGAGCTCGCCGACGACCGCCCGCACCTCGGCCCGGACACCGGCGTCCAGCACCCGCTCCCCGGCGGGAGCGGCGGGGTGCGGACCCGGAGCAGGACGGGCCCGGCGGTGTGCCGTCGTCGTCATGGGCCCATTTTCCCGGGGGCCTCGGACGTCCTAAGGGCTCCGCGGCAGCGGGCGGGTGCGGACGGGCAGGGACGAGAAACGGGTGCCGCCCGTCCGTGCGGACGAGCGGCACCCGTAGAAGCCCTGCGAGGGCCGTGACTACTTGGAGACCACCAGGGCCGCGGCGATCGCGGCCAGGAAGGCGTCCTTGGAGAGGCCCGTGCCGGCCTCGGACGGGCGGACGCCGTCCTGCTGGGTCATCTCCGGGTTGCGGAAGTACATCGCGAGCAGCCCGGCGGAGAACGCGCCGAGGGCCAGGCCCGCGAGGCGCTTGTTGACGAACGGGGTCAGGAGGGCGGCGCCGATGCCCATCTCCGAGTACGCCACGAACTTGCCGAAGGTGTCGGCGTCCCACTCCTTGAACTGGGGGACACCGGTGGCGGCGAACTGCTGAAGACCCGCGGCGGCCTCCGTGGGGAGGTCCTTCTTGCCGTAGCCGGACTGCAGCAGGTAGGCGCCGGAGACGCCGCGCAGGATCGCGTTGGAGAGGCTCATGGTCGGTCCTTTCAGGAGGGGGAACAGGGTCATTGAGTCGTCAACGACCCTATCAGGGGAGGCCCCGCGCCCTCCGCCCGGAAGGGGCCGGGAGCGAACACCCGCTCCGGGGGCGGTGGGCTGCGCCTAGGCTGGCCACCGGCCCGCGGGACGCTTTCCGCGTCCCGCCACCCGACGGAAGGACAGACATGGACATCGAGACCATGAAGAAGGTTCTGCTGGTTCTCACCAGCCACGACACCCTCGGCGACACCGGGGAGCCGACCGGGTACTTCGTCGGGGAGGCGGCCCACCCGTGGAAGGTGTTCCGGGACGCCGGGTACTTCGTCGACTTCGCCTCCATCGCCGGCGGGCAGCCCCCGCAGGACGGCAAGGACGAGGAGGACGAGGTCCAGCGGCAGTACCTCGAGGACGAGACCGTGCGGGCCTCCCTGTACAACACCCCGCGGATCAGCGTGGTCGACCCGGCCCAGTACGACGCCGTCTACCTCGTGGGCGGGCACGGCACCATGTGGGACTTCACCGGCAACGCCGATCTGCAGTCGCTGGTGGCCGCCGTGCACGACGCCGGGGGAGTCGTCGGCGCCGTCTGCCACGGGCCCTCCGGCCTCGTCGACGTCGAGCTCTCCACCGGTCTGCGCATCGTCGAGGGACGCAGGGTGGCCGCGTTCACCAACGCCGAGGAGCAGGAGGTCGGCAAGTCCGACGTCGTGCCGTTCCTGCTCGAGGACAAGCTCGTCGAGCAGGGCGCGGACGTGCGGACAGCGCCGAACTGGACCGAGAACGTCGTCGTGGACGGCCGTCTGATCACCGGGCAGAACCCGCAGTCCGCGGCCGGGGTGGCCAAGGAGATGACCAAGCTCCTGACCGAGGTGGTGCGCGAGCAGAAGGCCGCCCAGGAGGCGGACTCCGCCGCGCTGCGCCAGGCACGCGACGCCGAGAAGTCCGAGGACGACGAGGGCTGAGTCCCGGCCGGCCGCCGGGAGAGGCAGCGGCCGCGCCCTGCTCGCGGGCCCCGACGTTTCCCGACAGACTGGGAGCGTCGGGCCGCCCGGTCCGGCGGACACACAGGCAGGAGAACCACATGGCTGACCTCAGGGAGAAGGTCGCGCTCGTCACCGGCGCCGCCTCCGGCATCGGCGAGGCCTGCGCCAAGGACCTGGCGGCGCAGGGCGCCAAGGTCGTCGTCACGGACATCGACACCCGGCGGATCGACGACGTCGTCCAGTCGATCATGGCCGCCGGCGGCGCCGCCACCGGCTTCCGGCAGGACGTGGCGAAGCCCGAGGACTGCGAGGCCGCCGTCGAGTTCGCCCAGCAGACCTACGGCGCCCTGCACCTGGCCGTGAACAACGCCGGGGTCGGCGGTGCCGCGGACGCCGTGGGCGAGTCGGACCTCGAGGCGTGGGTGCGCACCGTGCAGATCGACCTGCACTCCGTCATGTTCGGCATGCGCTACCAGCTGCCCGCCATCGAGCAGGCCGGCGGCGGGGCGATCGTCAACATGGCCTCCGTCCACGGCACCGTTGCCGTCGCCGCGGGCAACAGCGCCTACACCGCCGCCAAGCACGGCGTGGTCGGGCTCACCAGACAGGCCGGCGTGGAGTACGGCCGCCGCGGTGTGCGGATCAACGCCGTCGGCCCCGCCTACATCGACACCCCGCTGCTCAGGACCGCGCCGGCCGCCGTCCTCGAGGGACTCGCCGCCAAGCACCCGCTCGGCAGGCTGGGCCGCGCCGAGGAGGTCGCCGCCCTGACCACGTTCCTGCTCTCGGACCGGGCCTCCTTCATGACGGGCGGGTTCTACCTGGTCGACGGCGGGTACACCGCGCTCTAGCCCACCCGTGCCGCGAACTCACCGCACCGGTGCGAGATGCGGGCGCTCACCACCGTGTCCTGCGCCGGTGCGGTCAGTTCGGCGCAGCGGGAGGCGCAGCGGGAGGCGCGGCGGGGTGCGCGCCGCGCCGCGGGATGAGATCGGGGCAACAGGGTGAGCGGGTGCGGCGGTGCTCTGCGCCACATCCCGGCGCCGGCGGCCCCCGTGTGCTGTAGGGTGGGCGGTATTGCACATGGCACTGCTCCCCTCCCAGGGTGAGCAGGCAGGCGTCGAGCACCCCGATTCTTCTTCCAGCGTGGCACCGTTCCAGACGGTCTCAGCCCGCTCGCAGGGGCTCCAGGAGTCATTCGGCGCAACCCGGCGCGCTACCCCCTTGCCGGGACATCCGATCGAAAGACGTATCCCAAGTTTTGACTACTTTCACCGACCTTGGCGTGCCCAAGGCCCTTTCCGCCGTCCTCGCCCAGCAGGGCATCGAGCAGGCGTTCCCCATCCAGGAGAAGACCCTCCCCGACTCGCTGGCCGGCCGCGACGTGCTCGGCCGCGGCAAGACCGGCTCCGGCAAGACCGTGGCGTTCGCGCTGCCGCTGGTGTCCCGGCTCGCCGGGCTGACCGGCAACGGAGCCCGCGCCGCCCGCCGCGCCAACCGGCCCACCGGCCTGGTGCTGGCCCCCACCCGCGAGCTGGCCACCCAGATCGACCGTGCGATCGCCCCGCTGGCCGAGGCCGCCGGGCAGACGACCACCGTGATCTTCGGCGGGGTCTCCCAGCGCAACCAGGAGAAGGCGCTCGCCAAGGGCGCCGACATCGTCATCGCCTGCCCCGGCCGGCTCGAGGACCTGCTGAAGCAGAACATCCTCACGCTCGACGACGTCCGCGTGACGGTCATCGACGAGGCCGACCACATGGCCGACATGGGCTTCCTGCCCGTGGTGACCCGCATCCTGAAGCGCACCCCCCAGGGCGGCCAGCGGCTGCTGTTCTCCGCGACGCTCGACGGCGGTGTGGACAAGCTCGTCAAGCAGTTCCTGTCCAATCCCGTCAAGCACTCCGTGGACGCCCCGCAGGCCTCCGTGTCCACCATGGACCACCACGTGCTCGTCGTGGACGCGGACGAGAAGCAGGAGCTCATCGAGGCCCTGGCCTCCGGCACGGGGCGCCGCGTGATGTTCACGCGCACCAAGCACCGCGCCAAGAAGATGGCCCGCAAGCTCAGCCAGATGGGCATCCCCGCCGTGGACCTGCACGGCAACCTGTCCCAGAACGCCCGCGACCGCAACCTGGCCCAGTTCTCCGCCGGTGACGTGCGCGTGCTCGTGGCCACCGACGTCGCCGCCCGCGGCGTGCACGTGGACGAGGTCGAGCTGGTCGTGCACATCGATCCGCCCACCGAGCACAAGTCCTACCTGCACCGCTCCGGGCGCACGGCCCGCGCCGGCGCCTCAGGCTCCGTGGTCACGGTGGCCACCAAGGAGGAGCGCCGCGAGGTCACGCAGCTCATGAAGGCCGCGGGCGTCACCGCGAACTTCGACACCGTGACCGTCGGCTCCCCGGCCGTCACCGAGCTCGTGGGCGAGCTCGCCGAGAAGGTCGCCTACGTGCCGCAACCCGTCCAGGCCCAGGGGCGCCCGGCGGGCGGCCAGCGCTCCGGCGCCGGCCAGCGCTCCGGCGGCAGCCGCGGCCGCGGCGGACAGAACCGCTCCGAGCAGCCGCGCAACGCCTCCCGCGACCAGCGCACCGAGACCGGCAGCCGCGGCGGCTCCCGCCCCGGCAACGGCTCGGCCTCCCGCTCGGCGGCACCGGCGCGCTCGGCGGCGCCCACCCGCTCCGCGGCACCCGCGTACTCGACCGAGTCCGCACCGGACCGCGCCACGCAGGCCGCGGCCCGGCGCCGCACCCGGAGCCCGCGCCGCGCCTCGTCCCCCCAGGGCACCGCGAGCCGCTGAGCTCCAGCACCTCCCACGAGGGCCCGTTCCCAGTCGTCCCGCGTCCCGCGGCCCGGCAGGGAACGGGCCCTCGTGCTCGTCAGGCGGAAGGAGCCAGCCCGCGCAGGAAATCCAGGGTGACGTCCGTGTGGGCGTCCACGAGCACGAAACCGGGCGCCGGTTCCACGGGCAGCTCCCCGGGCACCACCACCACCGGCATCCCGGCGGCCGCCGCGCTCGCCGCCCCGGTCTGCGAGTCCTCGACCGCCACGCACCGGGCGGGGTCCACGCCCAGCCGCCGCGCCGCGAGCAGGTAGGGCTCCGGGTGCGGCTTGGCGTGCTCCACGTCCTCCTGGGAGACGACCACCCGCAGCACCTCGGGCGCCCCGGACGCGGTGCCCTCCGCGACCACGGTCAGGGCATTGGTCACGACGGCGCCGGGGATGCCGGCCCGTCCGAGCTCGGTCAGCAGGTCCCGCATGCCCGGCAGGAAGGGGACCTCGCCCGTGAGCGACGCCGCGACCTCCCGCCCGAGCTCGTCGGTGATGGCCTCGACGGTCCCCTCGGCGCCGCGCTCGACCATGAGCCTCGCCGACGTGGGCACCGTCCTCCCCAGCGTGGCGAGGTCGTCCTCGGTGCTCCAGCCGACGCCGTACCGGCCGGCGACCGCCCGCTTGGCCACGGCCCACTGCGGTTCGGAGTTCACGAGCGTGCCGTCGTGGTCGAACAGGACGGCGGCGGGGAAGTCGGTCGAGCTCACGGGCGGGTCTCCTGGAGGGAGTGGAAGGGTGACGACGGGGTCCGGGGGTCCAGCGAGCGCAGCAGCTCCAGGGTCAGCTCCCGGTGCGACCCCACGTGCAGCAGCCCCGGGCCGCGCTCGACCTCGATCTCGCCGGGGACGACCACCGTGGGGATGCCGGCCGCGACGCCCGCGGCGGCCCCGGCGGGGGAGTCCTCGACCACGACGCAGCGGGCGGGGTCCACCCCGAGGCGGCGCGCCGCCGTGAGGTAGGCGTCCGGGTCCGGTTTGGGGCGGACCCCCTGCGCGTACTCGTCCGTGCCGATGATCACCCGGAACAGGTCCTCCGGAGCCGTGGCCGCGGTGTGGCGGCCCATCGCCGAGCTCGCGTTGGTGACGATCGCCGCGGGGATGCCCGCGGCCGAGAGCTCCGCGAGAAGATCCTCGATCCCGTCGATGAACGTCAGCTCCGTGTCCTCCAGGACGCGGACGCTGTGCTCGAAGACCGCCCGGAACAGCTCGTCCTCGTCGAGCGGAACGCCGACCTGCTGCATGCGGGCGATCGTCGCGGCGACCGGCCGACCCAGGGTCGCGAGCGAGTCCTCGGGGGTCCAGAGCAGTCCGTGCTCGGCGGCGAGATTCTGCTTGGCACGGTCCCACAGCGGCTCGGTGTCGACGAGGGTCCCGTCGTGGTCGAAGAGGACGGCGTGCGGGAATCCGGGGGAGGGCATGCGCTCCAGCCTACCGGGACGCCCAGGGCCTGCCCCCCTGGCAGGGAGCCCGCGCCCACGTCCCGCCCGGGGGCGTCGCAGCGGTGCTCGCTGAGGGTGCCCGTCGCGGCCGACCTGCGGTGGGTCCGCGGGTCCGGCGCGGGGAGCCTCTCGGCGCGGACGAGGTCCTCGGCCGGCGGGGACGTGGCCGGCCCGCACCGCGTCCGGGCCTCGCCGCGCCCGGTGGGCCCGGGTACATTGACCGCATGAGCATCGAGCGCCCCGGCACCCCCGACACCTCCCCGGTCCCTCCGGAGACCAAGGACTGGACCGTGGTGCTGGACCGGGGCTGCCCCGACTGCGGGTTCGACCCGGACTTCGACGTCACGACCACGGGGGAGCGCGCGCGTGCGACGGTCGAGCCCTGGACGGCGGTCCTCGACCGGCTCGGCATGACGGACCGGCCCCGCCCGGGGGTGTGGTCCCCGCTGGAGTACGCGTGCCACGTCCGGGACCTCTGCCGGGTCTTCCGCGGGCGCCTGCGGCTGATGCTCGGCGAGGAGGACCACCCGGTCTTCCCCGACTGGGACCAGGACGCCGCCGCGGTCCAGGAGCAGTACAACCTGCAGGACCCCTACGAGGTCTCCGGGGAGCTGGCGCAGGAGGTCCGCGCCACCGCGGACGCCTTCGACGCCGTGACCGAGGAGCAGTGGGCCCGGACCGGTCGGCGCGGGGACGGCAAGGACTTCACCGTGGCGAGCTTCGCGGCGTACTTCCTGCACGACGTGGAGCACCACCTGCGCTTCGACGTCCGCGGCTGACCGGCCGGGGCCGCCCGGGCCGCAACCGCACCGTCCTTCGGCCGGCCTCCCGGCGCGGGCAGGACGGGGGGAGGGGCGATCAGCCGAGGTGCACGGTCCCGTCGTCGTCGACCCGCCACCCCGGGTTGTGCGCGACCTCCCACACCACGCCGTTGGGGTCGGCGACGTGCGCGTGGAAGACGCCCCCGAAGGCGCCCGGCCGCGGGCTCGTGAGCACGGTGCCGCCCGCGGCTCTCATCGCCTCGACGCTCGTGCGCACCGCGGCCTCGCTGTCCACGTTGTGCGCGAGGGTCATGCCCTGCGCCGGGGACGTCGCCGGGAGGCCGAGGTCCTCGGCGAACTTCCCGGCGTCGAACAGACCCAGCACCGTCCCGGGGGCGATCCGGAAGAAGAGGATCTCGCCGGGGACGTCGAGCAGCGGCTCCCAGCCGAGCCCCCGCACATAGAACTCCCGGGCGGCGTCGAGGTCCGGGGTGGACAGGGTGAGGAAGTGCACGCGCGGGTCCACGACGGCCTCCTGGGTGGTCCGAGGCGGGAGGGTCCCGCCTCCTGCGGGTCCAGCGTAGACTGCCGTCGCCCCGCCACGCCACGAGGTCGGCGTGGCCCCGCAGTCCGGGGGACGTGGTCGAGGCTCCGGTGACGACCTCGCCGGCCGCCCCGGGGCACGGGGTCGCTGCGCGGAGCCGGTCCGCGAGGTCCACGACGTGCAGACCTGCCTCGGGCCGGCGACGTCATCTGCCGGGTCGCCGGCACCGACGGGATAGTCTCGGTGGCAACAGGAACGGGCGCGGGCCGCTCGCCCGGAGCGCCGGAGGACGTGACGAGCACATGGCACAGCAGCACCAGGACTCGGTCGAGCCGGTGGAGTCGCCGTACTACGACCGCGTGCTCACGGTGCCCAACGTCGTCTCGGTGGTGCGTTTCGCGCTCATCGTGCCGGCCGTGCTGGCCGTCCTCGACATCGACGAGCGGCCGGTGCGCGCAGTGGTCCTCGTGGCCCTCTTCTCCCTGACGGACTGGGTCGACGGCAGCCTGGCCCGGGCGCTGAAGCAGCGCAGCCGGATCGGCGAGGTCATGGACCCCCTCGCCGACCGGCTGGGCACGGTGGCGATCGCCGTGGCCGCGAGCATCGTCGGGCTGTTCCCCTGGTGGGTGCTCATCGTCATCGCGGTCGTCGACGTCGTGGTGGCCATCGCCACCCTGGTCCGCCGGTCCCTCGGCACGCTGCGGGTCACGACGGTCGGCAAGGCGAAGACCGCCCTGCTCATGGTGGGGATCGTGCTCGTCCTGGCGGGGCCGGCCTGGTCCAGCCCCGAGGCGACGGACGTCGGCCGGATCATGGTCCAGGCGGCGGCCGCCCTGCACGTCCTGGCGGGTGTGCAGTACTTCCGGCAGGCCCTCCGGGGTCAGGACACCGCCGGCGGCACGGCGAGGTAGGCGTGCCGAGCGGCGCCGATGATGCCCGCCGCGTTGCGCAGCTCGGCGGGGACGATTCGCGTGTCCAGGCGCAGACGGGGCAGGAAGTCCTCGTGCCAGACGGAGATCCCGCCGCCGACCACGATCAGGTCCGGCGAGAAGAGGAACTCCAGGTGCGCGAAGTACTGCTGGAGACGCTCGGCGTAGTCCGGCCAGTCCAGCCCCTCCCGCTCCCTGGCCACCGCGGAAGCCCGCACCTCGGCGTCGACCCCGTCGAGCTCCAGGTGGCCCAGCTCGACGTTGGGCACGAGCTTCCCGTCCACGAACAGCGCTGAGCCGATGCCGGTGCCCAGCGTGATGACCAGGACGGTGCCGCTGCTCCCGCGCCCGGCGCCGTAGCGGAGCTCGGCCAGGCCTGCGGCATCGGCGTCGTTGAGGACCTGGACGGTGCGTCCCAGCCGGCGCGTGAGGAACCGGTGGACGTCCAGCCCGATCCACGCGTCGTCGATGTTCGCGGCGGAGCGCGCCACGCCGTGGCGGATGATCGCGGGGAGCGCCACTCCGACGCTGGCCTCCGGGTGCGGGGCCTGGGGACCTTCGGAAAGCTCCTGGACGATGAGCACCAGCTGCTCCGCGAGGGCCTCCGGCGTGGCGGGGGCGGGGGTGGGGCGCTGGAGGACCGGGGTGGTCGGCTCGCCGTCGGCCATGTCCACGGCCGCGTACTTGATCAGGGTGCCGCCGACGTCCACCCCGATGTGGTGGCGGTGCAGGATCGACCAGCCGGTCGATGCGGGGGGCCGAGCGGTGCGGGGCGAGGGGTGAGCCATCCGACATCCTAGGGTCGAGGTGGGAAGCACGGGGGACGACGACGGGCGCGCCGCGGCCGGCTCGACGCCCCCCGACCAGGTCCGGGCCGTCGCCGGGGCCGGCGCTCCGGACCATTCTGCCATCGAGGCCGCCGCAGCCGTGGTGGGGATGCCGTGAGCCCGGCACCGCCCACCGGGCGCGGCGGTGAAGGCGTTACGCCGGGGGCAGTGCGGTCAAGGCCGTGCGGTGAAGGCCGTGCGGTGGGGGCAGTGCCCGGGAGGCGCCGCGGTGACGGCGCTCCGGGGAACCCGTCGCCGTGGAAGCGCCGGCTCAGGCGCGCGGGCCGGTGCGCGGCGTGCTGTCGTGTTCCTGCGGCCCTGTGTCGTCCCCGGAGGGCGCGATCTCCCAGGAGAACGGGACCCGGGCGACGGGGGCGCCCTCGACGAGCTCGTTGATCGCGCGTGCGAGCAGGTCGCGGTGGGCGGCCGGCAGCCTCAGGCAGCCGTTCAGGAACGCGTCGACCTCCATCATCCCGGCCTCACCGCCGAGCTGGAAGTAGTCCCACCACAGCCGGGCCGTCTCGAGGCCGGCACACTCGACGGCGTGCCGGGCGAGGCGCGCCTGCACGGCTCCGATCCTGTCGTCGTCCACGGTTCCCCCACTGTGGTGCTGCGGTCCGGGGACGGTCCCGGACCGGGCGCGACGCTGCGCAGCGGTCCGGGACCGTCCGTGGCGGTGCGGTGGCGCAGCCGCCCCACCATGGTTCCGGGTCCGACGCGGGGCCACCACCCCACGCCCGGAAGCGTGCGCTTTCCGGACCGTCGGTGCTTCCTCCGGACGCCCGCGCCCCGACGGGACGGCCGCCAGGGGAATCGGGAGAGCCGGGGCCGATCGGCCGCCGGGCGTGGATCGGGGGCTGCCGGGTGCCGCGGACGCACAGAAGGGGAGCGGGGCGGCCCCCCAGCCGGCCCCGCTCCCTGCTGCTCCCGCGCCCGGACCGGGCGCTCATGACGCCCCCGGAGTCGGGAGGCGGCGCGCTGTCGGTCGACGGTGCGGGAGCCGGGGGATGGTCCTCGTCGGACCACAGAATCCCCTGGTGAGAAGCAAGAATGCTCGATTCCACGGTGCTCGGCAAGACCCTGGGTGTGATCCGGTTCACATGCAGAAACAAAGGGTTGTGATTGCAAATGCACCGACCTTCCGTGCGTTCCGGCGGGTCGGTGCACCGGGCGGGCGCACCGCGCCAGGGCGTCGGGTCAGGGCGCCGGATCAGTGCTCGGTGTTGAGCATCCCGCCCAGGCGCACCCGCATCCGGCGGCTGGCCTGGTTCAGCCCCACGATCTCCACGTCCTTGCCGTAGTGGGCGTACTTGTCGGTCACCGAGTCCAGTGCCGCGACGGTGGAGGCATCCCACAGGTGGGAGTCGGAGAAGTCGATGACCACCCGCTGTGGGTCCCCGGCGTAGTCGAACATCGTGTAGAGGTCGTTGGAGGAGGCGAAGAACAGCTCCCCGTGCACGGTGTAGACCGCCGTCTCCCGGCCGTCGTCGCGCCGCTCGAGCGCACGGTCGACGGTGACGAAGTGGGCCACCCGGCGGGCGAAGGCCACCATCGCCACGAGCACACCCACGATCACGCCGAGGGCCAGGTTGTGCGTCCACACGGTCACGGCCACGGTCGAGAGCATCACCAAGGTCTCCGGGACCGGCATCCGTGACAGGGTCGACGGGCGGACCGAGTGCCAGTCGAAGGTCGCCCAGGACACGAAGATCATGATCGCCACCAGCGCGGCCATCGGGATGACCGCCACGACCTCGCCGAGGGCGACGACGAGGAGCAGCAGGAAGACCCCGGCCAGGAAGGTCGAGATGCGGGTGCGGGCTCCGGAGGCGCGCACGTTGATCATGGTCTGGCCGATCATCGCGCACCCGCCCATGCCGCCGAAGAAGCCCGTCACGATGTTGGCCACCCCCTGCGCCCAGGACTCGCGGGTCTTGTTCGAGCGCGTGTCGGTGATGTCGTCGACGAGCTTGGCCGTCATCAGCGACTCCAGCAGGCCCACCAGCGCCATGGTCAGCGCGAACGGGGCGATGATCCGGAAGGTCTCCAGGTCCAGCGGGACGTCGGGGAAGAACAGCGACGGCAGGGACTCGGGCAGCTCCCCCTTGTCGCCGACACTGGGCACGTCCATGCCCATCGGCACCACGATCGCGGTGATCACCACGATGGCCACCAGCGGGGCCGGGACCACGCCGGTGAGCCGGGGGAACAGGAACACGATGGCCAGGCCCAGGGCCGTGAGCGGGTAGACGGCCCAGGGCACCCCGATCAGCTCGGGGATCTGCGAGCTGAAGATGAGGATGGCCAGGGCGTTGACGAAGCCCACCATGACCGACCGCGGGATGAAGCGCATCAGCCGTGCCGCGCCGATCAGGGCCAGGACCACCTGGAAGACCCCGGCCAGGATCACCGCGGCGATGAAGTGGTCCAGGCCGTGGGAGGCCACCAGCGGGGCGATGACGAGGGCCACCGCGCCGGTGGCCGCGGAGACCATCGCGGGCCGGCCGCCCAGCACGGCGGTGGTCACGGCCATGGTGAAGGACGCGAACAACCCCAGGCGGGGATCCACCCCGGCGATGATCGAGAAGGCGATCGCCTCCGGGATGAGTGCCAGGGCCACCACGAGCCCGGCCAGGACCTCGGTCTTGAGGTGGCGGGGGGACCGGAGGGTCAGGCGCACCGACTGGCGCTGCTCGGGGGTGAGGTCGGCCGCGGGGCCGGCTGTCGTGGTGGCCAAGAGGGCTCCGTTCGCGGGAGAAGCAGGGCGGTCGAGAAGGGCAGGTGCGGAGGGCGGGGCGGAAGCCGTGGGGCACCCCGGGTGGTGTGCACGGGGTGGGCGCGGCGCCGCACGAGCGGTGCGGCGTCCGGGTGCGCACCGGTGGCCGCCGCGCCCCAACTCTACCCTAGCGTCAGGGTAGGGTCCTCGGTCCCGGCGTGGAGGAGAGGCAGCTCACGTCCGCCCCAGGGCCTCCAGCATTCGCGCCTCGACGTCGGGAACCAGCGTCTCCCCGTAGGTCGAGGTGACGTGGTCGAGATCGCGGTAGACCATGATGTTGCCGACGACGCCGGGGCAGGTGGTCTCGGTGCACAGCCGGTCGGTCAGGTCGATGCTGTGCAGGTCCTCGTGCCGGGCGGCGAGCTCCTCCAGCGGGTTGACCGGCAGCAGCGACTCGGCGCGGGGCGGGTTGCAGCGGTCGCGGTCGGGGCCGTAGGTCTCCACGCACTCGAACATGTCGAAGGGGAAGCGCGGGTTGTCGCGGAAGGCGAGCACCGGGATCCCGGCGTCCAGGAAGGGTCGGACGCCGTCCTCGTAGCCTTCGACGAGCTTCTCGTGCGGGGCCTGGGGCAGGCTGAGGGTGCCGATGGTGACCACGGCGTCCGGGTCGGCCTCCAGGGTTGCCTCCCGCGCGGCGGTGTTGAAGTCGTTGCACTCGGCCTGATAGTTCTCCGACTCGGCCGTGTAGCGGCAGGCCATCCGCAGGTAGGACACCACCGTCCAGCCCTGGGCGTCGGCGACCCGGTGGATCGGGGTCAGCAGCTGCCGGGCGTGGGAGTCGCCGAGCACCACGAGGGTCCGCCCGGAGTCGCCGGCCCCGGCGGCGTCAGCGCCGCCGCTGTTGTCGTTGCCCGTGCCGGACCCGGCGTCGGGGGCGCGGTCGGGAGCGATGATCCAGCACTCGCCCAGTTCCCCGATGCCTGCCGGGGTCTGCTCGGAGGTGCAGGGTTCTCCGGTGTCGCCCCACTCCTGATCGCGCTCGGTCTCGGTGGGGATGATCGGCACGTCCGGGACCTCGCTCAGCTGCCCGCGCAGCACCGCGGCCCCGGGATAGTTCGCCGCGGTGCGCTCCACCCCGGCCGTGGGGTCGCGCAGAATCGTGTACTGCTGGGCGCCGGTCACCGCCACCGCCACCAGCAGGGCGGTCGCGGTGAGACGTGCCCCGCTGCCGGCCCGGACCCCGGGCAGCGCCCGCCACCCGGCCAGCAGCAGCGCGGTGGCCCGGGTCAGCACCACCGAGGCGGCCAGGATCCCCAGCCCGGCCACCACCGGCACGGTGCCCCGGGCGGTGACCAGCAGATAGGTGATCAGCAGCGGCCAGTGCCACAGGTAGATCCCGTAGGCCCGGTCCCCGAACCACTGCAAGGGCCCGGCCGCCAGCACCCTGCCCACCCCGGCCCGGGCGCCGGGGGCCAGCGCCCCGCCGACCAGGATCCCCACCGCGCCCAGGGTCGGGGCCAGGGCGACGGTGCCGGGGAACCGGGTCTCGGGACCGATCAGCGACGGGGTGGCCAGTACCGCGACCAGTCCCGCCCAGCCCAGGACCACCCCCAGTCCTGCCCCGGGGGACCCGCCGGGCCCTGCCCCGGGGACCCCGACCAGCCACCGGGCGCTCCGCAGCGGCTTCGGCCGGGCCGTTCCCGGGTGGGCCGGGGCGGTGACCGCCAGGGCCGCCATCGAGCCCAGGGCGAACTCCCACAACCGGGTCCAGGTGCTGAAGTAGGCCGCCTCGGGCCCGGCCGCGGTGGCCACCACCGACCAGGCCAGGGAGACGGCGAACACGCCACCGAACACCGCCCAGGCCACCGGGCGGAACCGCAGCCCCGCCCGCCGGGCCGCGGCCCCGGCCCCGGCCAGCAGCAGCGGCCAGATCAGGAACACCTGGCCCTGGACCGACAGCGACCACATGTGCTGCAGCGGGGTGGTGGCCGCGGTGTTGCCGGCGTAGTAGTCCACGGCCTGGGCGGCCAGCACCCAGTTGACCACGTAGAACAGCGACCCCCAGGCCTGGGTCAGCAGCTCCGCCCAGCGGCTGGGCGGGAACAGCGCCAGGACCGCGGCGAGCACCGCCAGCAGCAGCACCGCCACCGGTCCGATCAGCCGGGCGAAGGTCCGGGCCCAATAGCCGGCCAGCCCCAGCGGCCGGCCGTGCTCGATCCGGCGCAGGAAGGACCCGGTGAGCAGGAACGCCGAGAGCACGAAGAACACGTCCACCCCGCCCGAGACCCGATCGGTCCACACGTGGAAGACCACCACCAGCAGCACGGCCACCCCCCGCAGACCCTGCAGGTCCGGGCGGTGCTGGACCCGCGGGGCGGGAGTGGCCGGCGCGGTGTCCGAGGACGCGGGGGCGGTCAGGGTGGGGAACGTCATGGGGTGTCGTGCCTGTACGGGTCGGTGGTCGGCGGCCTGGTGGAGCCCGGCGGCCGGCAGGCCGCTGCCGCGGCGGCCGTGCCCGCCGCCCTCAGGGGCCGGGTGGCCCCGGAGGGCGGCGTCCTCCGGGTGGAGGCCTCCGGGCAGTCGATCACGACTGCCTGGTGGTCCCCTGCGTGGACGGACCGCGGAGCGCCGCCACGCGCGCGAGAGCCCGGCCCGCCGAGCGGCCGCTCAGCGCTGGAGCCGCTGCTCCAGCATCGCGATGAACTCGTCCGCCTGGGCCAGTTTCCTGGCCAGCCGGTCCCGCTCCGGGTGGGCCCGTTCGAGGTAGTCGGCCAGCCGGGCCTCAACGGGCTCGTCGGTGCCGAGCAGCTCGAGCAGCTCGGCCATCTCCTCCAGGGAGAAGCCGAGCGGCTTCATCCGCTTGATGTGGGTGAGCCGTTCCACGTCGCGCTCCGTGTACACGCGGAACCCGCCCTCGGTGCGCGAGGCCGGCAGCAGGCCCACCTCGTCGTAGTGACGGATGGTGCGCAGGGACAGCTCGGTCCGCTCGGCGAGCTCGCCGATCTGCATGGTGCCTCCACGGACGTGCTGCGGCATCGAACGACCTCCAGAGATCAGGGGACCCCGAGTCTACCAATCGCGCGGTCCGGGTCCCGGGGCGCGCGCCGCCGGGCCCCGGGACCGGGCAGTCCCTGCGGCTCAGGCGTCGATGACGACGACCGTGACCAGCGGGGCCCGCCGGTAGGCACGCTCGAGATGGCGGGAGACGGTCTCGGCGATGATCGACTCCAGCTTGTCCAGATCCGCGACCTTGGCGGTGGCCGGGCGCGCCAGGGCGTTGGCCACCTTGTCGGCGGCCCCGTCGAAGATGTGCTCGTCGTGGACGAAGCCCTTGGCGATGAACTCCAGCGGCTCGGCCAGGGCGTTGGTGTCGGCGTCGACGATGGCCACGACCGTGACCACCCCGCCCTCCTGCAGCAGCCGGCGCTCCACGAGGGTCTCCTCGGTGACCTTGCCCACGGTGTGGCCGTCCACGTAGACCAGCCCGGCCTCGACCTGGCCCGAGATCCTCGCCCGGCCCTCGACGAGGTCGATGGTGGTCCCGTCCTTGCCGATGAGCACGTTCTCCGGATCCACCCCGGTGCGCACGGCCAGCTCGGCGTTGGCGTGCAGGTGCTTGGCCTCCCCGTGCACGGGCAGGACATGGGTGGGACGCACGATGTTGTAGCAGTAGACCAGCTCCCCGGCCGAGGCGTGGCCCGAGACGTGGACCTTCGCGTTGCCCTTGTGCACCACCTTCACCCCGAGGTCGGTGAGCTTGTTGATGATCCCGTAGATCGCGTTCTCGTTGCCCGGGATCAGCGAGCTCGCCATGAGCACCGTGTCCCCGGGGTTGAGCTGGATCTGGTGGGTCTCGTTGGCCATCCGCGAGAGCGCGGCCAACGGCTCGCCCTGGGACCCGGTGCACACCAGGGTGACCTTCGCATCGGGCATGGAGGCCAGCTTCTTGAAGTCGACCACCAGTCCGCGCGGGATCTTCAGGTAGCCCAGGTCCCGGGCGATGCCCATGTTCTTGACCATGGACCGGCCCACGAAGGCGACCTTGCGCCCGTGGGCGTGGGCGGCGTCGAGGACCTGCTGGATCCGGTGGACGTGGCTGGCGAAGCTGGAGACGATGATCCGCTTCGGCGCGGTGGCGAAGACCTGGTTGATCGCCGGGGTCAGCTCCTGCTCGGAGGTGGTGAAGCCGGGGACCTCGGCGTTGGTGGAGTCGGTGAGGAACAGGTCCACCCCCTCGTCGCCCAGGCGCGCGAAGTGGCGAAGGTCGGTGATCCGGTCGTCCAGCGGGAACTGGTCCATCCGGAAGTCCCCGGTGTGCAGCACCAGCCCGGCGTCGGTGCGGATCGCCACGGCCAGGCTGTCCGGGATCGAGTGGTTGACCGCGACGAACTCGCACTCGAACGGGCCGGCCTTGTGCCGGTCACCGGCCTCGACGTGGACGGTCTTCGGGGTGATCCGGTGCTCGGTGAGCTTGGCGGTGATGAACGCCAGGGTCAGCTCGGAGCCGATCAGCGGGATGTCCGGGCGCTCCTTGAGCAGGTAGGGCACGCCCCCGATGTGGTCCTCGTGGCCGTGGGTGAGCACGATCCCGACGATGTCGCCCAACCGGTCCCGGATGGAGGTGAAGTCGGGCAGGATCACGTCGATGCCCGGCTGGTGCTCCTCCGGGAACAGCACGCCGCAGTCGACGACGAGCAGCTTGCCGGCGTGCTCGAAGACGGTCATGTTCCGTCCGATCTCGCCCAGACCGCCCAGCGGGGTGATCCGCAGGCCCCCGGAGGGCAGCGAGGGCGGGGACTTGCGCTTGCGGGTGGAATTGGTCAAAGGATTCCGCTTTCGTCGTGGGGTGGATCGAGGTCTCGCGGACGGCTCACCTCGAGCCGTGGCCGCGTGCGGGGCCGGATTGCCCCGAGAAGTCTGGGACAACTCTAACGTCGGGTCAGGGTCGCGGGAGACCGCGGGGCGGCGCGGGAGGCGGAACGGCCTGCTCCGACGGGGCCCGGCGGGAGGCCGCGGCCGATCACCGCCTGCGCGGGAAGGGGATCCGGTCGAGGTCCTCCGCGGCCACCACGGCCGCCCCGCCGGCACGGTCGCGGGCCTGTTCGGCGAGCCCGGAGACATCGGCGTACCGTGACGAGAAGTGGGTGAGGACCAGCGTGCCGACGCCCCCGGTGGCGGCCAGCGCCCCCGCCTGGCCGGCGGTGAGGTGGCGGTGCCGCGCGGCGAGGGCGGCGTCCTCGTCGGCGAACGTGGACTCGGCCACGAGCAGGCCGGCCCCGTCGGCGAGCTCCTCGGCGCCCGGGCACGGGGCCGTGTCCATGACGAGGGCGAAGCGCTGCCCCTCCCGCCGCACGCTCGCGTCCTCGAGGCGCACCTCGCCCAGCCGCCCCTCCCGCTGCAGCCGCCCGACGTCCGGACCGGCGATCCCGGCCGCCGCGAGCCGGTCCGGCAGCATCGTGCGGCCGTCGGGCTCCACCACCCGGTAGCCGTAGGTCTCCACGCGGTGGTGCAGCGGCCGCACCTCCAGGCCCGGCGCCACCGTTCCACCGCTCCCGTGCGGGTGCAGCCGCAGGTCCGTGCCCGGAGTGGCGAGGGACACGAGCGCACGGACCACGTCCTCGCCGGAGGCCGGGTAGTGCAGGTGGACCGGGTGCGGCACGCCGTCGAGGGCCATGCGCGAGAGCACGCCGGGCAGCCCGTAGCAGTGGTCGCCGTGCACGTGCGTGAGACAGATGCGGGTGATCCTGGAAGCCGCGACACCCGCACGGGTCATCTGCCGCTGCGTGCCCTCTCCCGGGTCGAAGAGCAGGCCCTCGCCGTCCCAGTGCAGCAGGTACCCGTTGTGGTTGCGGGTCCGCGTGGGGACCTGAGAGGCGGTGCCGAGGACGACGAGCTCACGCATGGCACCGAGTGTGCCATCCCTGACCGGGCCGGGCGGTGACCGCCCCCCGCCGGACGGCGGTGCGCGGCGGGAACGCCGCGACGGGCACCGGACCGGTGGACGGAGGACGTCAGCCCAGTGGGATGGCGAGGCACTGCTCGTCGTCGCGCCACGTGCACGAGGTGCCCAGCGCGGCGCTGAGCCGCTCCATCCGCCGCGCGATGGGCCGGGCCTCGACCGTGGCCGTTCTCGCCCTGAGGTCTTCGATCACCGTCGGGCGCAGGCGCAGGCGGTGGGCCCGGCCGCCGCGGATGTCGAGCAGGAAGACGAACGACTGGTCGTTGCGCTCGACAGGACGGACTGCGTAGTCGTCGACGAAGTCCCCGGCGCTGTAGACCACCGGCCGGCCGCGGTGCACCTCGATGCCGCGGAAGACGTGCGCGGAGTGGCCGAAGACCACGTCCGCCCCGGCCTCCACCAGCGCGTGGGCGAACATGCGGTGGTCCCGTGGCACCTCGGTGCCCCAATTGGGCCCCCAGTGGGCGGAGACGACGAGGAGGCCGGTGCGCTCCCGGGTCCGCCGGACGAGCTGGAGGAGGTCCCGGGCGCGCCGGTCCGCGAGGCTCACGGGCACGTGGTGGACGCCGGGGGAGCCGGGGCCCGCGGCCCAGCCCGGCTCGTTGTCCGTGAAGGCGAGAAAGCCCACCGCCGTCCCGGCCCGGGTGCAGACCGCGGGCCGCCGTGCCGACTCCGCGTCCGCGCCCGCACCGGTGTGCAGGATGCCGTGCTCCTCGAGCAGGGGGAGCATGCCCCGCAGGGCCTCGGCCCCGTGGTCCAGCACGTGGTTGTTGGCCAGCGACACGACGTCGATACCGGCGGCTTCGAGGCTCGCGACGTTCTTGCGGTCCGAGCGGAAGTGGAACCTCTTGCCGGGCCAGGGCGGGCCGTCGTCGGCGAGCACGCACTCGAGGTTCGCGAAGCGCAGGTCCGCCTGCTCGAGCAGAGGGAGCACGTCTCCCCACGGGTGGGCGGGGAGCTCATGGCGCAGCCGCTCGTCGACCAGCCGGCCGAGCATGACGTCACCGACCAGCGCGATCTGCATGAGCCGCCTCCTGTCCCGGCCCTTCCATCGTGGCCCACGGCCTGCGGGACCGACAAGAGCGCCCGACGTGGACCCTCCGCGGGAACGCCTCGGCGCCCCCTGCCCAGGAGGCAGGGGGCGCCGGCGGTCACCGGCCGAGATCGGCCCAGCTGGTCGTCCGGGAGCCGTTCACCAGGGCCGGGCGCAGGGGCGCGGGCTCCGGAAGGAGCACGAGCAGGTCGGAGACGGCCTGGGAGGCCCACGAAGGCCCGGTGCGGACGGGAGCGGTGCCGGCCCCCGCCCGGTGCAGACGGGTCGCGTGGCCCAGGACGAGCAGGCCGGCCACGGCCAGGCCCACGCCCACCCAGGCGGGGGAGCGGTAGCCCCAGCCGGCCGAGATGACGGCTCCGCCGAGGAAGGCGCCCATGGCATTGGCCAGGTTGAACGCCGCGTGGTTCATGGCGGCGGTCAGGGACGGGGCGTCCTTGGCCTCGCGCAGCAGGCGCATCTGCAGCGCGGTGCTGAAGAGGGCGCCCATGGCGCCGATCCACAGCACCCCGAGCACGGCCGCGACAGCCGAGTGGGCGAACAGGCCGAAGAAGGCCAGGGCCACCCCGGACACGGCCCCGGCGCCGAGGGCGGTCCTCTCGATGGAACGGTCCAGCAGGGGCCCGGCCAGCAGGGAGCCCGCGGTCATGCCCACCCCGTACACGGCCAGCACCCACGGCACCGCCGAGAGCCCGAGACCGCTGAGCTCGGTGAGGATCGGGGAGACGAACGTGTAGACCGCGAACATGCCGCCGAAGCCGATCGCCCCGGCCAGCAGGGTCAGGGCCACCTGGGGACGGCCCAGGGCGCGGACCTCCTGGGCGACGGAGACCCCGCCGCCGTTGCGGGTGCGGGGGACCCAGAGGGCGAGGGCCGCGATGGTGAGCAGGCCGATGACCACCACGAGCCCGTACCCGGCGCGCCAGCCCAGGCTCCCGCCGAGCACGGCCGCCAGCGGCACGCCCACGATGTTGGCGACCGTCAGGCCGAGAGCCACCCGGGCCACGGCCGTGCCGCGCCGCTCGCGCGGCACCAGGGACGAGGCCACCACCGCGGCGACCCCGAAGTAGGCGCCGTGGGGCAGGCCCGAGAGGAACCGCGCCACGTACAGCCACTCCAGGGAGGGGGCGGTCGCCGAGAGGACGTTGCCCAGGGTGAACGCCCCCATGAGCCCGAGCAGGAGCCTCTTGCGCTCCACCCGGGAGGTCAGGGACGTGATGAGCGGTGCGCCGACCACCACGCCCAGCGCATAGAGCGCGATGGCGTGCCCGGAGGCGGGGATCGAGGCGTCGAGGTCCTCGGCGATGAAGGGGAGCAGGCCCATCGAGGCGAACTCGGTGGTGCCCACGCCGAAGCCCCCGAGGGCGAGGGCGAAGAGGGCGAAGCGGATGCCGGTGCGGTCCGGGGCGTTGATCACCTGGAGCACGGCAGTGCGAGGTGCGGACATGGCAGTTCCTTCCGTGGGGAACGAGGGGATGTGGAAGGCGCGTCGTCGGGCCGAACTGGGTGAAACCTCGATGCTACGGACGAAGTCGAGGGCATCCAACGGTTTGGGCCTGTGATCTTGGACAAATCAGGGTGTATGTGATATAGCTCGCGCCCCGTTTCCTCGTGTGCCGGGATTCCACGATCCCCTGTCGTCGTCGAGCGGAGGCCCTGGGCGTGCGGGCGGGCACGATGCCCACCGAGCGGACGGGGCCGACTGCTATGTTTCCCGGGAGTCGACAGGCCCCCACCGGGGCCGCTCGGGACGAGGGCCAGGTCAGGAGGGCGGATGGGGCGCAGCCACGCGTGGGGCGACGAGCTCCGGCCCGCGGAGCTCTCCCGCTCCACGCTCAAGGACTCGACCGAGGCCCTGATCCGCCGGGCGCTGCTCAGCGGGGCCATGCGACCGGGTGAGATCTACTCCGCCAACGCCCTCGCCGCCCGTCTGGGGGTGTCCAACAGTCCCGCCCGGGAGGCCATGATGTCGCTGGCCAACAAGGGGCTGCTCGAGCTCGTGCGCAACCGCGGCTTCCGGGTGGTGGAGCTCACGGACTCCGACAAGCAGGAGGTCTACGACCTCCGCCGCCTCATCGAGGTCGAGGCGGTGCGCCGCGTGGCCGCGGCCGGCGTCACCGCCGAGCAGGCCGCGCAGCTGCGGGCGCTGACCGAACGGACCGTGGAGGCCGCCGACGCGGACGGCTTGCTGGAGTACCTCGAGGCCGACCAGCGCTTCCACGTCACGCTCGTGGACATGCTCGGCAACAGCCGGTGGACGGCGATCGTGGAGAACCTGCGGGACCAGTCCCGCATCAACGGCTCCTATCGTCTGCAGGAGCGGGGGCTGGTCCGGAGCAGCGCCGCGGAGCACAGGGGCATCGCCGAGGCCGTCGTCGCCGGGGATCCGGAGCTCGCGGCCCAGCGCATGGTGCGCCACCTGGACTACGCCCGCCCCTGAGGTGCCCGGGCCCCGCCGGGGCACGCTGCCGTGCGGTCCCGGAGCGGGCCCGGGTGGAGGCCGACGTCATCCCTTGACCCCCACCGCCGGCTCGACCATGCTCGTTATCGATAACCGATGAGCTGGAGTTGCCGGATCGATGCAGGCCCTCCCCGCGGAGCAGCGCCGAGGGAGGCCCCCGTGCCGGACCGGATCGTCTCGCTGGACCCGACCTTCGCCACCGCCCAGCCCCGGGAGTCCGGCTACGTCTGGCTGCCCGAGCCCAACGCCGCGGCCGCCGTCTGCGCCGCGCAGCTGGAGCACCCCGACCTGGAGCACCCGCACCTGGAACACCCCGATCTGGAGGGCGGATGGGCGGGCCCTCCTTCATGGACCCCCGGCGCTTCTCCGCCGACCGCGTCCGCGCCGCCGCGTCCGTGCTGCGCGAAGTGAACATCATCTGATCCGACCCACGCCCCGCCGAGAGGAACCACCACCATGACCTTCCAGCAGCTGTGGCAGCTGCGGGCCCGGTTCGCCGGCCGGCTGTCGACGATGTACGGCCAGGAGGTGCCGGCCTACACCACCCTGGTCGACGTCTCGGCCGCCGTGAACGAGGAGCACCTGGCCCGCCACGGCGCCGATGCGGAGCGCCTGGGCAGCATCGACCGGGTGACCGCCGAGCGCCACGGCGCGATCCGGGTGGGCTCCCCGCAGGAGATGAGGCAGGTCGCCCGCATCTTCGCCGCCTTCGGGATGCACCCGGTGGGCTTCTACGACCTGCGCGACGCCTCGGCGTCCTCCGTGCCGGTGATCTCCACCGCCTTCCGCCCGACCGACCCCGGAGAGCTGGCGAAGAACCCCTTCCGGGTCTTCACCTCCATGCTGGCCGCCGACGACCCCCGCTTCTTCGGCCCGGAGCTGCAGCAGCGGCTGAAGGAGTTCATCGACCACCGCATCCTCTTCCCGCAGGAGCTGCTGGACCTGGCCGACCGGGCCGCCGAGGCCGGCGGTCTGGAGGAGCCCGGGGCGGAGCGGCTGCTGGACCTGGCCACCGGGGTGTTCGAGCTCTCCGGCGAACCGGTCGACCACGCCTGGTACCGGGAGCTCGAAGCGGTCTCGGCGGTGGCCGCCGACATCGGCGGGGTGAGCGCGACCCACGTCAACCACCTCACCCCGCGGGTGCTGGACATCGACGACCTCTACGCCCGCATGGAGGCCCTCGGGATCAGCATGATCGACGAGATCCAGGGCCCACCGCGGTGGGACGGCCCGGACGTGCTGCTGCGCCAGACCTCCTTCCGCGCCCTGGCCGAGGAGCGGGTGTTCCGCTTTCAGGACGGCACCGTGGGTCCCGGTGCGCTGCGGGTGCGCTTCGGGGAGGTCGAGCAGCGCGGCATCGCCCTCACGCGCACCGGGCGCGACCTCTACGACCGGATGGTCGCCGAGACCGACCGGCGCCTGGCCGTCGGGGAGGGCGCCGGGGTCCGGGTCGACGTGGCCCGCGCCGTGTGGGAGGCGCACCTGCCCCGGACCGAGAAGGAGCTGGCCGTCCGGGGACTGGGGTACTTCACCTACACCCTCGACCGGGACGCCCTGGTCCGGGCCGGCGGGCCCGTCATCGGCCCGGACGTGGGCCTCGGGGATCTGATCGAGGCCGGCGTCGCGGTGCCGGAGCCGATCGTCTACGAGGACTTCCTGCCGCGCTCGGCCGCCGGGATCTTCCGGTCCAACCTCACCGACGAGGGCTTCCGCGACGACGCCCAGGCCGGCACCGACTACGACATCACCGTCATGTCCGACGTCGTCGGCCGTCCCGTCGCCGACCCGCACGACCTGTACCGGCGTCAGCAGGACGCGTCGGTGGCTCTGCTGCGCGAGCAGCTCGCCGCCGTCGCCGCGCGCTGAGCGCCGGACCCGCCCCGCGACCGGCACGGTGCACACCCACCGCACGATCCGAGCACCCGTCAGCACCTGTCAGCACCAGGAGGAACACCATGTCCCAGACCGTCCAGGAGACCACTCTCACCGCCGAGGTCCGCCGCGCCCTCCGGGCCTGCGGCGTCGATGCCGATGCCCTGTCCGGCGGGCTCGAGGCCCGCAGCCCCCTCACCGGCGAGGTGCTGGTCACCCTGCCCGCGACCTCCCAGGAGGACGTCACCGCGGCCGTCGGCCGAGCCGCCGAGGCGTTCCCCGCCTGGCGGGACGGCCCGGCGCCGGTGCGCGGCAACGTGGTCAAGCGGTGGGGCGAGCTGCTGACCGAGCACAAGGCGGACCTCGCCGTGCTCGTGCAGGCCGAGGCCGGCAAGATCACCTCCGAGGCCCTCGGGGAGGTCCAGGAGATGATCGACATCTGCGACTTCGCCGTCGGGCAGTCCCGCATGCTCTACGGCCGCACCATGCCCTCCGAGCGGCCCGGCCACCGGCTCATGGAGACCTGGCACCCGCTGGGGGTGGTCGGGGTCATTTCCGCCTTCAACTTTCCCGTCGCCGTCCACTCCTGGAACACCGCCCTCGCTCTGGTCTGCGGGGACACCGTGGTGTGGAAGCCCTCCGAGACGGCGCTGCTCTGCGCCCTCGGCACCGACGCGCTGCTGCGCCGTGCTGTCGAGGACTGCGGCGCCCCGGCCGGGATCCACCAGCTCGTGCTCGCCGACCGCGGCGGCGGCGAGCGCCTCGTCGACGATCCCCGGGTCGCGCTGGTCTCGGCGACCGGCTCGGTCCGGATGGGCCGCGAGGTCGCCCCGCGCGTGGCCGCCCGGTTCGGCCGGGCGCTGCTCGAGCTGGGCGGCAACAACGCCGCGATCGTCGCCCCCAGCGCCGACCTGGACCTCGCCCTGCGGGGCATCGTCTTCTCCGCCGTGGGCACGGCGGGCCAGCGCTGCACCACCCTGCGCCGGCTGATCGTGCACGAGTCCGTGGTGGACACCCTCACGGAGAGGCTGGTCCAGGCCTACGGCACGCTGAGCATCGGGGATCCGCGGGAGCCCTCGAACCTGGTGGGCCCGCTGATCGACGAGCGCAGCTTCGATGCCATGCAGCAGGCCCTGCGCGACGCCCAGGAGCAGGGCGGGACGGTCCTCACCGGCGGCAACCGGGTGCTGGCCGAGGAACACCCCGGGGCCTTCTACGTCGAGCCGGCCCTCGTGCGGATGCCCGCCCAGACCGCGGTGGTGCAGGAGGAGACGTTCGCCCCGATCCTCTACGTGCTCACCTACGCGGAGCTCGCCGAGGCCATCGGGCTGCAGAACGGCGTGCCGCAGGGGCTGTCCTCGGCGATCTTCACCAGCGACCAGCTCGAGGCCGAGCGGTTCCTCTCCTCGGCCGGCTCCGACTGCGGCATCGCCAACGTCAACATCGGGACCTCGGGAGCGGAGATCGGCGGGGCGTTCGGCGGGGAGAAGGAGACCGGCGGCGGGCGGGAGTCCGGCTCCGACTCGTGGAAGGCCTACATGCGCCAGGCCACCAACACCGTCAACTACTCCGGTGAGCTGCCCCTAGCCCAGGGCGTCACGTTCCTCTGAGCCACCGGCCCGGCCGGTCCGCGGCCTCCGGCTGCCTGCGCGCCGGGGAACGACGTCATCGGCCGGCGCGGCCTGGTCGGCGGTGTGCTCGTCGCCTAGAGTCGGAAGTGATCAGCACACTGCTGAAGGGTGGCACGGGCGCGGCGGGCGCTCAGGCGCCGGGACCTCGTCCTGCCGCCCACGGAACCGGAACCACAACCTCAAGGAGGCGCGTCCCATGACCGACACCCACGCTGCGGGGCCGGGCACGGATGTCATCGACATCCTCACCACCGACCACCGCGACATGCTCGACCTGCTGGGCCAGATCGAGGCCGCACCGGACGCCGCCCAGCGCAGGGACCTCGCCGACACCGTGATCGCCGAGGTCATGCGCCACGCCGTCGCGGAGGAGATGCACGTCTACCCCGTGATGGAGAAGCACCTGCCCGACGGCGCCGAGGAGGTCGAGCACGACAAGAAGGAGCACGACGAGCTCGTCCAGGTCATGAAGCAGGTGGAGGGCGTCGACGCCTCCGAGCCGGCGTTCATGGAGCTGATCCGCGAGATGCAGGCGCAGCTGCGCCACCACATCGAGGACGAGGAGTCCGACCAGTTCCCCAAGCTGCGGGCGCACATCCCGGCCGAGGACCTCGTGGAGCTGGGCGAGAAGGTGCAGAAGGCCAAGAAGCTGGCCCCAACCCGCCCGCACCCGAGCGCACCGCACTCGGAGCTGTTCCACAAGACCATCGGGCCCGGCGTCGGCATGGTCGACCGCCTGCGGGACAAGCTCACGGGGCGGAGCACCGGCTAGACCGGCGAGGGACCGCACGACCTGCGCCGCGCGGACCCCTGCTGGACGAGCACCTCGGAGGGCTCGCCCGGCAGGGGTCCGCGCGGTTGCTTCGGCCTCCGGGGCCGGACCGAGCAGGAATAGAACCTGTCGGCCCAGAGTTGAGTGAGATAGACTCAGGTTAGCTGAACTGTCCGGCCGCACTCGCTGGAGCGCCATGCCGGCCGTTCGTTCCTGACCGTTCCCAGACCGTCCCTCGTCAAGGAGCCGCAGTGGAGACCAAGTTCACCACCAAGTCCCAGGAGGCGCTCTCCGCCGCCTCGACCAACGCCTCGACCGCGGGCAATCCGCAGGTCGAGCCCGCCCACCTTCTCAAGGCCCTCATGGACCAGCGGGACGGCGTGGCCGTTGCCGTCCTCAAGGCCACCGGAGCCGACGTCGACGCCGTCTCGGCGCAGGCCAGCGCCGCGATCAAGGCCCTGCCCTCCGCGTCCGGGTCCTCCACGGCCCAGGCCCAGTTCAACCGGGGCGCCCTGCAGGTCATCCAGGCCGCGGAGCAGTTCGCCCAGTCCCTCGGCGACGAGTACATCTCCACCGAGCACCTCCTCTACGGCCTCGCCCAGCACGAGGGGAAGGCCGGGGACGTCCTGCGGAGCGCAGGAGCCGGCCCCGACCAGCTCAGGAGCGCCATCCCGTCCGTGCGGGGCGACCGCCGGGTGACCACCGCCAACCCCGAGGGCACGTTCCAGGCGCTCGAGAAGTTCGGCGCCGACCTGACCGCCATGGCCCGCGAGGGCAAGCTCGACCCCGTCATCGGGCGGGACTCCGAGATCCGGCGCGTGGTGCAGGTGCTGTCGCGCCGCACCAAGAACAACCCCGTGCTCATCGGCGAGCCCGGCGTCGGCAAGACCGCCGTCGTCGAGGGTCTGGCCCAGCGCATGGTCGCCGGGGACGTCCCCGAGTCGCTGCGCGGCAAGACGCTGATCTCCCTGGACCTGGGGTCCATGGTGGCCGGCGCCAAGTACCGCGGCGAGTTCGAGGAGCGGCTCAAGGCCGTGCTCGAGGAGATCAAGCAGTCCGAGGGGCAGATCGTCACCTTCATCGACGAGATCCACACCGTGGTCGGCGCCGGCGCCGCCGAGGGCTCGATGGATGCCGGGAACATGCTCAAGCCCATGCTGGCCCGCGGCGAGCTGCGCCTGATCGGGGCGACCACCCTGGACGAGTACCGCGAGAACATCGAGAAGGACGCCGCCCTGGAGCGCCGCTTCCAGCAGGTCTACGTGGGCGAGCCCTCCGTGGAGGACACCGTGGCGATCCTGCGCGGCCTCAAGGAGCGCTACGAGGCCCACCACAAGGTGCAGATCGCGGACGCCGCGCTCGTCGCGGCGGCCACCCTGTCCAACCGGTACATCCCCGGCCGGCAGCTGCCGGACAAGGCCATCGACCTGGTCGACGAGGCCGCCTCGCGGCTGCGCATGGAGATCGACTCCGCCCCGGAGGAGATCGACCAGCTGCGCCGGGCCGTCGACCGCCTGACCATGGAGGAGCTCGCGCTGGAGCGCGAGACGGACCCCGCGTCGGTCGAGCGTCTCGCCGCGCTGCGCCAGGAGCTGGCCGACAGGAAGGCGGACCTCGACGCCCTCAACGCCCGGTGGGAGGCCGAGAAGGCCGGCCTCAACCGTGTCGGCGACCTCAAGGAGCGGATCGACAACCTGCGCTCGCAGGCGGAGATGGCCCAGCGCCAGGGCGACCTCGCCGAGGCCTCCCGGCTGCTCTACGGGGAGATCCCCGCGCTGCAGAAGGAGCTCGACGCCGCCCAGGAGCAGGAGGACACCTCCGCCCCGCACGACACCATGGTCTCCGAGGAGGTCACGGCCGACGACGTCGCCGAGGTGATCTCGGCCTGGACCGGCATCCCCGCCGGGCGCATGCTCCAGGGCGAGACCGAGAAGCTGCTGCACATGGAGGAGGTGCTCGGGAAGCGGCTCATCGGCCAGCACCGGGCCGTGCAGGCCGTCGCCGACGCCGTGCGCCGCTCGCGCGCCGGCATCTCCGACCCGAACCGCCCGATCGGCTCGTTCCTGTTCCTCGGCCCCACCGGCGTGGGCAAGACCGAGCTCGCGAAGTCCCTGGCGGAGTTCCAGTTCGACGACGAGCGCGCGCTGGTGCGGATCGACATGTCCGAGTACGGGGAGAAGCACACGGTCTCCCGGCTGGTCGGCGCCCCTCCGGGCTACGTCGGCTACGAGGAGGGCGGCCAGCTCACCGAGTCCGTGCGGCGCCGCCCCTACTCGGTGATCCTGCTCGACGAGATCGAGAAGGCCCACCCGGACGTCTTCGACATCCTGCTGCAGGTGCTCGACGACGGGCGGCTCACCGACGGGCAGGGGCGCACGGTCGACTTCCGCAACGTGATCCTGATCCTCACCTCCAATCTCGGCAGCCAGTTCCTGGTGGACCAGACCATCGAGCCCGAGGCGAAGAAGCAGGCGGTGATGAACGTGGTCAACGCCTCCTTCAAGCCCGAGTTCCTCAACCGGCTCGACGACGTGATCCTGTTCGACCCGCTGTCCACGTCCGACCTGGCGAAGATCGTGGACATCCAGGTCGCCCAGCTGGCCGAGCGCCTGGGGCAGCGCCGCCTGAACCTGGTGGTCACCCCCGCGGCCACCGAGTGGCTGGGTCTCACCGGCTACGACCCGGCCTACGGGGCCCGGCCGCTGCGCCGGCTGGTGCAGCGGGAGATCGGGGACAAGCTCGCCAGGGCGATCCTCTCCGGGGCGGTCGTGGACGGCGACACGGTCCGGGTGGACGTCGACGCCGACGTGGTGGCGGACGGGCTCACCGTCACCGCCGTGTCCGAGCCGGCGCGCGCCGCGAGCTGAGCGCCGGGGGAGCCGCCCGCCGGGGGGCCGGGGTGCGCCGCGAGCAGCGGCGGGCCCCGGCCCGGCCGGCGGGCCGCCGCCGGGGAGACCCGGCGGCCCCGGACCGCGTTCGGCGAGCCTCCCGTGAGGTTGCCGACAGTCCACCGCGCCGGTCCCGGGCCGGGCGCAACGGGCTGGCAAACCATGTACCCTGGTCTCACGAACCATTCATACGACATTTCCGGGGCCGTACTCTGTGCCTGAGTGCCGCCGTCCGGACCAAGAGACAGAGGGGGTCACGCCATGGGGCGCGGCCGTCAAAAGGCTAAGGCGACACGGCAGGCGCGGGAGATGAAGTACTTCAGCCCGCAGACCGACCTCACGGCACTCCAGCGGGAACTGCGCGGCAGCGAGCAGATGCCCCCGCTGCGGGAGCCGGTCGAGGAGACCGTCGAGGAGGACGAGGACGACTACTCGGCCTACGTCGACAAGTACGCCGACGACTACGACGAGGACTACCGCCGGTAAGCACCGGGAACTCCGCTCGTCTCCACCGCACGACGCAACAAGGTGCCCGTCCAGGACGTGCACCTTCTTCGCGTGCCCGCCGACAGTGAACGCCCCGCCGACCGGCGGGGCGTTCACTGTTCCTCCGGGTTCTCCGCCCGGCCGGGTCAGCCGGTATAGGCGCCGACCATGCGCACCGCGCCGCCGTCCACGCCCTTCGCGCCCTGCACCCAGTCGGGTCCGCCGTGGTCGGCGTCCGGGTCGAGCTCGCCCACGGATCCCATGACCCACGAGGGCAGGCCGCGGGCCGTGAGATGGGCGACGGCGTCGTCGGCCACCGCTGGGTCGACGATCGCGACCATGCCCACGCCGAGGTTGAGGGTCCGCTCGAGATCGGGCAGCGGGACGTTGCCGAGCTGGCTGATCAGCTGGAAGACCGCGGGCAGCTCCCAGGTGCTGCGGTCCACCGTGGCCTCGAGCCCGGCGGGCAGCACCCGGGCGAGGTTCGCGGCGAGGCCCCCGCCGGTCACGTGGCTGAAGCCGCGGACACCGTGGCCCGTGGCCCGGTCCTGGCCGTTGACGGGGAAGGCCGCGGCGAGGTCGAGGACGTCGGCGGCGTAGACGCGGGTGGGCTCCAGCAGCTCCTCGCCCAGGGTGCGGCCGAGCTCGGAGACCTGCCGGTCCAGCGACCACCCGGCCACGTTGATGACCTTCCGGACCAGGGAGTACCCGTTGGAGTGCAGCCCGGAGGAGGCCATGCCGATGACCACGTCGCCGGAGCGCACGCGGTGCGGGCCCAGCAGCTCGTCGGCCTCGACCACGCCGGTGGCGGCCCCCGCCACGTCGTACTCGTCCGGGCGGAGCAGCCCCGGGTGCTCGGCGGTCTCCCCGCCGACCAGGGCGGTGCCGGCCTGCTCGCAGGCCGCGGCGATGCCCCGCACGATGTCCGCGATCCGCTCCGGCACCACTCGGCCCGTGGCGATGTAGTCGGTCATGTACAGGGGCTTGGCGCCCACCACGACGATGTCGTCGACGACCATGCCCACGAGGTCGAAGCCGATCGTGTCGTGCACGTCGAGGGTCTGGGCGATCGCGACCTTGGTGCCCACGCCGTCGGTCGAGGTGGCGAGGTAGGGCTTGCGGTAGGCGAGCAGCTCCGAGACGTCGAACAGTCCCGCGAACCCGCCGACCCCGCCGACCACCTGGGGGGTGTGCGTGGCCTTGACCGCGCTCTTCATGAGCTCGACGGCACGGTCTCCCGCCTCGACGTCCACGCCCGCGCTGGCGTAGGTGACGGTGCGGTTCGTGGAGGGGGGCTGGGCCATGTCAGGCGTCCTTCGCGGTCTGGGGCTGGGCGGCGTGCTCGGATCCGGGCCCGGCGGCGGGCCGGGCGGTCTCCCGGGCGGCAGGTCCGGCGGGGACCCGGTCCTCGGGCAGGATCAGGTCCTCGAGGTCGGAGTCGGGCCCCGGGTCGCACCCGGTGGAGGTCTCCTGGATGCCGGAGTCCTCGTCGGAGATGCTGGTGCGCTCGGCGGGCCGGCGGGAGACGCCGTCGTCGGCCGAGGGGTGGGTGTCGATGGACACGGCGGAGGCGTGCTCCGGCCGCTGCGCCACGGACGGCCCGCCCGGGGACCGGCGGGGGGAGGAGTCCACGGGCGTGCGGGCCTCGAAGACGTTCTTGCCGAGCTTGTCCGCGTCCGGCAGGCGGGTGGGGTAGGTGCCCGAGAAGCACGCGGTGCACAGTTCGGCGCGCTCCTGCAGGGTGGCCGCGATCATCCCGTCCTCGGAGATGTAGCCGAGGGAGTCCGCGCCCAGGGACGCCCTGATCTCCTCGACCCCGAGGCCGTTGGCGATCAGCTCCGCCCGGGAGGCGAAGTCGATGCCGTAGAAGCACGGCCACTTGATGGGCGGGGAGGAGATCCGCACGTGGATCTCGGCGGCCCCGGCCTCCCGCAGCATCCGGATGAGGGCGCGCTGGGTGTTGCCCCGCACGATCGAGTCGTCGATGACCACCAGGCGCTTGCCCGCCACCACGGACTTCAGCGGATTGAGCTTGAGCCGGATGCCGAGCTGGCGGATGGTGTCCGAGGGCTGGATGAACGTCCGCCCCACATAGGCGTTCTTGACCAGGCCGTTGCCGAACGGGATGCCGGACTCCTCGGCGTAGCCGATGGCGGCCGGGGTGCCGGACTCGGGGGTGGGCATGACGAGGTCCGCGTCGATGACGTGCTCCCGGGCGAGCCGGCGGCCCATCTCCACGCGGGACTCGTACACGGAGCGGCCATTGATGGTGGTGTCCGGGCGGGCCAGGTAGACGTACTCGAACACGCACGCGGCGCGGCGGGTCTCGGCGAAGCGCTGCGAGCGCAGGCCGTGCTCGTCGATCACCACGAACTCGCCGGGCTCGATCTCGCGGACCAGGGACGCGCCCACGATGTCCAGTGCGGCGGTCTCGGAGGCCACCACCCAGCCGCGCTCGAGCCGGCCGAGGACCAGCGGGCGGATGCCCTGCGGGTCGCGGGCGGCGTAGAGGGCGTTCTCGTCCATGAACGCGAGGCAGAAGGAGCCCACGAGCTGGGGCAGCAGGTGCATGGCGGCCTCCTCGAGGGAGCCGTGCGGGTGCTCGGCCAGCAGCGCGGTGACCAGCGCGGTGTCCGTGGTGTTGCCCTGCGCCATCTCCCCCTGGGAGGGGAACCCCGACTTGTCGATCAGCAGCTCGTACAGCTCGGCCGAGTTGGTGAGGTTGCCGTTGTGCGCCAACGCCACGGTCCCGTGCGGGGTGGCGCCGAGCGTGGGCTGGGCGTTGGCCCAGTGGGACCCGCCCGTGGTGGAGTACCGGCAGTGGCCCACGGCCAGGTGCCCGGTCAGGGTGGTGAGGGTCGCCTCGTCGAAGACCTGCGAGACGAGGCCCATGTCCTTGTACACCGCGATGCGGTGGCCGTCGCTCGCGGCGATCCCGGCGGACTCCTGGCCGCGGTGCTGCAGGGCGTAGAGGCCGTAGTAGGCCAGCTTCGCGACCTCCTCGCCGGGGGCCCACACGCCGAACACGCCGCACGCGTCCTGGGGGCCCTTCTCTCCGGGGAGCAGGTCGTGGCTGAGTTGTCCATCAGGGCGAACCACGTCGATCAGCCTTCTCTCAAGCTCGGGGGTCTGTGGTCCGGGGGGCGTCCGCCGGCGAGCCGGCGGAGGCGTCGTCGTCCACGACCTCGGTGGTGACGGCCCGGGCCCGGGCCACGGAGACCCGGTCCAGCACGAGGGCCAGCACGGCGCCGGCGGCCAGGCCCAGGACCGTGCAGACGGAGACCATGAACAGGGTCACGGCCCCCTGGGTGAACTCGGCGCTGCCCCGGCCCGTCAGCCCCACGAGCACGCCCGCGACGGCGCCCAGGATGCCGCCGAGCAGGACGAACGCCCAGATGTTCGGGGCGCGGCGCAGGGTCATCTGCTGGCTGCCGGCGGCGGCCAGCGGCACGGCGGTCCGCTTCCGGCGGCGCCGGCGCGGGACCTTCCGCGGGGACGGGCGCGCGGAGGGGGAGGAGGGAGTGGAGCTCATGTCCTCAAGGCTACCGGGGAAACAGGGGGAGGGCGTCCGCGAGATCGGTCCTTGTGCCCGAGGCCACAGCGGCGCCCGAGGCGACGGCCTCCGGCCAGGTCAGCGCCCCCGTGACGAGGTCGAGCCACGTGCGGGCGTCGGTCTCGACGACGTTGGGCGGAGTCCCGCGGGTGTGCCGGGGCCCGGCCACGCACTGGGTGACGCCGAAGGGCGGGACGCGCACCTCCACGCTGTTGCCGGGCACCCGCTCGGCGAGCTCCTCGAGGGTGTAGCGCACGGCGGTGGCCACGGTCCGGCGCGGAGTGCCGTCCGGGTCCGCGCGCCAGGCGCCCAGCGCCAGGGTCCCATCGGCGGGATCGACGCGGCGGCGGGCCACGGCCTAGTCCTGCCCGAGCGCCCGGACCAGCTCCGGCCCGAGCAGCTCCAGGAGGGGCTCCGCCACGCGGAGCCGGCCGACGGGGCGGGACCCTCCCATGATCGGGCGCACCACCCGCCCGATCACCGCGGCGGCCGCCGCGGCGGGCACGGCCCCGGCGTGGGCGAGCAGGCTGAGGCCGATGAGCGCGTTGGCGCGGGAGCCGCCGTCGAGGACCTTGAGCGCCACCGACCACCCGGTGCGGGTGCCGAGCGCGAGCACGCCCTCCGCCCCGAGCTTCGCCACGACGTCCAGCTCCTCCATGACCACGGTGTTGTACCTGCCCGGCCCGTGCACGAGTTCCGGGTAGTCGAGCATGCACTGGGAGACCGTGGCGGCGCGGGCGTCGGCGTCGAGGTTGCCCGCGGCCCGGCCCAGGGTCGAGTACGCCCGGGCGAGGCCGGTCAGGGAGATCGCCGCGAGGGGGGCGCCGCAGCCGTCCACGCCCACGTGGGCCACGCGCTCGCCCGAGAACTCCTCGACGGTCTCCAGTACGGTCCGCTGCAGGGGGTGCGCCGGGTCCAGGTAGCTGTCCGTGGGCCAGTCGTTCTCGGTGCACGCCCACAGGAACGCGGCGTGCTTGCCGGAGCAGTTCATGCAGATCCGGGCCTTGCCGCGCCCGGTCCGCACGAGTTCCGTGCGGACCTCCTCGTCCTCGGGCCAGTCCGGCGGGCACTGCAGCGCGTCCTCGGTCAGCCCCGCGGCCCCGAGGATCGAGCTCACCGCGTCGAGCTGCTCGAAGGAGCCGATGTGGGACGCGGAGGCGATGGCGACCTGGGCCCCGCGCAGCGGGACCCCGGCCTTCATTGCGGCGATGGTCTGGAACGGCTTGAGGGTGGAACGGGGGAAGATCGGGGTGCCGATGTCGCCCAGCTCCACCGCCACGGCCCCGTCCGGGTCCAGGACCACGGCGGAGCCGCGGTGGCGGGACTCGACGAAACCGCTGCGCTCGAGCACGGCGAGATCCACGGCACGGTCCGAGGTGAAGGTCTGCATCGCCCCAGTATGTCAGCGGCGCCCCGCGCCTCCTCGACGGGGCCGGGGCGCCGCGCCGACGTCCGCTCAGCCGCCGGTGTCCGTGCCGCCCGTGTCCCCCTCGGGGACCGTGCCGTCCGCGCCGGTGGTGGCATCGTCACCGGTGCCGGCCCCGCTGTTGGTGGTGGCGCCGGTGGTGGCGCCGTCGGTGGCGCCTCCGCCCATGCCGGCGCCGTCGGTGGGCTCGGTCGTCGCACCATCCTCCATCGGCGCGGTCGTCCCGGCGGGGGCCTCCGGGGTCTCCTCCGTTCCGGTGTTGTCGCAGCCGGCCAGGAACAGGCCCAGGACGGCGGCGGCCGAAGCTGCAGTGACTCGTCTCGATGTGCTCATGCCTCAACGGTAGGCACGGTGACCCCGCCACATGGGAGGATGTCGGACCATGTCGTCGTCCCCCGGAATTCGAAGGACATGCTCAGGTTGCTTACCTATGCTGGACCGTTGGGGCCGAGGCGTGGGACGATGTGCCACTTCCCGCTGCCGCCAACTAGCCTGAGGGCGTGAAGGTTCTGGTACTGGGCCCCGGAGGCCGTGAACACGCAATCATCCGCGCACTGCTGGCAGATCCCGAGGTCGAGCAGGTGCACTGCGCGCCGGGCAACGCCGGTATCGCCCAGCTCGTCCCGGTGCACGCCGTGGACGCCGACGACCCCGCCGCGGCCACCGCGCTGGCGCGCGAGCTCGGAGTGGATCTCGTGGTCGTGGGTCCCGAGGCCCCGCTCGTGGCCGGGGTGGCCGACGCCCTGCGCGAGGCCGGCTTCCTCGTCTTCGGCCCCTCCCGGGCCGCGGCCCGGCTCGAGGGCTCCAAGGCGTTCGCCAAGGAGGTCATGGCCTCCGCCGGGGTGCCCACCGCGATGGCGCGGGTCGCCACCACGGAGGAGGAGGCCGCGGACGCCCTCGACACCTTCGGTGCGCCCTACGTGGTCAAGGACGACGGGCTCGCCGCCGGCAAGGGCGTGGTCGTCACCTCCGACCGCGCGGCCGCGCTCGAGCACGCCGCCGCGTGCTTCGCCGCGGGCGGGAGCGTGGTGGTCGAGGAGTTCCTCGACGGGCCCGAGGTGTCCCTGTTCGTGCTCACCGACGGCTCCCGGGTGATCCCGCTGAGCCCCGCCCAGGACTTCAAGCGGATCCACGACGAGGACGAGGGCCCCAACACCGGCGGAATGGGCGCCTACACGCCGCTGCCGTGGCTGCCGCAGGGCTTCGTGGACGAGGTCGTGGAGCGCGTGGCCCGCCCCACGGTCGACGAGATGCGGCGCCGGGGCACCCCGTTCGTGGGCGTGCTGTACTGCGGGCTGGCCGTGACGACCCGCGGTCTGCGGGTCATCGAGTTCAACGCCCGCTTCGGGGACCCCGAGACCCAGGCCGTGCTCGCCCGGCTCACCACCCCGCTCGGGCGGCTGCTGCACGACGCCGCGGCCGGGCGCCTCGACGAGGCCGAGCGGCTGCGCTGGCGGCCCGAGACGGCCGTCGCCGTCGTCGTCGCCGCGCAGGACTACCCGGACAGCCCCCGGAAGGGCGACCCGATCGGCGGGCTGGCGGACGCCGAGGCGCTCGAGGGCGTGCACGTGGTCCACGCCGGCACCGCGGTGGCGCGCGAGGGCGAGCACGCCGGGCGGATCGTCTCCGCCGGTGGGCGGGTGCTCGCCGTCGTCGCCCTCGGGGCCGACCTCGACGACGCCCGCGAGCGGGCCTACCGGGGGGTGGGGCTCGTGGCGCTCGAGGGCTCGCAGCACCGCACCGACATCGCGCTGAAGGCCGCCCGCGGCCTGGTCACCGTGCCCGGCGCCTCCGATCCCCGTCCCCGTCAGGAGCAGGCATGAGCGAGCAGGGCACCGTCAGCACCCCTCCCGAGATCCCCGGGTGGAGGCACATCTACTCCGGCAAGGTCCGGGAGCTCTACGTCCCCGACGAGTCGCGGCTGCGCGCCACGGGCGTGGCCATCTACGACGACGCCGAGTACCGGGCCGGCTCGGTCCTGGTGCTGGCCACCGACCGGATCAGCGCCTTCGACGAGATCCTCCCCACGGAGATCCCGGACAAGGGCAAGATCCTGACGCAGCTGTCCCTGTGGTGGTTCGAGCAGCTCGCGGGCGTGCCCAACCACGTCCTGTCGACCGACGTGCACGAGTCCGTCCGCGGGCGGGCCGTCGTCTGCAAGAACCTCTCGATGTTCCCGGTCGAGTGCATCGCCCGCGGCTACCTGACCGGCTCCGGGCTCAAGGACTACCAGGAGGCCGGCGAGGTCTGTGGGATCGAGCTTCCCCCGGGTCTCGTGGACGGTTCCCGGCTCGCCGAGCCGATCTTCACCCCGACCGGCAAGGCGGAGGTGGGCGAGCACGACCTGCCCATCACCTTCCAGGAGATGGCCGACGGGGTCGGCCACGCGGTGGCGGACCGGTTGCGCGAGCTGACCCTGGAGATCTACGCCGCCGCCGAGAGGATCGCCCGCGAGCGCGGGATCATCGTGGCGGACACCAAGGTGGAGTTCGGCCTGGACTCCTACCGGGGGGCGATCACCCTCGGGGACGAGGTGCTCACCCCCGACTCCTCCCGCTTCTGGGACGCGGAGACCTACCGGCCGGGCAAGGCCCAGCCCTCGTTCGACAAGCAGTACGTGCGGGACTGGCTGCGCTCGGACGAGTCCGGCTGGAACGGGACCGGCCCCGTGCCCCCGCTGCCGGAACAGGTGGTGGAACGGACCCGCGCGCGCTACGTCGAGGCGTTCGAGCGGCTCACCGGGCGGACCTTCGACCCGGACGGCAACTTCCTCGAGGTGGCGGGCCCGCTCGAGTACTGAGCCCGGGCGCCGGGCCCGGACCCCGGCTCCGGATGCCGCGGGACACTGCGCCGGAGCACGGCACGGGTGCACCGCAGGGTGTGCGGAGCAGGTGGTCTGAGCGGGTGGGCGGAGCGGGTCGGCCGAGCAGGTGGGCGGAGCGGCGTCAGGCGCCGGGGGAGTCCGGGGTCCACAGCGCACGGTCCATGTCCACGCGCACGAGGTGCCGGTCGTCCTCCCTCAGGGGCGTGCCCTCCTCGCGGTACCGTTCCCGGGCCTCGGCCTGGAGATGGTCCGCGAGGGTGCCCTGCACGGTGACCACGCGCCACCAGGGGAGCGTCTCGCCGGTGGGGTTGCGCGCCATGACCGTGCCCACCACGCGCGGGGAACGGCACTCCGCCAATTCCGCGACGTCCCGGTAGGACAGCACCCGGCCCGGGGGGATGGTGGCCACGACGTCGGTCACGCGCCGGGCCAGGCCGGTGTCCGGCGCGGCCCGGTGGCTCACAGCGCTTCCCGCCCGTCCACGGGCAGGCACACGTCGAGGAGCCACTTCCCGTCCTGCGGCCCGCTCTCGGCGCGGCCGCCCAGCAGCGACACGCGCTCCGCGATGCCGCGCAGGCCGAGTCCCGAGGACATCTCCGCCGAGGAGGCGTCCGTGCGCTGGGTGCTGCGCGGCAGGGGGTTCGCCACGCGCAGGCGCAGCTCGTGGTCGTCCGCCGTCACCTCGATCCGGCATCGCGACCCGGTCGGGGCGTACTTGATGATGTTGGTGACCGCCTCCTGCAGGATGCGGGCGGCGGTGCCGCGCACGGTCGTGGGCATGGCCTCGAGGTCGCCCGTGATGACCACCGCCGGGTCGAAGCGCAGGTCCCGCAGGCTCGCCGCGAGGGACGTGACCACGTGCTCCAGGCTGCCGATGGACAGGCCGGCGCCCGTGACGTCCCGGGGGTGCTCGCCCTCGTTCTCGTTGCGTAGCAGGCGCAGCAGCACCCGCAGCTCGTGCAGTGCCGAGCGGGCGGCGCCCTCCACGGTCTCGAGGACCTGGTGCAGCTCGCCGACGTCCCCGGAGCGGCGCCGGCTCATGGTCTGCATCGTGATGAGGGTGAGCTCGTGGGCGACGACGTCGTGCAGGTCCCGGGCCAGTGCCTGCCGCTCGTCCTCCCGCAGCCGCACATTGAGGATCTCGAGGTCCCGGACCCGCTGTTCACTGCGTCGGCGCTGCTGACCGAAGTAGCGCACGCCCCCTCCGACGAGGGTCACCACGAGCAAAGGGATGAGCAGATTCCAGAAGATGATCCCGTCGAAGCCTCCCTCTCGGAGGGAGGCGGCCGCAATGATCCAGGCGAAGTAGACCAGGAGGTGAACTTTGATGAACCGGTCCGTCGCGGTGGCCAGCACGGACACCGTGACCACAGCGGCGGCGATGATCGCCGCCCCGTAGTCGTGAAGGATCAGCGACGTGATCAGACAGGAGATCGACGCCAGGGATGCCCAGGTGGACCGCCATGCGACGAGGCCGATGACGGCGTAGGACAGAACGCTGTCCACGGCGAACATGATCTCCAGGGGCGCGGAGCCACGGAAGTCACTGACGAGATGTCGCAGCTCGTCCATCATGGTCAGGAGCGCAAAAAGGACGAGCACCGCGGACAGCCACCAAGCAAGAGGCTCGGCGTGGAAGAACGAAGTCTTCCCGGCTGTGCGCGGTGCGCCTTCTAACGATGCAGTTACATTAGCCACACCTGCAGTGATACCTCATCGGCAGATCGCGGGCCACCAGCCGCACACGACGTAACGCGGCGCGGCGTTCGCGGGGGCGATGGGAACGGCCACCAGGGTAGCGGCAACGAGCGTGGCGGCAATGGCGCTGTGGATCTTCTTCTTCATGGGGGGCTCCTTGGATCACGAGAGCAGCACCGGATCGGGGGGTGGCGGCCGGGGTGGGGGAGAGATCTCCCGGTCACTAGGGGTGTGCTGCCCTGGTTGGTTCCATTTTGCCAACGTTAACCGAAGTCACCTATCGACCTTTGTCCAGACCATTTGTGACTTTTGTCGAATATGACGTGTTGCACTTTGGGGGACATCGAAAAATAGACTGTGCAGGTGACTGAATGCAGAGTGCTTGTCGTGGACGACCAGCCGTTGATGCTGGAGGCCCTGAAGTCCTTCTTCTCGGCCGAGCCCGGGTTCGAGGTCATCGGCACCGCGTCCAACGGGCGGGAGGCTGTCGACCGATGTCTGGCGATCGATCCGGACGTCGTGCTGATGGACATGAAGATGCCCGTGATGGACGGCATCGAGGCCACCCGGGAGATCACCTCGCGCAGTCCGCGGTCCAAGGTGCTGGCCCTCACGACGTTCTCCACGCTGGAGTTCGTGGTGCCGGCCCTGCGTGCCGGTGCGGCCGGCTACCTGGTCAAGGACGCCCGGCCCGAAGAGATCATCGACGCCGTGCACCAGGTGCTCAACAACGAGATCGCCCTCTCCCCGGCCATCGCCCGCGCGCTCGCGGACAACGTCATCTCCGTCCCGGACCAGCAGCAGCCGGCACGGTCGGCGGACAACATCCTGCGCTCCCTGCTGACCGACCGGGAGATGGAGACCGTGACACTTCTGGCGCAGGGGCTGAGCAACCGGGAGATCGCCGAGCAGATGCACGTCTCCGAGGGCAGCGTGAAGGCCTACCTGGGGCGGGTCTGTGAGAAGTTCGGCGTCCGCGACCGGGTGCAGGCGCTCATCAAGGCCTACCAGAGCGGGCTCGTCGACCCGCAGCTGCGCGAGCTCTGAGCAGGGCCCCCCGCCCGCGGCGCCGGGTCAGGACGGAAGTCCAGCCCACTTGTAGACGAAAGTACATTCATCTGCATTAGCAAACACGGCATGATCAGTAGTGCGAGCAGAGAAGAAAAGTCGGTGGATGAGTGAGAGACATCCCCACGGCGCACGGCCCAACCCCCCATGTGGCCGAGCACCGGACCGGATGGTCCACCGACCTGCTCACGGTAGGGGGCCGCCCCGGGACAGTCCCCCCTGGACCGGGATGCGGCCGCGCAAGGCTTGGATCACCTTGCACCCCCCCTCGGCCGATGGCCCCCTACCGTGCAACCTCTGTCCCGCAGACGTCGTGGAGCGGCCCCACCGGAATCGGTGGGGCCGCTTTCGTTCGTCTGCGGGGTCCTCCGATCAGGCCCGCGGGTCCTGCTCCTCCTGGGCGGCGGTGCTGTGACCGAAGAACCAGGTGATGTGCTCCCGCAGTGCGGCGGCCGCATCCTCCCCCCGGCGCTCCTGGAAGGCGAGCAGGATCTCCCGGTGCTGCTCCTGGAGGGTGCGGCGCACCTGCGGCCAGTCCTCGAGACCGGCGACGGTCTCCTGGACGTACCCGATCATGGCCTGGCGCAGCGAGGCCATGATCGTCTCGACCACCACGTTGCCGGCCAGGGAGGCGAGCAGGATGTGGAACTGCGCGTCGTCGGCGTGGAAGCGCTCGTCCGGCAGGGTCGGATCCTCCATGGCCGTCACGAGCTCCGCCGCTCGCTCGAGGGCGGCCGCCCGCGCCGGGGTCTCCGCCGCGGTGGCCGCCTCGCGGGCGGACTGGGTCTCGAGCAGCAGCCGGGTCTGCACGAGGTCCCGCACCGGCAGCGACCGGTTGGCCACGTGCATCCGCAGCGCCCAGCCGAGCGCGGCCGAGGGCTCCGCGATGACGATGGCCCCTGCGCTCGGCCCGGACCCGGTCGAGGAACGAACCAGACCCATGGCGTCGAGGATCCGGATCGCCTCCCGCACCGAGGCCCGGGAGATGCCGAACTCCTCGGCCAGGTGGCGCTCCCCGGGCAGCTTGTCGCCCACCGAGATCTCGCCCGAGCGCAGGCGCTCCTCGAGCCAGTCGAGGACGACGGTGTACATGCGTGCGGCTGCGGGCACGGGGGCTCCTCGTGGGTCGGACAGGACGCGGACCAGTCTAGGCAGGTGCGGGTCCCGCCGGACCGAGCACGAAGACCCCGGCCGGGGGTCGTCGTGCTCGGTGGTGCCGTTGCGGGCCGGGCCAGCTGCGGGCCGGGTCAGCTGCGGCTCTGCAGCTCCATCGGTGTGTCGACCCGCATCAGTCGGCGGGCGATGGTGGCCAGCCCGGCGACGAGCAGGAGCAGCATGACGGTGCCCAGGTTGAGTCCCACGCCGTGGATGAAGAGGTGCGCGACCGTACCGCCCGCGAGGCAGTAGTACGTGGTCACGATGACGGTCTTGCGCAGCAGGTCCCCCTCGCGGCCCAGCAGGCCCACGGTGGCGGAGGCCGCCACGATGTTGTGGATGGCGATCGGGTTGCCGCCGGCGCCGCCGACGGCCTGGGCGGAGACCACGAGCTCGGGCGGCACGCCGATCCGGGCGCCCGTGGAGAACTGGAACTGGGAGAAGGTCAGGTTGGACACGGTGTTCGAGCCGGCCACGAAGGCACCCAGCGCGCCGATCCAGGGGGCGATCACCGGCCAGGAACTGCCCGAGATCGCGGCGGCCCCCTCGGCGAGGGTGACCGGCATGCTGGAGAGCCCCGAGTCGTTGAGGGCCGGACCGGACTGGATGAGCACGCGAACCAGGGGCACCGCGAAGAGGAGCGCGGCGGCCGTGCCCGCCAGCTGGCGGCCCGAGACCTTGAACGTCTCGGCGATCTGCCGCCCGGTCATGCGGTGGACGGCGTAGGCGAACAGCGACGCGAGGATCAGCACGAACCCCGGCAGGTAGAACGGCTGCACGGTCGTGGTGATCCCGGTGCCCAGGATGTCCTCGAAGGGGAGCGCCAGACCGGTCAGGAACTCCTTCAGCGGGGTGATGACGCGGCTGGCGACCAGCAGGGCCGCCATGACGGCGTAGGGGGCCCACGCGCGGACCACGCTCATGTGCGTGGACACGTCCGTCGCCTCGGCCGGCTCGAGGGTGCCCATCCAGCGGTGGGACCAGGCGGAGCGCGGCCCGAAGCCGAAGGTGTCCTTCGGCATGAGGAAGCCGCGGCTGGACGTGAACATCACCAGCGACAGGCCGATGAGCCCGCCGAACATCGAGGGGAACTCGGGACCGAGGAAGCGGGCCACCAGCACGTACGGCACGGTCATGGCCAGGGAGGCATACACGGCGAAGGGCCAGACGGCGAGCCCGTCGCGGAACCGCCGCTCGGGGCCGAAGAAGCCGGTGAGCAGGGTGACGAGGATCAGCGGGATGAGGATGCCCACGATGCCGTGCATGGCCGCCGTGTAGAAGCCGATCGAGTTGATGAACTCCGGCATGGTCAGGCCCAGGACGCTGACGCGCTCGGCGACCGCGGGATCGCCGCCCAGGCCGTTGGCGACGCCGACGAGGATGGGGGTGCCGACCGCCCCGAAACTGACCGGCGTGCTCTGCACGATCAGCCCCACCATGACGGCGGCCATCGCGGGGAAGCCCATGGCGAGCAGGAGCGGGGCCACGACCGCGGCGGTGGTGCCGAAGCCCGAGACGCCCTCGATGAAGGAACCGAAGAGCCAGCCGATGATGATGGCCTGCACGCGCCGGTCGGCGGAGATGGAGTTGAAGCCGGCACGGATGGTGGCCATGGCCCCGCCCACGGTGAGGGTGGAGAGCAGCAGCAGGGCGGCGAAGACGATGTACAGCATGGTGGCGGCCACGATGAGGCCCTCGAGAGTGGCGGCCAGCACGCCGGCGAAGCTCATCTGCCACACGACCAGGGCCACCACGACGGCGACGGCGTAGCCCACCGGCATGGCGGCCTTCGCGGGCCAGCGCAACCCGGCCAGGAGTACGCCCACCACGAGGAGGGGCAGCAGAGACAGCAGGCTCAGGAGGGCGAGATTGTCCACGGGGAGATCCTTTCTGGGCCCCTCGGCGGGGCAGGGCGAGGAGGAAGGGCGAGCGCGTGCGGCGCGGTCGGAGATCAGGACGACGCTATGGTCGGACCACAATGGTCTGACCACGGAGCGTACATGGCGCAGATCACAGCCCCAAGCCCATTGCGGCGGATGAATCGAAGGTGTCGACGTCCGTTGTGTCGTGCATCTCACTCGTCTACTATGGTCAGACCACATGCGGCAGTCCGCCGTCGTCGCGCGTCTCCATCCCGTTCCCGGAGGTCCCATGAGAATCGCCCTGTTCGCCACGTGCATCGTGGATGCGATGTACCCCCGGGTCGCGCTGGCCACCGTGCGGGTGCTCGAGCGGCTGGGCCACGAGGTGGTGTTCCCGCCCGGCCAGGGATGCTGCTCCCAGATGCACGTCAACAGCGGCTACGTCGACGACGCCCTGCCCGTGGTCCGCAACCACGTCAGGGCCTTCACCGCCGCGGACCACGACGTCGCCGTGGCCCCCTCCGGCTCCTGCGTCGCCTCCCTGGCCCACCAGCAGCCGATGGTCGCCCGCGCCGGCGGCGACGAGGCCCTCGCCCAGGAGGCTGCGGCCGTCGCGGCGAACACCTACGAGCTCTCCCAGCTGCTGACCGACGTGCTCGGCGTGACGGACGCGGCCGGCCAGCTCGGCTCCTGGTTCCCCCACCGGGTCACCTACCACCCGTCCTGCCACGGGATGCGGCTGCTGCGCCTGGGGGACCGGCAGAAGGACCTGGTCGCCTCGGTCGGCGGCATCGACTTCGTCGAGCTGCCCGACGCCGAGGAGTGCTGCGGGTTCGGCGGGACCTTCTCCTTCAAGAACCCGGACGTCTCCGCCGCGATGGCCACGGAGAAGATCGACAACATCGTCTCGACCGGCGCCGAGCTGTGCACCGGGGGGGACGCCTCCTGCCTCATGCACCTCGGCGGGGCCATGAGCCGCCGGGGCACGGGTGCGGCCACCGTCCACTTCGCCGAGATCCTCGCGTCCACCCGCGAGAACCCGCTCGAGGTCGCCGGGCCGGTCGAGCTGTCCATCCCGGACCCGGGGGCGCGCCGCACGGCGTCGTCGTCGGTCCGCCGCACCACCGGAGGTGTCCGATGAGCCGCACGGCCCTGGGCATGCCCGCCGTCCGCCCCGCCCACGGCCAGGGGAACCTGCACGCGCGGACCGCGTTCCCCGCCGCCGCGAAGGCCGAGCTGGGCAACACGCAGATGCGGGCCAACATCCGCCACGCCACCCACACGATCCGCGGCAAGCGCGCCCGGGTGGCGGGGGAGCTGCCCGACTGGGAGCAGCTGCGCTCCGCCGGCTCCGCGATCAAGGAACACGTCATGGCGCACCTGCCGGAGCTCCTCGAGGAGTTCGAGCGCAGCTTCACGGCCCGCGGCGGCACGGTGCACTGGGCCCGCGACGCCGCCGAGGCCAACCGGATCGTCACCGAGCTCGTGCAGGCCACCGGGTCCACCGACGTCATCAAGATCAAGTCCATGGCCACCCAGGAGATCGGCCTGGAGGAGCACCTGGCCGGCCACGGGATCACGGCCACGGAGACGGACCTCGCCGAGCTCATCGTCCAGCTGGGACACGACAAGCCGTCCCACATCCTGGTCCCGGCGATCCACAAGAACCGGCACGAGATCCGCGACATCTTCCTCGCCGAGATGCCCGAGACCGACGAGACGCTCACGTCCGAGCCGCGCGACCTCGCCGAGGCCGCCCGCACCCACCTGCGGGAGAAGTTCCTCACCACCTCCGTGGCGGTCTCGGGCGCGAACTTCGGCGTGGCCGAGACCGGGACGCTGACCGTGGTGGAGTCCGAGGGCAACGGCCGCATGTGCCTGACCCTGCCCGAGACCCTGATCACCGTGATGGGCATCGAGAAGATCGTGCCCACGTTCGCCGACCTCGAGGTGTTCCTGCAGCTGCTCCCGCGCTCCTCCACCGGGGAGCGGATGAACCCCTACACCTCGATGTGGACGGGCGTGACCCCCGGGGACGGCCCGCAGGACGTGCACGTGGTGCTGCTGGACAACGGCCGCACCGCGGTGCTCGACGACCCCGCCGGGCGCTCGGCGCTGCACTGCATCCGCTGCTCGGCGTGCCTGAACGTCTGCCCCGTCTACGAGCAGACCGGCGGCCACGCCTACGGCTCCACCTACCCGGGCCCGATCGGGGCGATCCTCTCCCCGCAGCTGACCGGCATCACCTCCGAGCAGAACGCGTCCCTGCCCTACGCCTCCTCGCTGTGCGGGGCCTGCTACGACGTCTGCCCGGTGAAGATCAACATCCCCGAGATCCTCGTGCACCTTCGCGACGAGGACGTGCGCACCCGGCACGGCGAGCGCTCCGACGACGGCGCCGCCGCGGCCCCGGCCCGGACCCGGCGCCGGCCGCGGCCCCCGTCCGAGATGGACCTCATGATGAAGGGAGCCTCCTTCGTGATGTCCTCCGGCAAGCGCATGGCGCTCGCCGAGAAGGCGTTGCCGCTGGGCCGGGCCGTTGCCGGCAAGGACCGGGCGATCAGCTGGCTCCCCGGGGCGGCCGGCGGCTGGACCGACGAGCGGGACCTCCCCGCCCCGCCGAAGGAGTCCTTCCGCAACTGGTGGGCCCAGCACGCCGACGAGACCCGGCAACGGGTGGCCGCCGACGGTGGCCCCGTTCCCGGTGGCCCCGTTCCCGGTGGCCCCGTTCCCGGTGGTGCCGGCAGCGCCGGCACCACCGGCACTGCCGAGGGTCCACAGGGCGGGTCCTCGGACGGCCCTCAGCACCACGGGGGAGAGCGATGACCGACGCCAAGACCGAGATCCTGGCGCGCATCCGCGGGGCGCTGCACGACACGCCGGCGCCCGCACCGGCGGAGCGCGCCTACCGCCGCGCCTCGGAACGGCCGCGCGAGGAGGTCCTCGAGATGCTCGAGGACCGGCTGGTCGACTACAAGGCCTCGGTGCACCACGAGACCCCCGAGTCCCTGCCGGGCCGGATCGCCGAGCTGCTGGGCAGCTCCGCCCGCTACGTGGTGCCCGAGGGCCTGGACCGCTCCTGGCTGCCCGAGGAGTCCGGCATGCGCCGGGCCATCGTGGACCCCAACGACGCCCGGGCGGCCTCCGCACTGGGAGTGCGCGAGCTCAATGCCGTGGACGCCGTGGTGACGTCCTCGACCGTCTCCTGCGCCGAGACCGGCACGATCTTCCTCACCGGCCGTCCCGACGAGGGCCGCCGGGCGATCAGCCTGGTCCCCGACCACCACATCTGCGTGGTGCCGCGGGACTCGGTGGTCGAGCTGATCCCCGAGGCCCTCGCCCTGGTGGAGCCCACGGCCCCGGTCACGATGATCTCCGGGCCGTCCGCGACCTCGGACATCGAGCTCGAGCGCGTGGAGGGCGTGCACGGGCCCCGGAGGCTGGACGTGATCCTGCTCGGCTGAGGGCCCGCCCGTACGCAGTTTCTCCGCCGCGTGCCGCCTGCTCCGTACAGTGGGCACTGTCGGACGGACGAGGAGCGGCGCCCGGGGCCTCCCGGGGGCCCGGGACCGAGGGTGGGGGAGCACAGTGATGAGGCGGGTTCTGGGCAGCCCTGTCGACGAGCAGACGCGCTGCGTGCACTACCGGACGGCGCTGGATGTGATCGCGATCAAGTTCCGGTGCTGCCGGGAGTACTACCCTTGTCATCTGTGCCACGAGGAGAGCGCCGGCCACCCTGCGGCGCAGTGGCCGGCCGAGGAGCAGGACACCGAGGCCGTGCTCTGCGGGGTCTGCGGCCACGAGCTGACCGTCCGGGAGTACCTGGCGGTGGAGGGCTGTCCGCGGTGCGGGGCGCGGTTCAACCCGGGCTGCGCCCTGCACGCCCACCTGTACTTCGAACCGGCACCTCGCGACCGGGCGGTCACGGACCGGGAGATCGCGGACTGAGGCATGCCGGGCCCGGGGCGTCCGGGGTCAGGGCATCTCGGTCCGGGACGTCCCGGCGGGGGCGGCTCGGTCCGGGGTATCTCGGTTCAGGGCGTCTCGGTTCCCGGCGTCCCGGCCGGGGCATCGCCACCGAGGCGCGCTGGGGCGGGCTGCGGGAGCGTTCGAGGTCCGGTGGGCACGAGGAGGAGAGGAAGGCGGTCACGGTGTCGATCAAGCACCCGCTGCGGGACCGATCCCGCCGGGCGGAGCCCTCCGCTCCGCCGGAGCCGCAGCGCTCGGACATCCGGCTGACGGGGGTCACGGTCACCCGGGAGGGCGTCGACGTCCTGCGGGACGTCGACCTGTCCCTCGACGAGCACCGGATCGCGGTGATCGGGCTCAACGGCTCGGGCAAATCCACCCTGGTGCGCCTGCTCAACGGGCTGCTGCTGCCCACCCGGGGCACGGTCCAGGTGGGCGGGCTGTCCACCGCCAAGGACGCCAAGCTCATCCGGCGCCAGGTGGGCTTCGTGTTCCAGAACCCGGAGAACCAGATCGTGATGCCGCTCGTGGCCGAGGACCTGGCCTTCGGGGCGAAGAACCTGGGCCTGCGCGGGGCCGAGCTCACCGCCCGGGTGGACGGGGTCCTGGAGCGGCTGGGCATCGGCCACCTGCGCGAGCGGGAGTCCTACGCCCTGTCCGGGGGCGAGAAGCAACTCGTGGCCCTGGCCTCGGTGCTGGTCATGGAGCCGGCCACGATCGTCTTCGACGAACCGACCACCATGCTCGACCGGCGCAACCGCCGCCGGCTGCAGGCCACCATCGACGAGCTCGACCAGCGGGCGATCGTGGTGACCCACGACCTGGACCTGATCGGCGACTACCAGCGCGTCCTGGTGGTGCACGAGGGCCGGATCGCCTTCGACGGCGCCCCCGCGGAGGCCGTGGAGTTCTACTGCGGGATCAGCGACTGATGGACGCAACCCGGCGACAGGACGCCCGCAGCAGAGCTGACCGGCCCGACGGGACTCGAGCGCACGGTGCCGGGCGGCACGCCGCAGGGCCCACCGGCGTGCTCGCCCGCATCCCGGCCGGGTCCAAGTTCGCGTTCCTGTTCGCCGCCAGCCTGGGCATCTACGCCGTGACGCACCTGGGCCTCCAGGTCGCCGTCTTCGCCCTGGCCGTGACCGCCGCCTGGCTCACCCGCACCCCGCCGGCCCGTCTGCTGCGGATGCTGGCCGGACTGCTGCTCATCGTCGGGATCGTGTTCCTCACTCTGGGGCTCACCACGAGCTGGGAGGCCGCGGCGGTCTCGGCGCTGCGGCTGCTCAGCCTGTGCCTGTTCGCCTACGCGGTCAGCCTGTCCACCACCTTCGGCGAGATGCTCGCCCTGTTCGAGCGCCTGCTCGCGCCGACCCGGCACCTCGGGCTGAACCCGGCCCAGATGAGCCTGGCCCTGTCCATGACGATCCGGTTCATCCCGCAGATCCGCACCCAGTACCTCGAGGTCCGGGAGGCGCAGTTCGCCCGCGGTCTGCACAACAGCCCGGTGGCCGTGCTGGTGCCCCTGCTCGTGCGTACCCTCGAGTCGGCCCAGGAGATCGCCGCCGCCCTGGACGCCCGGTGCTACGATGCCGCGGCACCACCGCGGCGGGGCACCGCTGCCACCACCCCGGCTCCGCGGCGCGCCACCCCGCCCACCGACTGACCCGCCCGCACCACCCCGGCTCCGCCCCGACAGTGCGGCCCCGCCCGCTCGCTTCCATCCGCTTGGCCCATTTGCTCGGCCGATCTGCTCGTCTCCGCACTCATCAGCCCGACCCGAAGGACCCCATGGCCACCGACACCTCGCAGACCACCCAGAACACCGTCCTCGTGGCCGTGTTCGCCGCCCTGATCGCCGCCCTCGGGCTCGTGCCGCCGATCACGGTCGGGATCATCCCGGTGCCCATCACGCTGCAGACCCTCGGCGTGATGCTCGCCGGTGCCCTGCTCGGGCCGGTGCGCGGCATGCTCTCCGTCGTCGTCCTGCACGCCCTGGTGCTGGCCGGCCTGCCGCTGCTGGCCGGCGGCCGGGGCGGGCTCGGGGTGTTCCTGGGCCCGACCGGCGGCTACCTCGTCGGCTGGATCCCGGCCGCCCTGGTCATCGGGGCGCTGGTGCAGTACTGGGCGCTGAGGCGCACCGGGACCGCCGCCCGCTTCGCCGCCGTCCTGCTCAGCGTGGTCCTGGGCGGCATCGTGGTGATCTACGCCTTCGGCATCCCGTGGACGGCCGTGGTCACCGGGCTACCGCTGTCCACCTCCGCCCTGGGTTCCCTCGTGTTCATCCCGGGGGACCTGCTCAAGGCGGTCGTGGCGACGCTGGCCGCGATCAACGTCCACCGCAGCTACCGCCGGCTCCTGGGCGGGGTGCAGCAGACCACCGCCCGCTGACCGCCGGGGGAGCAGCACCCGCTGACCACCGCGGCGCCCGGCGCACCGCTCATCGCCCGCCCGCAGCGCGGGTCCATCACCGAGGACGAGGACATGCCCTTTCTGGACCGCGTGACCCGCTGGGCCGAGGAGCGCCCGCAGGAGTCCGCCGTCGTCTGCGGGCGCGCGGAGCTCAGCTGGGGGGAGCTGCGCGCCGAGGCCGCGGCCCTGGCCGCCTCGGGCGAGCCCACGGGCATCCTCCGGCAGGCCAACAGCACGGACTTCGCCGTCCGGTGGGCCGCGGGGGTGGCCGAGGAGCGGGTGTGCGCCGTCCTGGACCCCTCCTGGCCGGAGGAGACGGCCGCGCCTGTGCAGGAACGCTGCGCGGCACGGATCCCCGCCGATCCGGTCCCGGCGGTGCTGCGCGACGGCGACCCCGCCTCGGCGTTCCTGATCGGTCTCACCTCGGGCACCACGGCCCTGCCCAAGGGTTTCCGCCGCAGCCGGGCCTCCTGGCGGCGCTCGTTCGAGACCTCGATCGCGCACTTCGGGCTGGGGCCGGAGGACCGCGTGCTGGCTCCCGGTCCACTGGCCTCGAGCCTGAACCTCTACGCCCTGTCCGAGTGCCTCTACGCCGGGGCCGGTTTCGTCACCCTGCCGCACTTCGACGTGGCCGCCGCCCACGCCGCAATCACCGGTCAGGGCGTCACCCGTCTGGTCCTCGTGCCCACCGTGCTGCGGGTCCTCGCGGAGCGCGGTCTGGCCGGCGGCGTCGACGCCGGCGGTGTCACCGCGATCGTGTGCGCCGGGCAGAAGCTGGACCGCGCCACGCTGACGGCGGCCCGCCGCTGGGCCCCGAACGCCGCGATCTGGGAGTACTACGGCGCCGCCGAGCTCGGTTTCGTCGCCGCTTGCTGCCACCGGCCGGGCGAGCCCGCTGAGGGGCCCGCGCAGGAGTTCGCCGCGGAGTTCACCGAGGAGTCTGCCGCGCAGTCCGGCACCGCGGTGGGCGCCCCGTTCCCCGGCGTGGAGGTGGCCGTCCTCGACGCCGCGGGCCGCCCCGTGCCGGAGGGCGTGGCCGGCACGATCGGCGTGCGCTCGGACCTGGTCTGCGACGGCTACCTCTGGGGCGACGACGGCCAGGCCTTCGGCCGGCTCGGCGGCCTGCACACGGTGCGCGACCAGGGCTTCCTGCGCGACGGACAGCTGCACGTGCTGGGGAGGGCCTCGGAGATGATCAACAGCGGCGGGCTCAACGTCTATCCGCACGAGGTCGAGGCGGCCCTGGCCATGGTGCCGGGAGTGGCCGACGTCGTCGTCGCCGGCCTGCCCGACGGAGCCCGCGGCCAGCGGATCGTGGCCGGGATCCTCCCGGGCACCGGCGGAGCCGACCGGTCGCGGCTGCGCGCCGGCCTGGAGCCCCGGCTGGCGCCGGCCAAGCGCCCGCAGCAGTACTGGGAGCTCCTGGAGCTGCCGGTGACCGCGAGCGGGAAGCTCAGCCGACAGCTGTTCCGCGACTGGATCCTCGAAGGAGACGACCGTGTCCGTCCGCTCGGCTGAGGCCCCCCTGCTGGTGCTGGGCCGCCGCACGCCCCTGGCGCGCGCCGGGACCCTGCTCGACGGCGTGCCCGTCCAGCGGCTGCTGGCGCCGGTGCTGCGCTCCCTGGTGGCGGACACGGGCCTGGATCCCGAACAGGTCGCGGACGTCGTGGTCGGCAACGCCGTGGGCGCCGGTGGCAACCTCGCCCGGCTCGCCGCGCTGGAGGCCGGTCTGCCGCTGTCCGTGCCGGGCCTGACCGTGGACCGGCAGTGCGGCTCGGGCCTGGACGCCGTGGTGCTCGCCTGCCGGCTCGCCCAGGCCGGGGCCGGCCGGGCCTTCCTCGTCGGCGGGGCGGAGAGCATCAGCACCGCCCCGCTGCGGGGACGGCGACGCCAGGACGGGGAGGTCGAGTTCTACCGCCGCGCCCAGTTCGCCCCGGAGCACCTGGGCGATCCGGACATGGGCGAGGCCGCCGAGACCGTCGCCCGCGAGCACGGGATCGGCCGGGAGCGGCAGGACGCCTACGCTCTGCGCAGCCACCAGCGGGCCCTCGCGGCAGTGGAGGCGGGCAGCTTCACGGACGAGCTGGTGCCGGTGGCCGGAGCGCGCGGGCACGTGCGCGCCGACAACGGCCCGCGCCGGACGTTGAGTGCGAGGCTGCTCGCGCGCTTCCCGCCCGTGTTCGAGGCCGGCGGCACGGTGACGGCCGGCAACTCCTGCGGCGACGCCGACGGCGCGGCCGCCGTCCTCGTCACCGACCTCACCACGGCGCGGGAGCTGGGCCGGTCCGAGGGACTGGCCTTCCGCGGTGCGGCCACGGTCGGGGTGGACCCGGCGCGGCTAGGCATCGGTGCCGCCATGGCCGCGCAGCAGCTGCTGGCGGAGCAGGGCGTGGCCGTGGACCAGCTGGCGGCGGCCGAGTTCAACGAGGCCTTCGCCGGGCAGGTGCTGGCCTGCACCGACCTGCTCGGTCTGGACGAGGCGGTGCTCAACGCCGAGGGCGGCGCCCTGGCCCTGGGCCACGCCTACGGCGCTTCCGGGGCGGTGTCCGTGGTGCGCCTGCTCGCCCGGTCCCGGGCGCTGCCCGCCGGGAGCCTGCTGCTGGCGATGATCAGCTCCGCCGGGGGCATCGGCACGGCCGTCCTGTTCGAGAAGGTCGCGCTGTGATCGGCAATTGTTGCTCGGGCCCGCGCTGAGCGGTGCACCCGCACCAGGACCGAACCCCGGACCCGCTCGGGGCACCGCACGACGGCGAAGGGAGAACGACCGGCGCTCCCGGCCGTTCCCGGGCCGCTCAGCGGGTGCGCTGCGCCGTCGTCCGCTCCGCTTCGCCCAGGGCCGGGTAGGACGGACCGTGCTGCCCGAGCACGGTCACTCCGCGCCGCACGTTGTAGTACACGTCCCGCAGCGTCCAGCTGCGCAGGTCCGTGCGCTCCCGCCGCGGGACGGACTGCCGGCCCACGGTGGCGAACACGAAGAGCAGCGCCAGGAGGTAGAGTCCGCCGACCATGACCAACTCCTTCTCGCGACCATCGTCGCGTAAGGGTCTAAACTGATGATGACGCTCACGCTAGCCGGAGAGAGGATAAGTAGTCAAGTGCATTTTGCCTATGACACCGAGGACGTGCTCGAATCCGACGTGGCGCTGATGAACACCGCGCCGGGGGCCTCCCGCTCCGGGGAGGACGAGCTCGTGACCACCCAGCAGCTGCGGGACCTCCTCGAGACGCACGGCTGGTCGGGGCGCTTCGACCGCGACGAGCACGAGCTGGCCGAGGTGCGCGAGGTGCGCCGCGAGCTGCGGCGGGTCTGGGCCCTGGACCGGGACGCCATGGTGGAGGCGGTCAACGCCGTGCTCGACACGACCGAGCTCGCCCCGCACCTGGCCCGGCACGACGGGAAGGACTGGCACCTGCACGCCTCTCCCTCGGACGCACCCCTGGCCGCCCGCCTGCGCCTGGAGACGGCGTTCGCCCTCGTGGACGTCATCCGCGCCGACGAGACCGACCGGCTGCGGGAGTGCGGGGCCGAGGACTGCGACGGGGTGCTCCTGGACCTCTCCCGCAACCGCTCCAAGCGCTTCTGCAGCCAGCGCTGCGCCAACCGCACCAACATGACCGCCTACCGCCGCCGGCAGGCCGGCGACACCGACGACCGCCCGGGCCTCGACGACGAGGTGTGAGCCGGCCCGGCTGACCGGTCGGCGCGGCGGGCGGGGCGTCGTCCTCGTCCGCTGTTCTCGGAGCAACGACCGGCTCCGGGGCTGGTGGCCGCACGCGTCTCCCTCGCAATGAACGGGTCCTGGCGGGGGAGCAGGAGCACACTGGGTCCATGAGGATGATGCTGCTGACGTCCGGGTCCCGCGGCGACGTGGAGCCTTTCGCGGCTCTGGCCCGGTACGCCTCCGACCACGGGCACGAGGTCCGCCTGGGTGTCCCCGACTCCTCCGGCGTGGACCTGTCGGGGCTCGACACCGTGAGTCTGGAGGTGGACTTCCACCGGTTGGTCCAGGCGCACGGCATCTCGCCGTGGACCGCAGTGCGGCACTTCCGCACCGAGGTGGGGCCCGGCATGCGCCGGATGCTCGCCGCCGCCGTGCGGGAGACGCTCGCCTTCGCGCCGGACCTCGTGGTCCACCATCCCAAGGTGCTCACGGCCCCGGCGGTGGCTCAGTCGCTCGGCGTCCCGCACGTGCTGGTCGAGGCCGTGCCCGTGCTCACTCCCACGCGGCAGTTCCCGGCGCCCGGCGTGGTGAACCGGGATCTCGGCCGCTTCAACCGCCTCACCTACCAGGCCGTCCGGGGTGCCGAGCGGATGTTCCGCCGGGACATCGACCGGGCATGCGCCCAGCTGCCCGGTGGCCGGACGGCCACCGTTCCCGCCCCGGCGGCCACCCTGCTGCCGATCAGCCCGCAGCTGCTGCCGCGCCCGGTCGACTGGCCGGCCTCCGTGCACCTCACCGGGTCCTGGCACTCCGACGCCCCGGTGCCGGAACTCGACACCCCTGTGCGCGAGTTCCTCCAGGGCGGGCGCTACCTGGTGGCGACCTTCGGCTCCATGGCGTCCGGGGACCCGCTGGCCCGGGGGAGGGCGGTGGTGGAGAGCGCCCGTGCCCACGGTCTGCGGGCGCTGCTGCTCACCGGGTGGGGCGGTCTCGCCCTGCCGGACGAGCTCCGGAGCGACGACGTGCTCACCGTGCCGGCCCTGCCGCTCGACGCGGCGCTGCCCGGTGCGGAGCTCGCCGTCCACCACGGCGGGGCCGGGACCGTCCACGCCGTGGCCCGGGCCGGCGTGCCGCACGTGGTGGTGCCTTTCCTGGCCGACCAGCCGTTCTGGGGCCGGCAGCTGCACGGGCTCGGCCTCGCGGCCGCGCCGATCCCGAAGCGGAAGCTGACGGCCGAGCGGCTCAGCGCGGCGATCGACGACGCCCTCGGGTGCCATTCCGCCGCGGAGCGGGCGGGACGGGAGATCCGCACGGAACACGGCCTGCAGACGGCGTTGTCCGTGCTCGAGTCCTGCTGATCTCGGCGCGGCGCCCGGTCGGTGTAGTTTGCCTTTGGAAATACATTGTTGCCTGGCGTCCAGCCCGGTGCACCGAGGGGCGAGGACACTCATGGATGGCGACGAGCAGGCGGAGCGCAGCACAGCCGTGGAACGGCTGCGCGGGGTGGCCCGCGCGGACGCACGAGACGGGGTCGAGGGAACTCTGGAACTGCAGCGCGCCCTCGAGTTCCTCGAGAAGCTCGACCTCCGGATCCTGCGGGAGATCGAACGGGAGCTCGCCCGTCCCGACAACATGATCGCCAGCCCGGCCCTGGGGGCCCATGGGGGTCTCACCGCGTTCCTGGGCACGCGCTACGCCGCGGCCTTCCCTGCCTCCCGCTACCACCCGTCCACACCGGTCCCGCAGATCCGGGCCCGGCTGCTGGACACCCTGGTCTTCCGGGAGATCCGGATCGCCCACGGCGGCACGATGTTCGACCGTTCCGTGCGAGGGGTCCAAGGAGCTCTGGGACTGTCTCCGCGCGACAGTCTCGCGGATACGGGCTTCCCCGAGTACGGGGCGCCGAGCGTGTTCCTGCTGCTCGACGTCGCGGCGTCCTTCGCGACCGTGCAGCTCAGCAGGACCTCCGCCCACATCACCGCCTCCATGGGCTACTCGGGAATGGATGCCTATGCGGACGCCCTCGACGCCTGCCACTTCATGACCACCCCTTTCGCCAAGCACCTCCTGCGGTCCCGGCCGGACCCCGGCAAGCTGGTGGCCATGGCGGCGCGCGGACGGCTGGACGGCTTCGGGATCTCGCCCACGGACATCGACGGGGACCGCCTGCTCGCCGAACTCTCGAAGCTCCGGGATCGGCTGCCGGAGCTGAGCGGTGCGTACTCCACCTGGGGGCCCACGGGGAATGCCGGCCGCCGGCAGCCCCCGGACACCGCCGGGCGGGAGGACGAGATCCGGACATCCTTCGTCGTCTCCCGGCGCCCGGGGCGGCCGCGGACCGCCGGTGAGGCCGAACAGAACCACCTGTCGCGCAGGAGCTGGGCACTGCTGGTGCAAGAGCACCGGACTCAGCTCGCGACGGTGCTGGCGGTCGCTGCCATCGCGGTCTTCTGGTGGTCGGCGCGGGCGGCCTCGCTGGAACTCTCGGGCAGGCTCATCGCGCTCGCGGCCGTCATGGGCGCCGTCGCCGGCGCGGCCCTGGTTGCCCTGCTCGACTCCCGGGCGCAGGCCTTCTTCCGGGCCGCCGAGGGGCTCAGCATGTACATGGTGCTGCAGGGCAGGCGGGACGCGCAGTTCCTGGGCCCACTGCTCACGCTGCGCCCGGACCTCTTCGCCGGGGCCCGGCACGCCGGGCTTCCCCGGCTCGTCACCGTGGTCGTCGAGCGCAACGGAGTGCTCTTCCTGGGCCGCGGGACGTGTCCCCCCGTCGTCGCGGCCTTCCACTGGCTGCACGTCCCGCCGATCACCGCGCCCGAGGATCCGCCGGCGAGGCTCGGCCGACGGAAGCATCGGGTGGCCTTCGACGTCCGCCGGGACGGGACGGAGGTGGTGCTCGGCTTCCCGCTCGAGCGGGCGAAGGTCGCCTGGACCCAGCGCAGCTACCTCGAGAACAAGCCGCTGGAGGCGGTGCTCGCGCTCCTGCAGGGCCTGCGGCACACCTGGGCGTTGTCGCCGCTCGGCGCACCCAACGGCGGTGAGGACGTGGACACCTCCGAGCGCCTGCGCCTGTTGAGCGGCGCCGAACCGGTGGCCGGCACCCGCTGGGAGCAGGAAGCCCTCGACTGGGAGTCCGGACCCCGCCCGCCACTGGAACTCGCCGGCGCTGCCGCGGCACGCCGCGAACAGCTGGTACTAGGGGTGGTTGCCGTGCTCATGGCGCTCGGGTGCGTGCTCGTCCCGCCGTTGCTGGCCCTGCTTGCCAACTGATTCCGGCGGTTCGTCCAAGAAACCCTGTTCCCGAGAAAGAGGGCTGTCGACACTCAATTGAGGCGAATCACAACTCCTGATTCCTGGGTACTGGAATTCCTGCCGATCTCGGTTCAGGAGTTTCTCGATAGGTGATTGTCGAATTGTCGAAACGCCGCTTGACGTGCTCGTACACCGAAATAGAGCCACCTCTCGGTTAGTCTCTGTCTCGTACGGGAACCCCGATCGGGGGACAACCACCCATCCGGGCGTCAGCCGAAACGCCCACGGACCGGAGGGACGCTCACGTGGAGCTCATGCTCGGATCAGCCCCCCTCTGGTGGGGGCTGACTGCCGCTCTCATGGGTGCTGTGGTGGGCTGGTTCCTGCCACACGTCGTCCTGCGGTACAGCCCTGTCACGGACCAGCCTGCCTCTGCACCGTCCCGTCCGTTACTGGCGGTCGCCACGGCGGCACTCTTCTTCCTCGTGGCCGCATTCTTCGGGCTCAGCTGGCAGCTCCCGGCATACCTCTTCTTCGCGGCGGTCGCCGTGGTGCTCACAGTGATCGATCTGCGCCACCATCTGCTCCCCAATGCCGTGGTGCTGCCGGCACTGGGCATCGGCTTGGTGCTGCTCGTGCTCGCCGCAACTGGGGAGAACGCCTGGGGAGCGCTATTGCGCGCGGTGCTGGGTGCTCTGGTGCTGTTCGTCCTCTACCTCGTGCTGGCGCTGATCTCCCCTGCCGGACTCGGCATGGGGGACGTAAAGCTCGCCGCCGTGCTCGGGTTGTTCCTCGGCTTCCAGGGATGGGGAGCCCTGTTCGTCGGGGCGGTGCTGGCCTCCGTGGTCGGCATGGTGGTGGGTCTCGCCGTGCTGGCGTCCCGCCGCGGCGGCCTGCGCAGCGACGTCCCGTTCGGCCCGTCGATGCTGGCCGGTGCCTTCGCGGCGGTCATGTGGGGAGAGCTACTGGCGCGGGAGTACCTGCTGCCGGGCCTCTATTGACGCCGTTCGGGGGACAAGCGCTCTCCCAACTTTGGTCTATGTAAATAAATACACCTCTCACCAGGCATTACGTCGCTGTTTAACGTCCCCCAAAGTGCATGCACTCGAATGCTTGTGGCTTTGCTGGAGCAAAGTCTATTCTTCTTACAGGTCAGTAGCCCGGTACGGGGAGCCTCTCGCAGGCAGTGTCGGAAACAGCTGAAGACCCACTCCACCCTTTCTCCGCTTTGCTAAGGAGCTTTCTCATGCTGCCTCTTTTCATCACCGTCCAGGCCTTCTTCACCGACACCTTCGAGCGCATCCAGCGCAACGAGAAGGGTGCCACCGCCGTCGAGTACGGCCTGCTCATCGGCCTCGTCGCCATCGTGCTCGTCACGACCCTCGCACTGCTCGGCGGCACCGGAGGCCCCATGGACATCCTGGTCGACAAGCTCAAGGCCAAGATGACGGCGATCACCCTCTGACTGTCAGCCGTACCGAGAGCGCCGCGGCGGCCCTTCGTCCGGGCTGCCGCGGCGCTCCACGTTGCAGGATCATGGAGGAGTTATGAGCAGTATCCGCGACGAGCGGGGGGCGGTGGCCGTCGAGTTCGGCCTTGTTATGCCACTCCTGTTGATGATCTTGTTCATCATCGTGGAGTTCGGTTACGCCTTCAATGCGCAGATCAGTGTGACCCATGCTGCCCGGGAAGCAGCGCGCACGATGGCTATCACGAAAGACTGGTCGGACGCCAAGGATGCTGCCCTGTCCTCCTCACCATCCTTGTCTCCGGCGAAGCTCCATTTCCCGACCGAGCCCACCTGCGTGGCCGGCGCACCCGTTGAGGTGGTGCTCACCTACTCTCTTTCCGGCCTAACGAGCTTGTTGCCGAGCGGCGTCAACATCAAGGGCAAGGCGGCCATGCAATGCGGCGGCTGATCACATCCCTGCGTGGTACGGAGCGCGGCGGAATCTCGGTCATGGTCGCAATGCTCATGGTCGTGCTCCTCGGGGCCGCAGCAGTCGCCCTCGATACCGGGTTGATCTATGCCGAGCGTGCTCAGCTGCAGAATGGGGCAGACGCCGCCGCGCTCGCCGTTGCGGAAGAATGCGCCAACGACGAGCTCGTTTGCTCTGTCTCTGCCGCAAGCCTTGGAGGCCAATATGCAGATGCCAATTCCAAGGATGCCGCCTCCGACGCAACGATTTTAGAACTCAATACCACTGGTGACTTTGTCCGTGTGCAAGCCAGCACGCGGGACGGAGTGACCGGCTCTGACAAGCTGGGTCTGACCTTTTCTTCCATGCTGTGGGGAACAGAACCTACGGTCGGAGCCACCGCCACGGCCAGCTGGAGCATGTTTCCCCATGGCGGTCCGTCGATCCTCCCATTGGCGTTCGCCCCCTGTGTATTTGACCTCGATGGCGGGGTGCAGCTGATCCGGTTCCACGGCAACACAAGCCCGCCGTCGTGCACGAGCACCAGCCCCTCTGGCCAGGTCCTCCCGGGTGGCTTCAGCTGGTTGGCAGGATCGGACAGCGACTGCAACCTCGACGTCGAGAACGACACCGATGTGCCGAGCAAACCTGGCGTCAGCTCGCCCGAGGGGTGCGTGGATGTTCTGAAAAGCCTGTACGAACAGACCGCGCTGTTGCCCGTGTATGACGATTTCGACCCCGCGGGCGGCGCGAACGGTTCTTATCACATCAAGGGGTGGGCTGCCTTCAAGATCCTAGGTTGGAAGGTTTCGGGAAGTGAGCAGAAGGACAATGACATTTATCCAGATGCCACGTGCACCGGGAACTGCCGCGGTCTTATCGGCGAGTTCGTCAGTTTCGGCACATTGGCCGATGGATTCACCGGAACCACTGATCCGGATGCCGACTTCGGGGCATCCATCGTCACCCTGACCAAATAGCAGCAACAGCATCGCGAGATCGGAAAACCGTGAAAGTTCGTGTCATCGCCGCCGTAGTGGCTGCACTCCTTGCCGTGGTCGGTGCGGTTCTCGTCTCCGGCTACGTCCGCACCGCCGACGCGCGGGCCCTTGAAGGAACGGAGACCAAGGAGGTCTTCGTGGTCGAGAACGATGTGCGAGCCGAGATGCCCGTCGAGGAACTCTCACAGCACTTGCGAAAGCAGACGGTGCCCGTTTCCGCTCTGGCTGAGGACGCCGTGATGGATCTCGCCGAGTATAAGGGGCGCGTTACTGCTGTCGAGCTTCGGACTGGTGAGCAGCTGCTGGGCAGCCGGCTCGTCACTCTCAATTCCCTGCAGGAGCCGGGACGTGTCGCGGTGCCCAAGGAATTACAGGAGGTCACCATCCAGGTGAGCGCCGACCGAGTAGTGGGTGGCCAAGTGAAGGCTGGTGATTTCGTCGGTGTCTTCGCTTCCTTCGACCAGGGCCCAGAGGACAAGCCCGCCACCGAATTGGTGTTCCACCGGGTGCTCGTCACCAGCATCCAAGGCGCGCCGGTTGCCGCCGAGGCGAGCGGTGAGGAGGAAACCGCCCCCGGTGCGCCTCCGGTTCCCGAGGGGGCGATGCTCGTCACGCTCGCTCAGAATGCGGCTGACGCCGAGAAGACCGTCTTCGCGGCGGAGTTTGGCAGGATCTGGCTGTCGAATCAGCCCGTGGACGCCAAGTGGAACGACGACGGAGCCAGTATGGAGGACTTCTTCAAATGAGCAGATTCCTACTCGTCACCTCGGACGTGACGTTCGAGCAGCGCGTGCAGACGGCCATCGCCGGCCGGATCCCAGGGGCGGTCCAGACGGTGTACAACACGCAGGTCCCTGACACCCCCGATGAGCTCTTGCGCAAGGTAGTCGGTGAACTGCCGGCGGTCCTTCTGCTGGGCCCTGGGGTCGACGCGAGCGACGCGCTCCGTCTGGCGTCCGTGTTCGACGTCCAGCACCCCGAGATCAGTTTGGTCCTCGTTGCGGAAGCGGATCCTGCCCTTGCGCTGGCCGCGATGCGAGCCGGAGTGCGCGACATCCTCGAGCCGCAGGCGGAAGTCGACATCATTCGTGTGCTGCTGGAGCGCGCCTGCCACACCGCGGACAGTCGGCGGCGCGGTCTGATTCCCGATCCGTCCCTGGACGCTTCCCCCTCCCGCCTCGGAGGTCGGGTGATCGCAGTGACTTCCCCGAAGGGCGGCGTCGGCAAGACCACGGTGGCCACCAACCTGGCCGTCGGCCTGGGGAAGCTCGCGCCCATGTCCACGGTCCTCGTGGACCTGGACGTGCAGTTCGGCGACGTCGCCGCAGTGCTCAACCTCACCCCCGAGCACACGCTCACGGACGCGGTCACGGGTGCGGCCGCGCAGGACACGATGGTGCTTAAGGCCTTCCTCAGCGTCCACCCAACCTCGATCTATGCCCTGTGCACACCGGATTCGCCGGCCGAGGCCGATCTCATCAACGCCGACCAGATCGGGCACATGCTTGACCAGCTGGCCAGCGAGTTCCAGTTCGTTGTCGTTGACACGGCACCGGGTCTGGGCGAACACACCCTGGCCGCGCTGGAGGCGGCAACCGATGTGGTGTTCCTCTCCGGCATGGACGTGCCCGGGGTGCGCGGGCTGCGCAAGGAGATCGACGTCCTCACCGAGCTGCAGATGCTGCCGGGCTCCCGGCACATCGTCGTCAACATGGCGGACCGCGCCAGCGGACTGAGTGTGCAGGACATCGAGGCGACCGTCCGGACGCCGGTGGACGTGGTGGTGCCCCGGTCCAAGGCGGTGACCTACTCCACCAACAAGGGTGAGCCGATCCTGCAGGAGGCCTCACGGGACAAGGCCGCGAAGGCCCTCAACCAGCTCGTGGCGCGCTTCGACCCGGCACACTCCACTGCACCTCGCAAGGCTGTGCACCGACGGGCGGTGCTCCAGTGAAGCTCTCGCAACGACTCGATGCAGCACGCGGGGTGGTTGCTTCGCCGGTCGCTGAGCCCGCCCCGACAGCCGAAGAGGCCGCGGACGAGGACTTCGTCCCCATGTTCGTCGTGGAGACCCACTCTGTTCCGATCTCAGTCACCCCGGCGTCCGACGCCCTCGGTGCGCTCAAGGACCGCGTGGCCGAGGCGCTGTTCGACCGCATCGGCAGCCGCCTCAACGACTCGGGACTCACCGAGGCCTCCCTGCAGGTTTACGCCCGCGAGGAACTGACCCAGATCGTCGATGCTGAGCAGGTGCCGCTCACCGTCGAGGAACGGCAGCGTCTGGTCCGCGAAATCAGTGACGACGTCCTGGGGTTTGGACCGCTGCAGCGCTTCCTGGACGACGAGTCCGTCACGGAGATCATGGTCAACGGGCCCGACCACATCTTCATCGAGCAGGGCGGCCGAGTCGGCCTCAGCAACGCGCAGTTCAAGTCCGAGGAGCACCTGCGTCAGGTCATCGAGAAGATCGTCTCGAAGGTGGGCCGTCGCATCGACGAGTCCTCACCGCTCGTGGACGCCCGTCTCGAGGATGGCTCCCGCGTCAACGCTGTCATCCCTCCGTTGGCGGTCAACGGTTCGTCGCTCACGATCCGCAAGTTCGCCACCGACCCACTCAAGGTCGCCGACCTCGTCCGATTCGGATCAATGTCGCCCGAGATGGCGGAGCTGCTCAACGCCTGCGTCAAGGCGCACTTGAACATCCTCATCTCCGGCGGCACCGGCACGGGCAAAACGACCTTGCTCAACGTCATGTCCTCGTTCATTCCGCACGACGAGCGGATCATCACCATCGAGGACGCCGTCGAGCTGCAGCTGCAGCAGGAGCACGTGGTGCGCCTGGAGAGCCGCCCGTCCAACATCGAGGGCAAGGGCGAGATCACCATCCGCGATCTCGTCAAGAACTCGCTCCGAATGCGTCCGGACCGCATCGTAGTGGGCGAGTGCCGCGGTGGAGAGGCGCTCGACATGTTGCAAGCCATGAACACCGGTCACGACGGATCGCTCTCTACCGTCCACGCGAACTCACCGCGGGACGTCATTGCCCGACTGGAGACCCTCGTTCTCATGGCAGGTATGGATCTTCCCCTGCGTGCCGTCCGCGAACAGATCGCATCGGCCATCGACGTCGTCGTCCAACTGACGCGCCTGCGCGACGGTACCCGGCGCGTCACCCACATCACCGAGGTACAGGGAATGGAGGGGGAGATCGTCACGCTCCAGGACGCCTTCGTCTTCGACTACAGCGCCGGTGTGGACGCCAATGGGCGGTTCCTGGGCAAGGCCATCCCCACGGGGGTGCGCCCCCGATTCGTGGATCGGTTCGAGGACCTCGGCATCCACGTCTCACCGAAGGTATTCGAGATGCCTGAGACGACGGCACCAGGGCGGGCGCGCTGATGACCGTCGTGCTCGGGGCCCTGCTGTTCCTCATGGCATTCCTGCTGCTGCTGTTCATCACTTTCAGTTCCTCCACGCCCCGGCTCCCGGTGGGTCGGCGACGGCCTCTGCGTCTCGACGAAGCTCCACCGTCCGTGCTCAGCCGGGTCACCGGCATCACCACCAGCGCGATCACCGATACGCTGACCCGCCATGGCTGGACGCGTTCCATCACCGATGCCCTGGACCGTGCGGGAATGCGACTCTCCCCGGCCGACTTCCTCGTGTTGGTCGGAGCCGCCGGACTGGTCTCTTCCATTCTCGGCTTCCTGGTCGGCGGCCCACTGCTCGGACTGCTGTTGCTAATTCTGGCGCCGCTCGGAGGGAAGGTGTTTCTGGGCCTGGCGGTCGGCAAGCGCCGACGCGCATTTGCCGACCAGCTCGACGACACCCTGCAGCTGCTTGCCGGCAGCCTTCGGGCAGGCCACAGCCTCCTGCGTGCCGTCGACGCCGTCTCGCGGGAGGCCCAGGCGCCGACCAGCGAAGAGCTGGCCCGGGTAGTCAATCAGACCCGGCTCGGCCGTGACCTCAACAACGCTCTTGAGGAGACGGCGGAACGGATGGGCAACGAGGACTTCAGCTGGGTCTCGCAGGCCATCGGCATCCACCGGGAGGTGGGCGGCGACCTTGCCGAGGTCCTCGACCAGGTTGGCCACACCATCCGGGAGCGCAATCAGATCCGCCGCCAGGTCAAGTCATTGAGTGCGGAGGGCAAGCTTTCTGCCTACATCCTCATGGCTCTGCCGTTCGCCGTCCCCGGGATCATGAGTTTTATGAACCCGTCCTTCTTTCTCCCTATGTTCGAAAACGCGCTTGGTTGGGCCATGCTTGCCATCGCCACTGTCATGCTGGCCATCGGCGGGTTGTGGATGCGCAAGATCGTCAGCTTCAAGTTCTAGTTCGACTCCGTCCAGCTCAGTTTCAGGAGTGATCCCGTGGCCCCGACTCTCACCTATGCCGCTGTGGTCTTCGGTGCAGCTTTGGCGCTGACACTGTGGGCGGTGTTCAGCACCGCAGGCGCGTCCGCGCGCCAGGTGCGGGAGAACCTCTCTCGCGGTTTCAGCGCCGAGATTGCCGCTGGGGGGGGCCCCGCCCGGCCCTCCTTCGGCACCCTGCATCGCCTGACCTCGCCGAAGGGCGTAGATCGACTCGACCGCCTGCATGCGCTTGCCGGCCGCCCGGCGGCGTGGCCCCTCTCCCGGTTGCTCGCCGCCAAGCCGCTCTTGGCGGGTGTCGGCGTGATTCTGGGACTGTTGCTCCTGGCCGGTAATGCCAGTGGCAGGATGCTCGCCCTTGCAATCGTGGTCACGGCCGTGGCCTACTTCGTGCCGGACCTTCTTCTCTACAGCCGTGGCATTGAACGTCAAAGGGCAATCGGGCTGGAGCTGCCCGACACGCTGGACCAGATGCTGATCGCAGTGGAGGCCGGCCTCGGCTTCGAGTCCGCCATGTCCCGGGCGGGGGAGAACGGCAAGGGTCCGCTAGCAGAAGAGCTCCAGCGCACGCTCGGCGACATGCGGGTCGGCGTGCCCCGCAAGGACGCTTACCTCGCGCTGGAGGAACGGACCAACGTGCCGGATCTGCGCAACTTCACCCGCGCTGTGGTTCAGGCCGACGCCTACGGCATTTCCGTCAGTTCCGTGCTTCGGACACAGGCTGCGGAGATGCGCGTAAAGCGTAAGCAGCGGGCTGAAGAGCAGGCGATGAAAATCCCAGTGAAGATCACGATCCCGCTCATGCTTCTCATTCTTCCCGTGTTGTTCATCGCCATCATGGGGCCAGTCGTGCTGACCGTGATGGAGCAGTTCTAACGCCCGCACGGCGACACGCTGAGCGTCGTCGCCAGGACAAGCAGAAGGCCCCGGACCAAGTGGTCCGGGGCCTTCGCTGGTGGTGTCGACGACGGACGAATACTGAGCAGATGCGACGGCCGAGATCCTGCCGGAGTACTCAAGGGTCGCCCGCCACTATTTGCCGACGGTCGACGCGTTGCGGAGAACTCAAGCCTCCACTGCGCAACGTGCCGATTTTCTTCCTCCCGGCACCCCTGTGAAGGGTCCACGACGAGCCCTCAGCCTGCGCCTCGGGCCCGACCAGCTTGGACACCATCGTGGCCCGATACGAGGCAGGAGAGACCACTACAGCCTTAGCTCGCGAGTATGCTATCTCGCGCTCCTCGATCTTGCGGCTGTTCAGCCAGCGCGGCGTTCAGAAGCGCGTCCGAGGACTCACTCCTGAGAAGGAGCGTGAGGCGCTGCGGCTGCGTGCTGAAGGGCTCATTATCCGGGACGTCGCCAAAAAGATCGGGTGTAGTTACGACACGACGAGGAAGTTTATAGGCCGTACTACTCAGGACTAACTTACGAAAATCAACCGTTGACCGACGTCTCGACAATCCAATCGGCTTTAATGCCATGTAATTTCAGTATGCTATTGAGCCGAGATGCGCTTTTCGGAGGGCATGCTACGGACAGCATCTTCTTTGCACGGCTAGCACCTACGTAAAAAACGCGCAATGACTCAGTCGATTCGTGCTGCTCCCAATCGAGTAGAATACTTGGCTGATTACCCCTAGGTGCTTCAAGAACGAGAAGTACAGCGTCGAACTCCCTGCCTTTGACCGCATGGATATGACTTGCAGGGAGAGGTGTAGCGACACTTTCAGCCAATGCGCTCGACGAACATGGTCCGTCCGAGGGTGTCCTCAACGATCCGTACGCGGACATCATGGCCGCCCAGACCGCCTTCCGGTCGTCCGTTGCGACCGAGACGGCGTCCGGGCCAACGTCGACGCCATCGTCCCATCACACGCGCCGATTTCGGATGTTCTGACGCGTCCTGGCCGGGGTAAGGCGGACATGAGAAATGCCCCTGATTTCTCAGGGGCACCTCTGTCTGTCTCACTTGGGTCGATCTACTTGGACCATGGTTCAAGTAAAGCGCCCTTGGTCGGGATGACAGTGTGCTGGTTCAGCAGATAGGAAACAGATGTCTCAGGACATCGGAAACACCGGTCCTACGGTGCCGGGGTGGAGAAGAACCAAGCGATCATCCTGGCCGTGGTGACCGGAACGATGTCCCAGGCCGAGGCCGCACGCAGATTCCAGGTCAGCCGATCCTGGGTGTCCAAGCTGATGGCCCGCTACCGGGCCCAGGGCGAGGCGGCGTTCACGCCCGGTTCCCGGGCCCCGCATCACCACCCCAATGCGATGCCGGCCCACACGGTGGAGGCGATCCTGGCCACCCGCCGCGCCCTTGTCGCAGCCGGCCACGATGCCGGACCCGAGACCATCACCGTCCACCTGGCCCGGGCGGGGATCACCGTCTCCCGCGCCAGCGTGTGGCGGGCCCTGACCCGGGCGGGGCTCATCACCCCCGCCCCCGCCAAGCGACCTGCCAGCAGCTACCGCAGTTTCACCGCAGCCCTGCCCAATCAGCTGTGGCAGGCCGACTTCACCCACTGGTCACTGGCTGATCGCACCGGCGTGGAGATCCTGACCTTCCTCGACGACCACTCCCGCTACATCACCGCCTGCGCTGTTCACCCGGTGACCACCGTGGCCGTGGTCCTGGCCGACTTCCGCGCCGCCGTGACCACCCACGGAGCCCCGGCGGCGGTGCTCACCGACAACGGCCTGGTCTTCACCGCTCGTCCCCGCCACGGGATCAACGCTTTCGAGGCCCACCTGGCCGCAGCCGGGATCACCAAGATCAACGGCTCTCCGAACCACCCGCAGACTCAGGGCAAGGTCGAGCGCTTCCAGCAGAGCCTCAAGAAGCACCTGGCCACCCGGGCTCCGGCGCCGGACCTTCCGGGGCTGCAGGCACAGATCGACGCATTCAATGCCTACTACAACACCGTGCGCCCCCACCGGGGGCTGGAACGGGCCACCCCGGACACGGCCTACCGGGCACTGCCCAAAGCCACCCCCACCGGTGCCCCCACCGGATGGCGGATCCGCACCGACCGCGTCGACAAGATCGGCAGCGTCACCGTGCGCCTGCACTCGAAACTCCACCACATCGGCATCGGACGGACCTACGCCCGAACCCGCGTACGGATGTTCGTCCACGACCGGCACATCCTGATCATCGATGCCACCACCGGAGCCGTGCTGCGCGACTTCCTCCTGGACCCCACCCGTGACTACCAGCCCCGATCCCTCAACCAAGACCCGGACATGAAAAAACACCCCGGACCATAGGTCCGGGGTGTTTCCGATGTCCTGAGACATCACATGGTCGGGATGACAGGATTTGAACCTGCGACCTCGTCGTCCCGAACGACGCGCGCTACCAAGCTGCGCCACATCCCGTGAAGCATCCGGCCGCGGCCGGAAACAACTGCTCCATCATAGCCATCTGGCCGCGCGGGTGGGAAATCGGGCCGACCTCGTCGTGTCCGGGCCTCGAGCTTCTCCGGCTCGGCCGTGCGCTTCGCCACAAAGCGCACGTCATTGTCCGGCCGACCAGGAACTGGGATTCTGTGCATATCGCTCCACCAGCTCGTCGAAGCCACTGTCCCGGTCGAGCCCCCGGCCGGCCCCTGCCTCGGGAGGAACCATGCTTCACTGCACCCATCGCCACCGGACCGTGGCCGCCGCAGCGGCGCTCACGGACTCGAGCGCGGACGCCGTGAGCACCACCGTGACGCCGGCGGCACCGGGGTGGTCGCGGTGACGCCGGCGGCCGTTCCTCCGGAACGGGTCATGGCGCACCTGGAGGTGTTCCAGGCCGTCGCGCACGCCAACGACGGCAACCGGGCCTCCGGCACGCCCGGCTACCGGGGCAGCGTGGACTACGTGCTCGGCCGGCTGCGGGCCGCCGGCTACGCCCCGCGGGTCCAGAACTTCTCCTTCCCCTTCTTCCGGGAGCTCAGTCCCGCCACGGTCAGCGCGGGCGGCAGACCGCTGCCCGCCGAGGACGTCGCTGTGATGTCCTACTCCGGCTCCGGCACCGTGAGCGCACCGGTGCAGGCCGTCGGCACCACCGGGGAACCGGGGGCGAGCACCAGCGGATGCGAGGCCGAGGACTTCGCCGACTTCCAGGCCGGCAACGTGGCGCTGCTCCAGCGGGGAACGTGCGCCTTCGGGGTCAAGGCCGCCAACGCGCAGGCCGCGGGCGCCTCCGCCGTGCTGATCTTCAACACAGGCGGGCCCGGGGAGGAGGGCGTGGTCGCCGGCACCCTCGGCGGACCGGGCGCGGTGAACATTCCCGTGGTCGGGCTCAGCTACGCCGCCGGCCGGGCACTGCTGGCCGAGGGCGAGGTCACCGTCACCGTCCAGGTCATCTCCGAGCAGCGCGAGACCTCCAACGTCCTGGTCGAGACCGGCACGGGCAACCCCGAGCGCACGGTCATGGTCGGCGCGCACCTGGACAGCGTGCCCGAGGGCGCCGGGATCAACGACAACGGCTCCGGCTCCGCGGCCATCCTGGCGATCGCCGAGTCCCTCGCGGGCACGGAGACCGAGAACCGTCTGCGGTTCGCCTGGTGGGGCGCGGAGGAGTTCGGCCTGCTCGGGTCCCAGCACTACGTGGACGACCTCAAGGCCAACGCCCCCGCGACGCTGGCGGCCATCGCGCTGTACCTGAACTTCGACATGATCGGCTCCCCGAACTACGGGCGCTTCGTCTACGACGGCGACGGCTCCGCCTTCGGCCCGGAGGTCTCCGCGGAGGCCCCCGAGGGCTCCGGGGTGATCGAGGCGGCCTTCCACGCGCACTTCGGCTCCGTGGGACTGGCCTCGGGCGAGACCGAGTTCAGCGGCCGCAGCGACTACGGGCCGTTCATCGCGGAGGGCGTGCCCGCCGGGGGACTGTTCACGGGGGCCGAGGGGCTCAAGACGGCGGAGCAGGCCGCGCTGTTCGGCGGCCGGGCCGGCGTCGGCTACGACTTCTGCTACCACGCGCAGTGCGACGACATCGCCAACATCGACGTCCAGGGGCTCGGTGAGATGACCGACGCGGCCGCCGCCGTGATCCGGCGCTTCGCGACGTCCACCGGGGACGTCGAGGCGGTGGGCCGGCAGCTGCGGACCGTCATGGCGCCCGCAGTGCCCGCCACCGTCGACCAGGGGCACGGACCGAGCAACGCCGCCCAGGAGAAGTCGGAGCGTTGAGACCGGCGCGGTGAGCGGAGGGGCCGGGCTCGAGCGCCCCCGTTGCGGGGGAGGAGCACCCGGTGTGCACATCCCCCGTGAGCAGACAGGTGCGTGCGCGGTCCTGCTCGGGCGGCGCCGCCGGGACCCGGCCTTGCATTGATCGCCCGGGCGCCGGGTGGGAGGGTGAGGCCATGACTCCTCCCCAGACCCCGGACTCGACCGCACCGGCCAGACGCGGTGTGCTCTTCGACGTCGACGGCACCCTCATCGACTCGAGCTACCTGCACACCGTCGCTTGGTGGCACGCCTTCAACCAGGCCGGCCACGACGTGCCCATGCACCGCATCCACCGGCTCATCGGCATGGGCTCGGAGCAGCTGATCGACGAGCTCCTCTCCGCCGACCGGGACAAGGACGGGGACGACGCCATCGGTGCCGCCCACGGGACCCTGTTCTCCGTGCACTGGCCGGGGCTCAAGCCCACCCGCGGCGCTGCGGAGTTGCTGCGCCGCTGCACCGACGCCGGGCTCGTGGTGGTGCTCGCGTCGTCTTCGAACGTCACCGAGGTGGCCGCCATGCGGGAGGCCCTCGGCTCCGACGACCTGCTCACCGCGGTCACGACCGCGACGGACGCCGAGCAGAGCAAGCCCGCGCCGGACATCTTCGCCGCGGCGCTGGAGGCCGGGGGCCTGCGCCCCGAGGACGCGATCGTGGTGGGGGACGCCCGCTGGGACGTCGAGTCCGCGTGGAAGCTCGGTCTCGACGCCGTGTGCCTGGGGAGCGGTGGGATCAGCGAGACGGAGCTGCGCGAGGCCGGGGCCGTGGCCTTCTACGCGGACCCGCAGGCCCTGCTGGACGACTTCGAGAACAGCCCCCTGGGCCGGCTCGTCCGCGCCGGCTGAACGCTCCCGTCCGGCGCCCGCGCGGACTACGCTGTGCACCACCGCGAACGGAAGGCCCCGGAATGACTGCCGACGACAGACCCGTGCTCGTGTTCGACGTGAACGAGACGCTCTCGGACCTGCAGCCGCTGCACCACGCCTTCGAGGAGGTGGGCGTGCCCGGGGAGCTCTCCGCCACGTGGTTCGCCTCCGTCCTGCGGGAGGGCTTCGCGCTGGCGGTCCACGGGGAGGCCCAGCCGTTCGCCGTGCTGGGGCAGGAGGTGGCGCGCACGCTGTTCAGCACGCACCCGCCGGCCGGGGACGTGGAGGACGCCGTGGCCCACGTCCTGGACGCCGTGCAGCGGCTGCCCGTCCACGCGGACGTCCCGGACGGGATCCGGTCCCTCGCGGCGGCCGGGTTCCGGCTCACCGCCCTCACCAACGGCTCCGCGGCCACCGCCGAGGGCCTGCTCGAGCGCGCGGGCGTGCGCCGGCACTTCGAGCACGTCTGCTCCGTCGAGGACGCCCCCTGCTGGAAACCGGCGTCCGAGGCCTACAGCTGGGCGAGCGGGGCGTGGGGCGTGCCGCTGCAGCAGATGCTCATGATCGCGGTGCACCCGTGGGACCTGCACGGCGCCGCCCGGGCAGGCATGCGCACGGCGTGGATCGACCGGCACGGCGCGCCCTATCCGCAGTACGCCCTCACCCCGGACCTCAGGGTGTCCGGGGTGCGGGAGCTCGCCGCACGGCTGAGCGCCGGCGGCGCCGACGTCACGGCCTGACGGCCGAGCTCACAGCCTGACGACCATCTTGCCGGTGTTGGCGCCGGCGAGCAGGTCGATGAACGCCTGCGGGGCGTCGTCGAGCCCCTCGCGCACGGTCTCGTCCCACTGGATCTCCCCGGCCGCCAGCCAGCCGGCCATCTTCTCGCGGAACTCCGGGCCCAGGTCCTGGTGGCCGCTCACCAGGAAGCCCTGCAGGCTCAGCTGCTTGCCGATCGCCAGCGCCAGGTTCCGCGGCGCGGCCGGGGGCTCGGTCGCGTTGTACTGCGAGATCGCCCCGCACAGGCACACCCGGCCGTGCGGGTTGAGCGCAGAGATCGCGGCCTCCAGGTGCTCGCCGCCCACGTTGTCGAAGTACACGTCGATGCCCTCGGGCGCCGCGTGCCGCAGCTGGGGGAGCACCGGGCCGTCGTGGTAGTCGAAGGCGGCGTCGAAGCCGAGCTCCAGCAGGCGGGCGACCTTCTCCGGGGAGCCGGCGCTGCCCACCACGCGCGCGGCGCCGCTGAGCCTCGCGATCTGGCCGACGAGCGAGCCCACGGCCCCGGCGGCGCCCGAGACGAACACTGTGTCCCCGGGCCGGAAGCGGGCGGCCGCCATGAGGCCGGCGTAGGCGGTGAGCCCCGGCATGCCGAGCACCCCGAGGTAGGCCGACTCCGATGCCAGCCCGGGGTCCACCACGGTGGCGGAGCCGGCGTCGAGCACCGCGTGCTCGCGCCACCCGGCCCCGTGCAGCACCGTGGCGCCCACGGGCAGCTCGGGGGCGGACGAGGCGACGACCTCGCCCACGGCGCCGCCGTCGAGCGGGTGGTCCAGCCGGAACGGCGGGACGTAGGACTTCACGTCGTTCATCCGCCCGCGCATGTAGGGGTCCACGGACATCCAGTGGTTGGCGACCACGACCTGTCCGGGGCCGGGCTCGGGCAGCGCGGTCTCCTCGAGCCGGAAGTTCCCGGGCACGGGGGTGCCCTCGGGGCGGGAGGCGAGCACGACCTGGCGGGTGCTGGTGAGCGGGGTCATCGGTTCTCCTGGGGGCCGGGAGGCGGGCGGGGGAGCGGGGGGATCAGTCGTCGACGACGCTCACGCGGACGTCGACGTTGCCGCGGGTGGCGTTCGAGTACGGGCACACCTGGTGGGCCTTCTCGGCCAGGAACTGGGCGATCTCTTGGTCGAGGTCCGGGAGCACGACCTCCAGGTCGACCTCGAGGCCGAAGCCGCCCTGGCCGTCGCCGCCGATGCCCACGCGGGCCCCGACGCTGGAGTCGCCGAGCGCGACCTTCTCCTGCCGGGCCACCAGCTGCAGGGCGGAGTGGAAGCAGGCGGCGTAGCCGGCGGCGAAGAGCTGCTCCGGGTTGGTGCCGTCGCCGGAGCCGCCCATCTCCTGCGGGACGGCCAGACCCAGGTCGATCCGGCCGTCGGTGGTGCGGGTGCGGCCGTTGCGGCCGGCGCCGGTGGCGAGGGCCTCGGCGGTGTAGACGGTGTCCATGCTGGTCACTCCTGGGTTCCGGTGGTGGTCGTGCCGACGGTGGTCTTGTCTGTGGTGCTCGTGCCGGCGCTGTGCTCGGCGTGCCCGTCGGCGGGGGCGCCGATCCTGCGGGCCAGTGCCCGCAGCGTCTCCATCTCGGCGGTGGTCAGGCCCGAGGCCTCTAGGACCCGCTGCTGCACGGCCGGGGCGCGCTCGCGCATCCGGTGCCCGGCCGGCGTGAGGTGGACGGTGACCCGCCGCTCGTCGTCGTGGCCCCGGCGGCGCTCGAGGAGGCCGGCGGTCTCCATCCGCTTCAGCAGCGGGGAGAGGGTGCCGCTGTCCAGGCGCAGGCGGGAGCCGAGCGCCGAGACGGTCTGGCCGTCCTCCTCCCACAGCGCGAGCAGCGCGAGGTACTGCGGATAGGTCAGGCCGAGCTCCGCCAGCGGCTCGCGATAGGCCGCGGTGGTGGCCCGCGAGGCGGCGTAGAGCGCGAAGCACAGCTGCGCGTCGAGCCGGAGGTCTGCGTCCATGCCCCCAGGGTGGCACAGCAGACCATTGGACACAACTTGATTGTGTACAACCAATAGGGCGGGCGGTTCAGCGGGTCGCTTCCTCCAGGTGCTCGAGGACGTGCCGGTACGGGTGCCCGGTGGCCTCCGTCATGCCCTGCTCGCACGTGCGGTTGAGCGAGGCGTAGGCGTCGAAGCGGCGCCCGGTGACCTCGCGAGCCTCGGCGGCGGTGGCCGAGGCCGTGAACTCGGGGTGGAGCATGCCGCGGTCCCCGGCGTAGGCGCAGCAGCCCCAGGCCGCGGGCACCACCACGTCGTTGCTGATCGCCCGCGCCAGTGTCTCGAAGGCGCCGGTGATGCCCAGGTGCACGCTGGAGCACGTGGGGTGCAGGGCCATCGAGCCGACCGGGCGGCGGACGGTCAGGTGCCCCAGCACCCGGTCGGCCACGAACTCCACCGCGTCCACGAACCGCAGCGCGTGGTACCGGCCGGACGCGGCCGCGAGCTCGGCCATGGTTCCCAGGCCCTCGGTGCAGGACGCGGCGTCGCAGACGACCGGCAGCTCGCCCTCGCGGGTCGCCTCCCACAGTGCCGCGAGCGTCCGCTCCGACATCGTGGCGTACCCGGTGGGCAGGCCCTTCGACTTCCACGGCGTCCCGCAGCACAGCCCGCCGATGCCCTGCGGGACGGTGACGTGCACCCCGGCGCGGTCGCACAGCGCCAGGAACGCCTCGGAGGCGGTCAAGCCCGTGCCGTCGCCGGGGCGCGCGGCCGCGCCGAACATCGCGTTGATGCACGCGGGGAAGAACACGGCCTCCGCGGCCGGGTCCTGCCGGTGCGGCCGGGGCGGGCCGCCCGCGGGCAGCCCGTCCTGGTACTGCGGCACGTGCTCGGCGCCGAGGGCGGCCCGGGCGGCGGCGGTCGCGGCGGCGGGCAGCGCGGCAGGCAGGGCCTTCGCGACGGTCAGGCCGAGCCCGGCCCCCGTCGTCGTCGCCCCCCACGCCCTCGCGGCGGCGCCCCAGCCGGCGTCCGCGACCCGGCTGTGGTCCTGGGCGCGCAGCCGGCGCACGAGGTCCCCGGTGTTGATCAGCACGGGGCAGGCCGTCACGCACATCCCGTCCACGGCGCACGTCTGCAGGCCCTCGTAGTCGTACTCGGCGCGCAGCCGCGCGGCGAGCTCCGCGTCCCCCTGCGCCTGCGCGGCCGCGATCTCCCGGCGGCCCACGATCCGCTGCCGCGGCGTGAGCGTGAGGTCCTTCGAGGGGCAGACCGGCTCGCAGTAGCCGCACTCCACGCACCGGTCCACCTCCTGCTCGACCGGGGGCGCGGTCTTGAGGTCCCGCACGTGGACCGCGGGGTCCTCGTTGAGCAGCACGCCCGGGTTCAGCAGGGCGCCCGGATCGACGAGGCGCTTGAGCTGCACCATCACGTCGTAGAGCTCGTCCCCGTACTGCCGGCGCACGAACGGGGCCATGTTGCGGCCCGTGCCGTGCTCGGCCTTGAGCGAGCCGTGGTGGTCGAGGACCAGGGCGACCATGTCCTCGGTGAAGCGCTCGTAGCGGGCCAGCAGGTCCGGGCGGTCGAACTGCTCGTTGAGCATGAAGTGCACGTTGCCGTCCTTGGCGTGGCCGAAGATCACGGAGTCCCGGTAGCCGTGGGCGTCGAAGAGCTCCGTGAGCTGCTCGCACGTCTCGCCGAGCTCCGCCACGGGGACGACGACGTCCTCGAGCAGCGCGTTGGACCCGCTCGGCCGGGCCCCCGCCACGGTGGTGTAGAGGCCCTTGCGCACGGTCCACAGTGCGGCGCGGGACGCGGGGTCGTCCGTCAGGGCCGGCGGCGCCGCGAGGTCCAGGGTGCGGAACAATCCGGCGGCACCGGCGGAGAGCTCCCGCTCCTCCTCGAGCGTGGCGCCCCGGTACTCGACGAGCAGCGCCGCATGGCCGTGGACGTCGATGTCCAGGATCTGCGCCGGGGCCAGGCCCGTGCGCTGGGAGACCCTCAGGGACGTGGCGTCGAGCAGCTCGACCGTGGCGGAACCGGCCGCCACCAGCGCGGGAACCGTGCGGGTGGCCGCGGCCAGGTCCGGGAACACCAGCAGCCCCGTGGCGGCGAAGGGCAGGATCCCCACGGTCCGGAAGACCGCCTGGGCCACGAAGCCCAGGGTGCCCTCGCTGCCGATCAGCAGGTGCTCGAGGATCCGCGCCGGCTCGTCGTGGTCCAGGAAGGAGTTGAGGCCGTAGCCCATGGTGTTCTTCATGGAGAACTGCCGCTGGATCGTGCGCACCGACGCCGGGTCGCCGCGCACCCGGTCCCGCAGCCGGAGCAGCCCCTCGTGCAGGGCGGGCTCGAGCTCCCGCAGCCGCCGGTCGGCGTCCGGGTCTGCCGTGTCCACCCGCGTCCCGGAGGGCAGGACGAACACCATGGACTCCAGCGTCCGGTAGGTGTTGGCCTCGGTGCCGCAGGCCATCCCCGAGGAGTTGTTGGCCACCACGCCGCCGATCGTGCACGCGGCCTCGCTCGCCGGGTCCGGCCCCAGCATGCGCCCGTACGGGGCCAGCCGGGCGTTGACCTGCCGCACCGTGGCCCCCGGCTGCACGCGGACCCGCCGGCCGCCGTCCAGCACCTCGATCCCCCGGAAGTTCCGCCGGACGTCGACCAGCACCTGGTCCGTCACGGCCTGCCCGGACAGCGACGTCCCGCCGGAGCGGAAGGTCAGGCCCAGCCCGTGGCGGGCGGCCGCGCGGAAGAGGTGGCCCATGTCCGCGGCCGAGCGCGGGCGCACCACCGCCGCGGGCTGCAGCAGGTAGTGGGAGGCGTCGTGGGCCAGCGCGCGGTGCTCGAGCTCGGAGGTCACCACCGCGTCGGGGCCGCACCAGGTCCGGAGCTCCGCCAGCAGGTCCTCGGGGGCGGTGCCGGGGACGCGGTGGGCGCTGGGGGCGGTCATGGGATCTCCTCCGGGGGATCGAGGGCAGCCGGCGTGGTCCCTGCCACATCCTATGGTACGACCACAGGGGCCGCGCAGGTCCGCCCGGTCCCGCCCGTGCGCCCCGGAGCGCGCGGGGGATTGTGGGCGGCGCCGATTTGGGGGAAGCTCGGGCCACGGGCCCCCGGCCCGGGAACCGACCCTGGAGCCGATCCTGGAGGAGACCACCATGGACCCCATCTGCCCGTCCTGCGGCGGACCCCTGCGCCAGATCCCCGAGGACCAGTGGCCCGAGGGCGGCCCCGTGCCCGAGGGCACGGTGGAGATGTACCTGTGCGACAGGACCAACCACCGGATCATCGTGGCGGTCCCCGAGATCTCCGGGTGAGCGCCCCGGAGCCGGGGCTCCGCCGGGTCGTGGTGGTGCACGGCTACGACGCCGCCCCCGACCAGCACTGGTTCCCGTGGCTGCGCGAGCAGCTCGCCGCGGAGGGCGTGCGGACGGACGTCGTGGAGCTGCCGGAACCGTCCTACCCGGAGGCCGGGGCGTGGCTGGCCGCGGTGGCGCGGGCGGTGGGCGAGCCGGACCGGCACACCCACCTGGTGGCCCACAGCCTGGGCTGCATCACCCTCCTGCGCCACCTCGCCGGTCTGCCCGGGCCCTGGGAGCTGGGCGGGCTGGTGCTCGTGGCGGGCTTCACGGGACGGCTCGAGGGCGTGCCGTTGCTGGACGAGTTCCTCGCCGAGGACGTGGACCTCTCCGCGGTGCGCGCCGGCGTCCGGCGCCGGCTGGTGCTGCGCTCGGACGACGACCCGACCGTGCCGCCGGCCGCCACCGAGGCCCTCGCCGAGCGGCTCGACGCCCCGGTGCGGGTGGTGCCCGGTGCGGGACACTTCTGCGGCTCCGACGGCGTCACCCGCCTGCCCGCCGTGCTGGAGGCCCTGCTGCCGCGCGAAGGCGCCGGTGCGCCGGCGGGCGGGGGACCGCTCAGTCCGTGAGCGTCAGCAGCACGGCCTCCGGCGGGCAGAACAACCGGATCGGGGCGAAGCGGGACGTCCCCAGGCCCGCCGAGACGTTGACCGGCACCCCGCCCTGGGCGATGAGCCCCTTGCAGCGCTGCGGCTCGAGGTCGCAGTTGCTGACCAGCGCCCGCCCGCCCGGCAGGCAGACCTGCCCGCCGTGCGTGTGCCCGGCCAGCACCAGCTGCGCGCCGTCCGCCACGAACCGGTCCAGGGTCCGCAGATAGGGGGCGTGGGCCACCCCGAGCCGCAGGTCCGCCGCGGCGGGGTCGCCGAACCCGGGGTGTCGGTCGTAGCCCAGGTGCGGGTCGTCCACCCCGGACAGGTCCAGGGTCAGGCCCGCGACCTGCATCCGGGCGGAGCGGTTGATCAGCGGCGTCCAGCCCGCGGCGTCGAAGGCGTCGTGCATGTCCTGGGTGGGCAGCAGGGCCGACTGGTCCCGGCCCTCCCCGGAGGTGTCCCGCCACAGGTAGCGGAACGGGTTCTTGAGCTTCGGCGCGAAGTAGCAGTTGGATCCCGGGACGTAGGCCCCGGGGAAGCGGAACAGCGGTTCCAGGACCTCCAGCAGCCACGGCAGCGCCTGCGGGTGGGAGAGGTTGTCCCCGGTGTCCACCACGAGGTCCGGCTCCAGCGCCGCGAGCGAGTGCACGAACTCCCGCACCGCGCGCTGGCCGGGCCAGACGTGCAGGTCCGACAGGTGCAGGATCCGCAGCGGCGCGCTGCCCTCGGGGAGCAGCCGGAGCCGTTCCGTGCGCAGCTGGAAGCGGCGGCGCTCGACGACGACGCCCCACGCCCCGAGGCCCGCCGCCGTCCCGGCAGCGGCCGCCGTCACGGCGGCCGCGGTCCGCAGGACGGGCGCGACGGCGCGCGGGGAGGAGTGCAGGAGATCCATGGCCGGTCCGGGGCTCAGCCGGGCCGCGAGGTGCCGTTGCGGCCCTCGAGCACCCGCTTGGAGGGCTCCTTGAACTTGCCCGTGTCGTAGTCCCGGGCCACCTCGCGCATGAACCGCTGCCACTGGCCGCCGGCGTAGGTGGAGCCGTCCACCCAGTCGTCGCCCTCGGTGCGCTTCCCGCCGATGGACAGCCCGTTCAGGGACCGGGAGCCGAACTCGTAGTTGCCGACCCAGGACGCGGTGGACAGGCCCTGGGTGTAGCCGACCATCCAGGTCTGGGTGGAGTTGTCCGTGGTGCCGGTCTTGGCGGCGGAGGCACCCGGCAGGCCGATCTCCCGCTGCCAGCCCGAGCCGCGGATCAGGGTCTGGTTCAGGGCGTAGTTCACGCCGTCGGCCACGTCCTCGCTGATCACGCGCTCGCAGGACGTCCCGGGGATCTCGTACTCCTTGCCGGTGTAGTCCACGACCCGCTCGAGGGCGCGCGGCTCGCACATCTCGCCGCGGTTGGCGAACGCGGAGTAGGCCCGGGCCATGGTCATCGGCGAGATGTCCACGGAGCCGCCCAGCAGGGACGCCAGGACGGTGGTGTCGACGGGCTCGCCGTCCTTGCCGTTGACGATGCCCAGGGACTCGGAGAGCTCCCCGATGTCGCACAGGTCGAGGTCCTCCGCCATCGCGTAGATCGCGGTGTTGATCGAGTTGTACAGGCCGAAGTCGGCCTCCATCTCACGGGTGTAGCCGGACTCGGCGTTCTGGATCTCGAAGCCCTCGCCGTTGTTGCCGGGCTCGATCTTGTACCCGCGCTCCAGGCAGGAGGCCTTCCACCGGTGGTCCGGGGGCCACCGGGTCTGGGTGGCGTCGACCGTGTCCTCCGCGCCGTTGCCGGCGTCGATCCAGGCGGCGTACGTCAGCGGCTTGTAGGTCGAGCCGACCTGGAAGCCGCCGGCCCCGCCCATCCACGAGTCCACGTTGAAGTTGTACGTGGTGTTGGAGGCGCCCTCGCCGGTGGAGTAGTAGGTGTTCTGCGCCATCGCCACGATGTCCCCGTTGGTGGGCTCGAGGGACACGAGCGCGGTGGAGACGTTGTCCGGGTTGTCGTCCCGGGGCTGGGTCTCGTTGACCGACTTCTCGGCCGCGCGCTGGGCCTTGACGTCGAGCGTGGTGGTGATGGTGAGCCCGCCGAGCTGCAGGGTCTTGAGCCGCTCCTCGGGCGTCTCGCCGAACGCCGGGTCCTGGAGGATGCTGTTCTCCACGTAGTCGCAGAAGTAGGGGGCGATCTCGGCGGCCGTGCACCCGGAGTTCGTGGGGTTGGGGTTCACCTCGATGGGCTCGGCGGCCGCGGTCGCGTGCTCCTCCTCGGTGATGGCCCCGGTGGCGAGCATCGTGTCCAGCACGATGTTGCGCCGCTCGGTGGCGGCCTCCGGGTTCGCGGCGGGGTCGTAGTAGTTGGGCGACTGCACCATCCCGGCCAGCACCGCGGACTGCGAGATGCTCAGGTCGGACGCGGGGATGCCCCAGTAGTACTGGGCGGCCGCCTCCACGCCGTAGTTCTGCCCGCCGAAGAGCACCATGTTGAGGTAGCCCTCGAGGATCTGGTCCTTGCTCAGCTCCTGCTCCATGGACAGGGCGAGCTTGATCTCCTTGATCTTGTCCGAGTACCCCTTGTCGGCGCCGATGGTGGTGGCCTCCTCGCCGGCGCGGACCTGGGAGTCGATGAGCAGGTTGTTCACGTACTGCTGCGTGATGGTCGACGCGCCCTGGCGGGCGTCCGGGCGGATGATGTTGTTGCCCAGGGCGCGCAGGATCCCGCCGAGGTCCACGCCGCCGTGCTCGTAGAAGTCGCGGTCCTCGATGGCGAGGATCGCGGCCTCCATGTGCGGGGACATCTCGTCCAGGGAGACGGGCGTGCGGTTCTGCGCGTAGAACGTGGCGATCTCCGTCCCGTCCCGGGCCACCAGCGTGGAGGCGCGCGACATCGGCCCCGCCTCCATCTGGGCCGGGAGGTCCTTGAACCACCCGATGGAGGCGTTGGCGGCGAGGCCCGTGGCGGCTGCGGGGGGGACCAGGAGACCGGCGGCCACGATGCCGGCAACGATGCTCGTGGCGATGAACGCCACGATGTTGCCCAGGGCTGACGGTGCCTGCGCGGCAGGGTTCTTGCGGGAAGCCATTCGGACAGTCTACAAGCGCGCACCGGGCGACAGCTGGTGTGCGGTCCGTCACGGCGGAGCGCGTCCCGGCGTTCGTGGCTACGCTGGGGCCATGACTACCTGGGAATACGCCACCGTGCCGCTCATGATCCACGCCACCAAGCAGATCCTCGACAACTGGGGCGACGACGGGTGGGAGCTCGTCACCGTGCTGCCCGGCAGCACCCCCGCCGACGTCCCGGCGGGCAACATGAACGCCCCGGTCCAGACCAACCCCATCGCCTACCTCAAGCGTCCCAAGGCCTGACGGCCGGACGACACGGCTCCCGAGAACACCGGAGGACTTCCATGAGCAACGGCTCCGCCGTCGAATCCCGCATCGCCGAGCTCGGCCTCGAGCTCCCGGCCGTCGCGGCCCCCGTGGCCGCCTACGTGCCCGCCGTGACCACCGGATCGTGGGTGCACACCTCGGGCCAGCTGCCCTTCGTGGACGGGCAGCTGCCCGCCACCGGCAAGGTGTCCGCGTCCGGGGCGGCGGGCACCGTCTCCCCGGAGGACGCCCACGAGCTCGCCGCCCGCGCCGCCCTCAACGCCGTGGCCGCCGTGAAGGAGGCGGTCGGGGACCTGGACCGGGTGGTCCGGATCGTCAAGGTCGTCGGCTTCGTGGCCTCCGACCCGGGCTTCACCGGCCAGCCCGGTGTGGTCAACGGCGCCTCCGAGCTGCTGGGGCGGATCTTCGGCGATGCCGGGGTGCACGCCCGCTCCGCGGTGGGCGTCGCGGTCCTGCCCCTCGACGCGCCGGTCGAGGTGGAGCTCGTTGCCGAGTTCCGCTGAGCCGCGGGCCCCGCGGACGGGCCGCCCGCCGGCCGTGCGCTGGTTCGAGATCCCCGAGGGCCAGCGCGGGGCCGCGCAGGCCTGGCTCGAGCGCGGCGCCGGCATCCCGGGCAGCGCCCCTTCGCCCGCCGCCGCGGTGGTGTTCGTGCGGGACGGCGACCACGGTGTGGAGACCTACCTCAAGTACCGGCCCGGCAACTCACCGCTCGGCACCGTCGGGTTCCCCGGCGGCACCCTCGAGCCCCACGACGACGAGCCCCTCGACTGGGCCGGGCCCAGCCCCGCGGACTGGGGGCGCAAGCTCGGCATCGCGGACGACCTCGGCCGGGCGCGGCGCACCGTGGTCGCCGCGGTCCGCAAGGCGTTCGAGGAGACCGGCGTCCTGCTGGCTGGAGCGGACTCGATGAGCGCGGTGGAGTCCGTGGAGGGCGCCGAGTGGATGCGCTCCCGGGAGGCGCTCGCCGTGGGGGACGTGTCCCTCGCCGAGGTGCTGGGCCGGCGCCGCCTCGTGCTGCGCTCCGACCTGCTCAAGCCGCTGGCGCACTGGATCACCTCCGACTTCGCCCACCGCCGGTACGACATCCACTACTTCACCGCGGTGGTGCCCGACGGGCAGGCCCCGTCCGCGCTGGAGTCGAAGGGCGTCTGGGGCCGCTGGGTGGACGCCGCGCAGGCCGTGGCCGATCCGGCGGGCAGCTGGCTCGGGGACCTCGTGGGGCAGGAGGACACCGTGGGCCGCACGATCGACGACCTCTCCTCGCCCGGCGTCCAGTGCGTGCTGGAGTCGGTCGCCGAGTGCTCGTCGGCGATCGCGTTCCTCGCCAGGAAGCGGACCCTGGTGGCCCGCAACCCGGTGCTCGAGGTGCACGAGGGCCGGCCCGTGCTGCGCCTCGACCTGTCCTGACCCACCCCGGGGCGGGACGCGGACGCCGCCCCGGACACGGAACGGCCCGGGCGCCCGCGAGGGCGGCCGGGCCGTTCCACGTCCGGGCGGGACTCAGCGGCTGCGCTGCTTGAGCCGCTGGAGGTCCAGGATCACCACGGCGCGGGCCTCGAGCCGGATCCAGCCGCGCTGGACGAACTCGGCCAGCGCCTTGTTCACCGTCTCGCGGGAGGCGCCGACGAGCTGGGCCAGCTCCTCCTGGGTGAGCTCGTGCGCCACGAGGATGCCGTCGGTCGCGGGGCGGCCGAACCGGTCGGCCAGGTCCAGCAGGGCCTTCGCCACACGCCCGGGCACGTCGGAGAAGACGAGGTCGGCGAGGCTCTCGTTGGTGCGCCGCAGCCGGCGGGCCAGGGCCTGCAGCAGCTGCGCGGAGACGTCGGGGGAGCGCTCGATGACCTTCTTGAGGTTCTCGTGCTTGAGCCCGGCCAGGCGGGTCTCGGACACGGCGGTCGCGGACGTGGACCGCGGGCTCGGGTCGAACAGCGCCATCTCGCCGAACAGCTCGCCCGGGCCCATGATCGCCACGAGGCTCTCACGGCCGTCCGGGGCGGTGCGGCCGAGCTTGATCTTGCCGGAGATGATGAAGTACAGCTGATCCCCCGGATCGCCCTCGTGGAACAGCGTGGACCCGCGCGAGAGGTCGACCTCGGTGAGCTCCTCGGTGAGGGCTCCGAACGCCTGGTCGTCCAGGGACGCGAACAGGGGAGCGCGGCGGAGGACGTCGATATCCATGGTTCTCCTCAAGATGTGCCGCCACGGGCCCGCGGCCCGCGGCGGCCGATGTCAGCGGGAGTCGCCCGCACCCGTGTGTGAGCGACCTAACGTACCTGACGTTCACTGTAGTGTCTCGGGCCTGCGAATCCCAAGGAGGGCCGCGGCGGGCCCGGGCGCGGTGGCAGGCCCGCTCCACGGATCTCCCAGCCGCGCTCCCTATGCTGGTGACTCGCTCACCGGCCCCCGGCCCCACAGAACCCGCAGAGGAACCCGATGTCCCCGTCCTTCAACCTGCTCGACGTCCTGCTGGCCGTGGTGCTGCTGGGCTACCTCTTCTACGGGTTCAGCCGCGGCTTCTTCAACTCCCTGTTCTCCCTGGCCGGGCTCGTGCTCGGCGGCGTGGCGGCGTTCTCGGCCGCGCCGTGGGTGAGCGCGCAGGTGGACCCGCAGTACCGGGTGGGCGCCGTGCTCGCCACTGTCCTGGTCCTGCTGGTGGCGGGGCAGATGCTGGGCGGGCTGCTTGGCCGCGCCCTGTCCGCCGTGACCGAGCGCATGCGCCTGGGCGCGCTGAACCGGATCGCCGGGGCGGTGCTCGACGTCGCCGTCGCCGCGCTCGTGCTCTCGCTGCTCGGCTCGCTCGTCGGCCAGCTGGGCATCCCGGCCCTGTCCCAGCAGGTGGCGTCCTCCACGGTGCTGCGCACGATCGACCGGCACACCCCCGCCCCCGTGCGCGAGGCGGTGACCGAGGCGCGGGACGCCGTGGGAGGGGCCACCGGCATCCGGCAGATCGACGCCCTGCTGTTCCCGCCGGAGGAGGCCCCCGACGAGAGCGCGAGCACGGCCGCCCTGCAGCAGGCCGGGCAGTCGGTGGTGCAGGTCTACGGGATGGCGGTGGAGTGCCGCCAGAACCAGACGGGCTCGGGCTTCGTGACCGCCGCCGGCCAGGTGGTGACCAACGCCCACGTGGTGGCCGGGGTGGGCGAGCCCGTGGTCCAGACCCGGGACGGCGAGGTGCACTCCGCCGACGTCGTCCACTACGACCCGGGCTCCGACCTCGCCGTCCTCTCCGCGCCGTCCCTCCCGCTGGGGGCCCTGCCGCTCGGGGAGGACCCCGCGGCCGGGGACCTGGTCGCCTTCATGGGCTACCCGCTGGGCGGGCCGTTCGCCGCCGGGTCCGCCACCGTGCAGGGCACCGCGCTCGCGCCCGTGCAGGGCACCGGCGGGACCATGGAGATCATCCAGCTGGCCGGCCGCGTCCAGCAGGGCAACTCCGGCGGCCCGCTCGTGGCGCAGAACGGCTCCGTGGTCGGCGTCGTCTTCGCCAAGGCCCTCGAGGGGCAGGTCGGCTACGCCCTCACGCTGGACGAGCTGCGCGGGGCGCTGGAGGCCGCCGGGGGCAGCACCCAGGCCGTGGACTCCGGCTCCTGCGCCGCCTGAGCCGTCAGCCCGCCAGGGTGCGCAGCAGGTGCTCGACGGCCATCTCGTAGCCGAAGGCCCCCGCCCCGGCGATGACCACGTCCGCCTGCCGGGACACGTAGGACGTGTGCCGGAACGCCTCGCGCCGGTGCACGTTGGACAGGTGCACCTCGACCACGGGCAGCTCGGCCGCCTCGAGCGCGTCGTGGATCGCGATCGAGTAGTGCGTGAACGCCGCGGGATTGATGATGATCGCCGCGCCCGCGGTGCGGGCCTCCTGGATCCGGTCCACCAGGACGCCCTCGTGGTTGGACTGGTGGAACTCCACCTCCCGCCCGCCCGCGGCGGCCCGGGCGCGCACGGCCTCCTCGATGTCCGCGAGCGTCGTGGTGCCGTACACCTCCGGGCGCCGGACGCCCAGCAGGTTGAGGTTGGGGCCGTTGAGGACGTAGATCGGTCTGCGCGAGGTGGTCATGCCCGCATCCTCTCACCCCGGGGCGGGACCGGGCGCGGCTCCCGGACGCCGCAGCGCCCCCTCGCGCGGCAGGGGCGAGGGGGCGCTGCGGAGCACAGGGGCGCGGACTACCTGGCCAGCGAGTCCACGATCTGCTGCATCACGGTCTGGTCCGCGAGGGTCGAGACGTCACCGACCTCCCGCTCCTCCGCCACGTCCTTGAGCAGCCGGCGCATGATCTTCCCGGACCGGGTCTTGGGCAGCTCGGGGACGATGAGCACCTTCTTGGGCTTGGCGATCGGGGAGATCTCCTTGCCCACGTGGGCGCGCATCTCCTCGGCGAGTTCGGCCTTGTCCCGGCCCTCGGCGTCGGCCTGGTCGGAGAGGATGACGAAGGCGATCACGGCCTGGCCGGTGGTCTCGTCCGTGGCGCCCACCACCGCGGCCTCCGCCACGGACGGGTGGGACACGAGCGCGGACTCGATCTCCGGGGTGGAGAGGCGGTGGCCGGAGACGTTCATGACGTCGTCGACACGGCCGAGGATCCACACGTCCCCGTCGGCGTCGCGCTTGGCGCCGTCGCCGGCGAAGTACATCTCGCCGAACCGGGACCAGTACGTGTCCACGTAGCGGTCGTCGTCGCCCCAGATGGTGCGCAGCATCGAGGGCCACGGCTCGCGCAGCACGAGGAAGCCCGAGGTCTCGTTCGGCACGGACTGCCCGTTGTCGTCCACGACGTCGACCTTGATGCCGGGCATCGGGACCTGGGCGGAGCCCGGCTTGGCGACCGTCACGCCCGGCAGCTGGGAGATCATGATGGCGCCGGTCTCGGTCTGCCACCACGTGTCGACGATCGGGCAGCGGCCGCCGCCGATGACCCGGTGGAACCAGGTCCACGCCTCGGGGTTGATGGCCTCGCCCACGGTGCCGAGCACCCGCAGGGACGAGAGGTCGTACTCCGCCGGGATCTCCTCGCCCCACTTCATCATGGTGCGGATCGCGGTGGGGGAGGTGTACATGATCGTCACCCCGTACTTCTGCACGATCTCCCAGAACCGGCCGCGGTGCGGGGAGTCCGGGGTGCCCTCGTAGATCACCTGGGTGGAGCCGTTGACCAGGGGCGCGTAGGCGACGTAGGAGTGGCCGGTGACCCACCCGACGTCGGCGGTGCACCAGTAGACGTCCGTCTCCGGCTTGAGGTCGAAGACGTACTTGTGGGTGAACGCGCCCTGGGTCAGGTAACCGCCCGTGGTGTGCATGATGCCCTTGGGCTTGCCGGTGGTCCCGGAGGTGTAGAGGATGAACAGCGGGTCCTCGGCGCCCTGCTCGGACGGGGTGTGCTCCGTGGAGGCGGCCTCGACGGCCTCGTGCCACCACACGTCCCGGCCCTCGGTCATCTCGATGTCGGCCTCGTTGCGGCGGACCACGAGCACGTGCTCCACGGTGGCGCCGCCGCGGGAGAGGGCGTCGTCGACGGCCGGCTTGAGCATGGAGGGCTTGCCGCGGCGGAAGGTCCCGTCCGCGGTGACCACCAGCTTCGCCTCGCCGTCCTCCACGCGCGAGCGCAGCGCGTCGGCGGAGAACCCGCCGAAGACCACGGAGTGGATCGCGCCGATGCGGGCGCAGGCCAGCATCGCGATGACCGCCTCGGCGATCATCGGCAGGTAGAGGGCCACGCGGTCGCCCTTGGTCACGCCGAGGCCCTCCATGGCGTTGGCGGCCTTCGAGACCTCGTCCTTGAGCTGGGCGTAGGTGAGGCTGCGGCTGTCGCCGGGCTCACCCTCGAAGTGGATGGCCACCCGGTCCCCGTTGCCGGCCTCCACGTGCCGGTCCACGGCGTTGTAGCAGGCGTTGAGGGTGCCGTCCTGGAACCACTTCGCGAAGGGGGGGTTGGTCCAGTCGAGGACCTCGGTGAACTCCTTGTTCCAGGTCAGCAGCTCGCGCGCCTGGCGGCCCCAGAAGTCGACGCCCTCCTCCTCCGCCTGCCGGTACAGCTCGGCGGTGGCGTTGGCCTGGGCCGCGAACTCGGGGCTCGGGGCGAAGGTCCTGGTCTCGGCGGGCGTGGTCTCTGAAGCCATGTGGTCTTCCCTTCTCGTGGCACACCGTGTGCGGACCCCCGGTGGGACCGGACGTCCGTGTCACAGCTCACATAGTGTCGATTTCACCCTAGACGATCGGTGCACCCGGTTCCACAGGGGCCACGCCGGACCGGGTCGCGGAGGCCCTGCGCGCACGCCGCCTAGAATCGGGGCATGGTCCCACCCGCCGTGCCCCGCCCACCCGCCCACCTGCGCACCGTGGACCCCGCGAAGGCCCGCGCCGGTGCCGCGCGGCGCCGCCGGACGGGCGTCCCGGAGTCCCCGCTGGCGCGCAAGCGGCGGGCCCGCCGGATCAACGCGGTGCTCGCCGAGGCGTACCCGTACGCGGTCGCCGAGCTGGACTTCCGCTCCCCGTACGAGCTGCTCGTGGCCACGGTGCTCTCCGCCCAGACGACGGACGTGCGCGTGAACGCGACCACGCCGCGCCTCTTCGCGGCCTGCCCCACGCCGCGGGCGCTCGCCGAGGCGGACGAGGCCGAGATCCAGGAAATCGTCCGCCCGCTGGGCTTCTACCGGGCCAAGACCCGGGCGATCCGGACCCTGGCGCAGAAGATCGTGGACGACCACGACGGCGAGGTGCCCGGGCGGCTGGAGGATCTCGTCACCCTGCCCGGGGTGGGCCGCAAGACCGCCAACGTGGTGCTCGGCAACGCCTTCGGGGTCCCCGGGATCACCGTGGACACCCACTTCGGCCGGCTCGCCCGCCGCTTCGGCTGGACGGAGGAGGAGGACCCGGTCAAGGTCGAGCGGGACGTCGCCGCCCTGTTCGAGCCCCGCGACTGGACCGACCTGTCCCAGCGGCTCGTCTACCACGGGCGCCGCATCTGCCACTCCCGGCGCCCGGCGTGCGGGGTGTGCCCGGTGGCGGACCTGTGCCCCTCCTACGGCGAGGGCCCCACGGACACGGCCCAGGCGGCGGCCCTGCTCAAGTACGAGTTCGCCCCGGGCCGCGAGGAGCTGCTGGAGCAGTTCCTCGCCGGCCGCACCCGGGCCGAGCTGCAGGCCGACGGCTGGCCACTGAGCCCGTGAGCGGCACCGACCGGCGAGGAGGGCGGCCCATGGGCGACGCCTACCAGGACCTGCTCCGCGTGGCCCGCACCGGCCGGCGGCTGCGGATGGAGGACCGCGAGCCGTGGCGGATCGGGCAGATCGACGAGAACTACCGCCGCTCGGCCGTGCTGATCCTCTTCGGGGCGCTCGACGACCTGCCCTCGCGCGCCACCGAGCACGCGGAGGGCGTGGGGCGGGACCTCGACGTCCTGCTGGTCCAGCGGGCCGCGACGCTGCGCTCCCACCCCGGCCAGGTCGCCTTCCCGGGCGGTCGCCTGGACCCCGAGGACGGGGACCTGCACGAGATGCTGTCCGTGCCCGGCGGCGAGGTCAGCGCGGCCCACGTGCGCGCGGCCGTCCGCGAGGCCGAGGAGGAGACCGGGCTGGACCCGCGCGGGGTGGAGGTGCTCGGCGCCCTCGCCCCGGTGCCGCTGCCCGTCTCCAACCACCTCGTCACCCCGGTGCTGGGCTGGTGGCGGGACGTCTCGCCGGTGGACGTCGTGGACCACGCCGAGTCCTCCCTCGTGTTCCGCGTCCCCGTGCTGGACCTCGTCGACCCGGCCAACCGGCACTGCGCGGCCGTCACGCGCGGCCGGCAGACCTACCGCTCGCCCGCCTTCACGGTCCCCGTGGCCGGCACGGACTCCACGGTGACCGTCTGGGGGTTCACGGGCGTGCTCCTGGACCGGCTGCTCACGGCGCTCGGCTGGGCGGTGCCCTGGGACGCCGGCCGGCTCCTGCCCGCACCGCTCTAGCACGTCCTGCGGCCCGCTCGGGCCCCCGGCCGCAACATTGCCGGTGCGCCGGCAGGCCGACCTACGATGCCAGGGTCCCCCCTGTCCACGACCCCCAGGAGGCACCCCGGTGGCCTCGTCCCGCCCCGGTCCCGAGCGGCCCCGGCTCGCCGAGCAGCTGAGCGCCGCGCGCCGCCGCCGCGGCCTGTCGGTCCGCGCGCTCGCGGCCTCCTGCCGGCTCCCCGCCAGCACCATCCAGGGCTGGCTCAGCGGGGCGCACCTGCCCGGTCCGGCCCTGCGCGAGGAGTTCACCGCCCTGCTGGACGCCCTCGGGCTGACCGACGAGCGCCCCGCGGAACACTGGTGGGAGGAGGTCAACCGCTCCCGCACCCCCGTCCGGCCGGACTCCACCCCGTACGTGGGCCTGCGCTCCTACCGCCCCGAGGACGAGATGCACTTCCACGGCCGGACCGCGGAGGTCGCGGTGCTCGGCGAGCGGGTGGCCCAGCTGGCGGGCGCCGGCGGGCCCCGGATCCTGGCCGTGGTGGGGGCGTCCGGGGCCGGGAAGTCCTCGCTGCTGGGCGCGGGGCTCCTCGGCCGGCTGCGCGCCGAGGGCGGGCCCCTGCACGGGTGGAGCGCCGTGGCCACGACCCCGGGCCTCGACCCGGTGCGCCGGCTCGAGGACGCCGTCGGGACGGCGCCGGACCTGCTCGTCCTCGACCAGCTGGAGGAGCTCTGGACGGGCGCCCGGGACGACGAGGAGCCCGGGCGGTTCCTGGACCGGCTCGCCGCGGCGAGCCGGGACCGGGTGGTCGTGGTCGGCCTGCGGGCGGACTTCTTCGGCACCGCGAGCCGGCACCCCGAGCTGCGCGCCGCGCTGGAGCACCCCGTGCTGCTCGGGGCGCTGACCCGGGATCAGCTCGAGCAGATCGTCGTGGGTCCCGCGGAGGCCGTCGGCGCCCGCGTCTCCCCGGACCTGGTCGAGGTGATCCTGCGGGACGTCGCCCCCCGCGGCACGGAGATGGGCGTGGGCCTGCTGCCGATGCTGTCCCAGGCGATGCTCGGCACCTGGGAGCACGCCCGCACCCGGGAGCTGACGGTGGCCGACTACCACGCGGCGGGCGGCATCACCGAGGCCGTGGAGCGGCGGGCCGAGGAGGTGCACGCCCGGCTGGGCCCGCGCGAGCAGGACGTGGCCCGCGCGGTGTTCCTGCGGCTGGTGCGCGTGGTCGGCACCGGGACCTCCGCCACGGTGGTGCGCACCCCGGTGCTCCGGGAGGAGCTGCCGGAGGGCGGGGCGGACGTGGTCGAGGCGTTCGCCCGCGCCCGGCTGCTGACCATCGACCGGGACGAGATCCAGCTCAGCCACGAGTCCCTGCTGGACCACTGGTCCCGGCTCAGCCGCTGGATCGAGGACAGCCGCCGCGACCTCTACGTCCGCCAGCAGCTGCAGCGCGCCACCCAGATGTGGCTCGCCAACGACCGCGACCCCCTCGCGCTGATCCCGCTGGGCCAGCTCGCCTCCTTCCGGGACTGGACCGGGGACCCGCGCCAGCAGGCGCTGCTGAGCCCGGCCGAGCGCGAGTACCTGGCCGAGAGCGAGCGCCACTACGAGGACGCCCTGGAGCGGCAGAAGCGCAGCGCCCGGGAGATCGAGCGGCGCGGCCACGTGGCCCTCGTCCTGCTCGCCCTGGCGGTGTGCGCGGCCGTGGTGGCCGGTGCGCTGGGCGTCCGGGCGGAGCACTTCAAGGCCGACGCGGAGACCGCCCGCGACGAGGCGCTCTCCCGGCAGACGGCGCTGGAGGCGTCCCGGATCCGGGGCGAGTCGCCGAACCTCGCCGCGCAGCTGAGCCTCGCGGCGTACCGGATGGCGCCCACCCGGGAGGGCACCTCCGCGCTCATCGACGCGACCGCGGTGAACTCCCCCGAGCGGTGGCTGGGCCCCGGCGGCGCGTCCCGGCTTGCGGCGCTGGAAGACGGAGCGGTGGTGGCGCGCGCCGCCGGGGACGGCCGGCTGTCCGTGTGGCGGGACTTCGAGAGCCTGGTCGAGGACCGGGAGGACGTCGTGGTCGTCGACGGGACCGAGCGGGGCCTGGCCGACGTCGACCTCGTCGAACGGGACGGCAGGGTCCTCGCGGCCACCGCGGGGAAGGGCCACCTCAGCCTGTGGGACGTCACGGACCGGCCCGCGCGGCGGCTCGCCGGTCTCGAGGTGGACTCGGGCACCGCGGTCAACGCGGTGGTGTTCTCGCCCGGGGGAGGGCAGCTGCTCGCCGGCGGGAGTGGCGAGGTGCTGCGCTGGTCCCTCGAGGACCCGGCAGCCCCGGAGCCGCTGCCCCGGCTGCCGCTGGGCGAGGACGCCGACGTCCTCGCCGTCGCCGCGGCCGCCGACGGGACCGTCTATGCCGGTGGGAGCTCCGCCGGCATCACCCGGTACGCCACCGACGGCCGGCGCGCCGAGCGCCTCGGGACGGTCGCGACCGATCGGATCGTCCGCTCCCTCGCCCTCGACGACGACGGCGCCCGCCTGGCCGTGGGGCTCAACGCCCGGGAGCTGAAGCTCTACGACGTGGAGGGGGACCGGCTCACGGAGGCCGGCAGCGTCCGCGACTTCGGCAGCTGGATCAGCGACGTCAGCTTCTCCCCGGACGGTCAGCAGGTCGTGGCCGCGAGCTTCGACCAGAACGCCTACGTGCACCGGCTGCCCGACCTCGCCCGCGTCGACGTGTTCCCCACCCCCGCCCGGGTGACGGGGGCCCTGCGGGTGGGGGAGCGGCTGATCACGGCCTCCCAGGACGGCACCACCCGCTCGTGGGACCTGGAGGGCCCGGTGATCCACCGCCGCGGGGACCCGGTGTACCAGCTCTCCACCGACCGCTCGGACACCGTCCTCAGCGCGGTGGGCATCGGCGACGGCGTCGTCTCGCTCTTCGACCTCACCGGGGAGGTGCCCGTCCCGCTGCCGTCCCCGCAGGCCCCGCCCGGGGAGACCCTCTGGTACGCGGGCGCCGTGGCGCCCGACGCCTCGTTCGTGGCCGGTGGCACCCGTGACGGGGACCTCCTGGTCTGGCCCCTCGAGGACGGGCGACCGCAGGAGCCGGCGCGGGCGGCGGCCCTCGACGTCGGCGTCACGGGGGCCGACGTCACGGCGGACGCCTCCACCATCGCGGCGTGGTCCGAGGTCGGCTCCGAGATCGCCCTGCTGCGCCGGGACGCGGGGGGAGAGGTCCGGCGGGTGGCCTCCGTCCCGGTGGGCGGGACGGAGGCGGTGCGGTTCAACGCCGCGGGCACGGTGCTCGCCGCGGCGGACGACGCCAAGCACGTGCAGCTGTGGGACGTCTCCGACCCCGCGGCGCCCCGGCGGACCGCGGAGCTGACCCTCGACTCGGTCGTCACCTCGGCCGTGTTCTCCCCGGTGGCCGACGTCCTGGCGGTGGGGACCGAGGGCGGTCGGGTGCGTCTCTGGGACGTCGCGGACCCGTCCGACCCCCACCCGCTGGGGGAGACCTCCGACGCCCTGTCCTCGGTCAAGGGGCTGCAGTTCTCCGCCGACGGCACCCTCCTGGCGGGCGCCTCCGGTGACAAGTTCGTGTGGATGTGGAAGGTCGGCGCCGCCGACCTCGAGGTCCACGCGGCCCTGTCCGCCTCCGGGGACCGGATGAACGACGTGCGCTTCGTCGGGGACCGGCTGATCGCCACCGGCGACGACGGCGTGGTGCGCAGCTGGCTCGTGCGGGCCGACGACGCGGTCGCCGCGGTCTGCGCCACCCGCGGCGACCGGATCACCGAGGACGAGTGGCGCCGGCACGTGACGGGAGCCCCGTACCAGGACCTGTGCTGAGTCCCGCCCCGGGCCGGTTCCCCGGCCCGCTTCACGCTCCTTCGCGGCGGGCCGCCGCGGGGGCGGTCACTTGGCGTCCGCGTAGGACTCCACCACGGCCACGCTGACGGGGAACTCCACCGGGATCCGCCCGAACACGAGCTGGGCGGCCCGCTCGGCGCACTCGCCCACCAGCTCGGCCGCCCGCTCGGCGTCCTCCCGGGCGCAGTGCAGCACCACCTCGTCGTGCAGGAAGAACACGAGCTCCGCGTCCACGCCCTCGCGCGCCAGCGCCGAGCGGATGGCGCCCATCCAGCACACGGCCCACTCGGCGGCCGTGCCCTGGACCACGAAGTTGCGGGTGAACCGGCCCTGGCCGCGGGCCATCGCCCCGGCGCGCCGCTCGGCCTCCTCGGTGGCCGTGTCCCGCTGCGCGGCGTCCCACGCCGGGCCCGGCCGGGGGGACCACCGGCCCAGGTGCGTGCGCACCTGCCCGCCCGTCTCGCCCACCCGGGCGGCCCGCTCCACGTAGTCCACGGCGCGGGGGAACATCCGGGCGAGGTGCGGCATGAGCCGGCCCGACTGGCCCGTGGTCGCCCCGTACATCGCGCCCAGCATGGCCACCTTCGCCTGCGGGCGCTCGGTCAGCTCCGAGCCCCGCTCCTCGCCGAGGTCCGCGATGGCCTGGTAGAGGTCACGACCCCGGGACGCGGCGGCCAGGGCGTCGTCGTGGGCCAGCGCCGCCAGGACGCGCGGCTCGAGCTGGGCCGCGTCGGCCACCACGAGCACGCGCCCCGGGTCCGCCCGCACGGCGTCCCGCACCACGTGCGGGATCTGCAGGGCACCCCCGCCGCGGGCGGACCAGCGGCCGGTGACCACCCCGCCCACCACGTACTCCGGGCGGAAGCGGCCGTCCCGCACCCATGTGGCCAGCCAGTGCCACCCGTTGGCGCTGAGCAGCCGCGCCTGCTTCTTGTGCTCCAGGACCGGCTCGATCAGCGCCTGGCGCCGGGCGGCCAGGCCCGGCACGGCCCGGGCCCACTCGACGAGCTCCCACTGTCGCGTGCTCGTCACGTCGATCCCCGCCGCCCGCATCGCCTTGAGCAGCTCCTGCGGGGAGTCCGGGTTCAGCCCCGGGGCGTGCAGCGTCTCCCGCAGCCGGGCCACGGTCGCCTCCATCCGCGGGGGCCGCTCCCCGGGAGCCGGCTCGGGGCCCAGCGCGTCCTCCAGCAGTGCCCGGTGGACGTCCTCCCGCCAGGGCACCCCGGCGTGCTGCATCTCCGCGGCGATCAGGGCGCCCTGGGACTCCGCCGCCAGGAGCAGGGTCAGCCGGCGGGGATCCACGGCGCCCGCCACCGCGGCGAGCTGCGCCCGCAGCTCGGCGACCAGCACGGCCGCGTCCGGGCCCGCGGCGCGGGGGAGGTCGAACAGGCTCGACTGGTCCTCGGCGGGGGAGGGCGGGGGGAGCAGCCCGGGTGCCTCGTCGGCGGGCAGCGGCGCCAGCGCCGGCTCGTAGGGCAGCGGGCCCTCGGTGCCGGACCCGTGGGCGGTGGCGGCCGTGGCGAGGATCGCCTGGCACAGCCGCAGGTCGTGGCAGCGCTCCACCCGGACGCCGGCGGCCAGCAGCTGCGGGTAGACCGACCCCGTGCGCTCCCAGGTCCAGCGCGGCGGCGTGGACCCGGCCCGCCGGGCGGCCTCCTCGCGGTCGGCCACGAACGCGGCGAGCTCGCCGGCGGGCACGTCGACCGCGGGCCCGTCCGGGGCCCCGGAGCCCGTCAGGTCCTGGACCCGGTGCCCGCCCCGGCCGTCCTGCGCTGGTCCCACCACGATGTGCATCCGGCCATTGTCCTGCACGGGTCCGTCATGCTATGCCGGTGCCCGGACTGCACACGCCCCCGGGGTCGCCGGAACCCGGTTCCCCGTCCACACCGGAGCCGCTGTCGGGACGGGCCGGCTCCGGCCGCACCGACAGTGGGGCCATGAGCACCGCCGCCCATCTCCCCGCTCCGCCGCCCCCCGCCACCGCGGCCCGCGCGCGCACCGTGCGCCTCGTCAGCGACGACCCCGGGCTGCGCGCCACGGTCGAGCGCGTCTGCGCCGCCGCCGGCGTCGACCTGCTGGCCGACCCGCCCGGCGCGACGGCGAGCGGTGGCGCGCCGGGGACGGCCGCGGACACCGACCTCGTGGACGTGCGCCACGCCGTGCGGGGCCGGGTCCGGCCGGGCACCGTGCTCGTGGGCCGGTCCGAGGACCCCGGGATCTGGGACCGGGCGGCGGACCTCGGCGGCTGCGCGGTGGCCGTGCTGCCGGACGCCGCCGGATGGCTCGCCGACCTGCTGACCGCCCGGACCGGCGGCCCCGCGGGCCCAAGCGGCACGGGACGGGTGCTGGGGGTGCTCGGCGCCGTGGGCGGGGCCGGCACCTCCACGCTGGCGTGCTGGCTCGCCGACCGGGCCGCGCACGCGGAGCGCCTGGCCGTCCTGGTGGACGCGGACCGCGCCGGCTGTGGCATCGACGTCCTGCTGGGCCTCGAGGACCAGGACGGTCTGCGCTGGCCGGACCTGCTCCGGATCGCCGGGACGGTGCCCGCGGAGCAGCTGTGGCCGGCCATGGCCCGGACCGGACAGCTGCGCTGGCTCTCCTGGGACCGCTCCCGGCCGGACGGAGCCGCCGCCCCGTACGCCGCCGTGCTCGAGGCGCTGCGGCGGGCCGCGGACCTCGTCGTCGTGGACCTGGGCCGGGCGGGGCCGGGCACGGCGGACACCGCGGCCCTGTGCGACGACGTCCTCGTGCTCACGCCCCGGACGGTGCGGGGCGTGCTGGCCGCCCGGTGGGCCGCGGAGCTCCTCGCGGGAGCCGTGGCCCGCCTGGTGCCGGCCGGGCTCAACGTGGCCGACGTCGACGACGCGCTCGCCGCCGCGACGACCGGCCTGCCCGTCGCCGGCTCCGTGCGCTTCCACGGCGCGGTGCCGGACGCCGCCGAGACGGGCCGCCTGCTCGAGGCGGGCCGCTCCCGCAGGCTCGCCCGGGACGTGGCAGGCCTGCTCGAGGCCGTGGGGGCGGCGCCGTGAGCGCCGTGCTCCCGGAGCGACCGATCGCCCTGCCGGCCGGGCTCCTGGACGACGTGCGGGACCGGCTGCTCTCCGCCCCCGGGCCGGTCACCGACAGCGACATCGCCGAGGCCGTGCACGCGAGCGGCCGGGTGCTCGGGGCCGCCGGCACCCTGCGCGCGGTGCAGGCCGTCCGCGCCGAGCTGACCGGGCTCGGTCCCCTCGAGCCGCTGCTGCCGCACCGGGGGCTCACCGACGTCTACGTCAACGGACCCGACCAGGTCTGGCTCGAGACCGAGTCCGGGGTGCGCCGCGTCCCGTCCCCCTTCGGCTCCGACGCCGAGGTGCGCGCCCTCGCCGTGCGCCTCGTCACCGCCGCCGGGCGCCGCCTCGACGCCGCCCACCCCTGCGTGGACGTGCAGACGGCCGCCGGCTACCGGGTGCACGCCGTGCTCCCGCCCGTGTCCACGGGCGGGACCCTGCTGTCCGTGCGCTTCCGCAGCACGAGGACCCTGACCCTGCAGGACCTCGTGGCCGCCGGCACCGTGCTCCCCGGCACCGCCGAGCTGCTCGTGGCCGCCGTGCGCTCCGGCGCCAGCTTCCTGGTCAGCGGTGCCACCGGCGCGGGGAAGACGACGGTCCTCAACGCCCTGCTCTCCTGCTCCCCGGAGCACGAGCGGATCGTGCTCATCGAGGACGCCGCCGAGCTCCGGCCCGAGCACCCCCACGTGGTCGGCCTCCAGGCGCGGCATCCCAACACCGAGGGCGCGGGCGGCATCGACCTGGCCGAGCTCGTCCGGCAGGCCCTGCGGATGCGGCCCGACCGGCTCGTGGTGGGCGAGTGCCGCGGCGCCGAGGTGCGCGAGCTGTTCACGGCACTCAACACCGGTCACGCCGGGGCGGGCACCGTGCACGCCAACTCCGCCGAGGCGGTCCCCGCCCGGCTCTCGGCCCTCGGCGCCCTGGCCGGGATGAGCCGGGAGGCCGTGACCCTGCAGGCCGCGAGCGCCCTGGACCTGGTCGTCCACGTGGCGCGCTCGGGCGCGCGGCGAGAGCTCCGTGCCGTGTCCCTGCTCGAGGACCGCGCCGGCGCGCTCGTCACGGTGCCCGCGGCGGTCCGGTCCCACGACGGGGTGCGTCGCGGTCCCGGCTGGGACGGGCTGTGCGCGCTGCTCGACCGATCGAGCGGCCCCGGCCCCGACCTCGCGGAGCGCCGGCCGTGAGCACGGTCCTGGCCCTCTGCCTGTGCCTCGGCGGGAGCGCCGCGGTGCTGCTCGCCGGTCCGGTCCACCGCGTGCGCTCGGTCGCGCGGGCGGGCGCCGGCGCGGTCCCCGCGGTCCCGTGGTGGACCCGGTTCACCCGGGACGCCGAGGCGGAGTCCGCCGAGTGGACCGCGCTGCTGCGCCGGCTCGCGGCGCTGCTGCAGGCGGGCCGGTCCCCGGCGGCCGCCTTCGAGGGCGCGGGTCCCGGCGGACACCGCCGCCCCCGCACGGGAACCGGCCGGCACATCGAGCTGCTGTGCACCTCCGTGGCGGCCGCCGCCCGGCTGGGGCTGAGCGTGTCGACCGCCCTGGCGGGAGTGCCGGCACCGCAGCTCGGCCACCGTCCGCTGGAGCGGCGGGCCGTGGCCACCACGGCCGAGCTCTCCCTGTGCTGGGCGGTCTCCGAGCGCACCGGCGCGCCCCTGGCCGCCCTGCTCGGCGGTCTCGCCGACGCCCTCGAGGCGGAGCTCGACGCCGAGGCGGCACGCGGCACCGCCCTGGCCGGTCCCCGCTCCACCGTGCGGATCCTGACCTGGCTCCCGGTGCTGGGGATCGGTCTGGGCATGCTCATGGGCGTCGACCCGCTGCGCACGCTGCTCACCACGCCGTGGGGACTGGCCTGCCTCGTGGCCGGCGCGGTGCTCGCGCTGCTCGGGCGGGTGTGGACGCGCACGCTGATCGTCCGCGCCGAGGCGGTGGGGGCACGATGAACGCCCTCGCCGCGCCCGTCGCCGGGCTGCTCCTGCTGGCCGCCGTGGCGCTGGCCGTGTTCCCGTCCCGGGCCCGGCTGCCGGGAACGCCCCGGCCGGCCGCGGCCCGGCGCCCGTCCGGGCCGCAGGTCTCCGCGGGCGTCCTCGTGGAGCTCACCGCCGCCATGCTGGACGCCGGCCTGCCGCTGGGGGAGGCCGTGGCGGTGCTGGGCGGGAGCAGGAAGGACCCCACCGGCGCCGCCCTGGAGGGGGTGGGCTCCCGGTTGCGCCTCGGGCTGCCGTGGCACACGGCGTGGGCCTCGGCGGGAAAGCTGCCCACGCACCTGGTCGACTACCGCGAGGCGCTCACGTTCACCGCGACGTCCGGGGCGCCGTCGGCCCGGAGCCTGCGCGCGCAGGCGGCGCAGGTGCGGCGGGCGGCCTACCGGCGGGCCGAGCGCGCCGCGGAGTCGCTGTCCGTCCAGCTCGTGCTGCCCCTGGGCCTGTGCTCCCTGCCCGCCTTCGTCTGCTGGGGCGTGCTGCCGGTCGTGATGGGACTCGTCCCCGAGGTGTTCGGATGACCCGCCGAGCCCGGAGCCGCGGACCTCCGGCCGTGGGTCCGCACCCGTCCCGCACGGAATCCCCGTCCGTGCCCGGGTGCCGCCGGGGACCGGTCCGGTGCCACTGCGGCGTCCGTCCTCCTCCGGCGGCCCGTGCTGCTCGCCCGTCACGGTTCGCCCGGACCGTTCGTCCGGCGCTGTTCGTCCGGACCGCTCGTCGGGTACCGGCCGTCGTGTGACTGCTCGCCCGGCACGGTCCGCCCCGACCGCTCGCCCGGTACGGGCTGTCCTGCACCTGTTCGTCCCGCATCTGTTCGTTCTGCACCGAAAGGACCGTCATGTCCCAGCACCAGATCACCCCGTTCCGCCCCGTCCGGAAGCGCCGCAGCCTCCCGGGGCTCGATCCGGGCGTCGTCCGGGGCCGCCGCAGCACGCCGTCCGCCCGCGGGGCCACCGGGGCCCGGCCCCGTCCGCCCGCCCGGGTCGGGGACGCGGACCTCGGCGCGACCACCGTGGAGTACGCCATGGTCGTGCTCGCCGCCGCAGCCTTCGGCGGCGTCATGGCCGCAGTGCTGTCCTCCGGCCAGGTGCGCGAGCTCCTGACCGCGATCATCGAGAAGGCGCTCGGCGTCTGAGCGTCCCCCGCGGGGTCCGTGGTGCCTGCTCCGGCGCTGCGGATCCCGCGGGCGGGTCCTCCCGTCCCACGCGACCGCCGGCCCGGGCGGCCACGCACCATGCCCCGTGAGGAGTCGCCATGCCTGCCGACCGCCCCCGTTCTCGTCCTCGTTCCCGTCCCCGTCATTCCCCTTGCCGTCCCGGTTCCTGCCCCCGTAGCCGTGCCTGGGCCCCGCCCGGCTCACGGTCCCGCTCCGGGCCCCGGCCTGCAGCACGGGATCGCGGCGCCGTCACGGCCGAGACGGCCGTGCTCCTGCCCGCCCTCGTGCTGCTCCTGGCCGTGCTCCTCGCGTCCGCCGCGGCGGGGATGACCTTGATCCGCTACGAGGAGGCGGCGCGGGCCTCGGCCCGCGCCGCCGCCCGCGGCGAGAGCGCCGCCGTGATCCGCTCCACGGCGCTGCACGTGGCCGGGGAGGACGCGGCCGTGCGTCTGGGCGGGGACGCCGGGACGGCCACGGTCACCGTCACCGTCACCGGCCCTGCCCCCGGCATCCTCGGGACCTGGGGCGGCTGGGAACTGCGTGCGGACGCCTCCGCCGAGACGGAGGGGGCCGGCGCGGCCGGTGGGAACGGTGGCTGAGCCCGCGGTGCGGGGTGACCTGGGCCGGCTCGGCCGACCCGCGCACGGCGACGGTGACCGGGGAAGCGGCACCGTGCACGCGCTGACGCTCACCCTGGTGCTGGGGGTGCTGCTGGTGACCGTGCTCATGCTCGCCCAGGCGGGGATCGCGACCCACCGAGCAGGCAAGGCCGCCGACCTCGCGGCGCTCGCCGCCGCCGACACCGCCCGGGGTCTCGTGGCCGGCGACCCGTGCGGCACCGCCGAGCGCGTGGCCCGGGAGAACGGGGCGCGACTGGAGCGGTGCGCGCTCGTGGAACCGGAGCGCGTCGTCGTCGACGTGCGCACCGCCGTGGCCCTCGGCGGGCCGCTGGCGCGCTTCGGGTCGGCCCGCGGCGTGTCCCGGGCCGGGCCGCCGGAGGCCGCCGGTGCCCCGTGAGGAGTCAGGCGCGGGGGGCGTCCTGCAGCACCGCGTCGATCAGCCGCACCGCGCCGGCCTTGTCCAGCGGGTTGTTGCGGTTGCCGCACTTGGGCGACTGCACGCAGGACGGGCACCCGTGCTCGCACTCGCACGAGGAGATCGCCTCCCGGGTGGCGCGCAGCCACGCGACCGCCGTGTCGTAGCCGCGCTCCGCGAACCCCGCGCCGCCGGGGTGGCCGTCGTAGACGAAGACCGTGGGCAGCTCCGTGTCGGCGTGCAGCGCGGTCGAGAGCCCGCCCACGTCCCAGCGGTCGCACGAGGCCACGAGCGGGAGCAGGCCGATCGCCGCGTGCTCGGCCGCGTGCAGCGCGCCGGGGACGTCGGGCTCCTCGATCCCCGCGCCGGTCAGCACGGCGCCCGGGACGGTGAACCACACGGACTTCGTGAACAGGTCCCGGGCCTCGAGGTCCAGGGGCTCCTCGCCCAGCACCTCGTTGGAGACCACGGCCTTGCGCTGGAACGAGACCACCTTCGTGGTGACCTGGACCTGGCCGAAGTGGACGGTCACGGGTCCCCAGCGCTCCGAGCGCTCCTCGGTGACCACGCTCACCTGCGTGATGTCCCGCGCGGTGGTGTAGAAGTCGGGGTGCGCCCGCGTCACGGCGGCGACCGAGCCCGCCTCGTCGAGCTCGTCCACGATGTAGGTCCGGCCCTGGTGCACGTACACGGCCCCCGGGTGGGCCTGGTAGTGGGACTGGGGGGAGTCCATCGTGCCGAGCACCGCGCCGGTGTCGGTCTCGATGATCCGGATCGGCCCGCCGCCGTCCGAGCGCAGCGACACCATGCCCGCCGCGGACTGGGGGTGCGTCCAGAACCAGCCGGTCGGCCGGCGGCGCAGGTGACCGCTCGTCACGAGCGAACCGAGCACCTCCGCCGCGGTGGGCCCGAAGCTGTCGATCTCCTCCGCGCGCAGCGGGTGCTCGGCCGCGGCCGCGCACAGGTGCGGGGCGAGCACGTAGGGGTTCGAGGGGTCGAAGACCGTGGCCTCGACGTCCACGTCGAAGATCGCCTCCGGGTGGTTCACGAGGTACGTGTCGAGGGGGTCGTCGCCGGCCACGAAGGTCGCCAGGGCCTCCTGCCCGGCCCGGCCCGCCCGGCCGATCTGCTGGAAGAAGGACGCCCGGGTGCCGGGCCACCCCGCCACGACCACGGCGTCCAGCCCGGCCACGTCGATGCCGAGCTCGAGCGCGGACGTGCTGGCGATCCCGAGCAGCCGCCCGTCCCGCAGCGCCTCCTCGAGCTCCCGGCGCTCCTCGGGGAGGAACCCGGAGCGGTAGGCCGCCACCCGGTGGGCCAGCGCGGGGTCGACCTCCTCCAGCTGGCGGTGGGCGATCTGGGCGATCGTCTCCGCGCCGCGGCGGGACTTGATGAACGCGATGGTGCGGACCTGGCGGAGCACCAGGTCCGTGAGCATGTCGGCGGTCTCGGCCAGGGCGGTGCGCCGCACCGGGGCGTCGTTCTCGCCGCCGCCGTCCGTCTGCTCCGGTTCCCAGAGCACCACGGTGACCGGCCCGTGTGGGGAGAAGTCCGTGGTCACCGGCGTCACCTCGGCCTCGGGGACGCCCACGAGGCGGGCGAAGGAGGCGTGCGGCTCGAAGGACGTCGCGGACGCCCCGATGAAGACGGGGTCCGCGCCGTAGACGCGGCAGATCCGGCGCAGCCGCCGCATGAGGTTGGCCACGTGCGAGCCGAAGACGCCCCGGTAGGAGTGGGCCTCGTCCACCACGACGTACTTCAGGCGGCGGAAGAACCGGGACCAGCGCGCGTGGTTGGGCAGCACCCCGTAGTGCAGCATGTCCGGGTTGCACAGCACCACGTCGGCGTGATCCCGGACCCACCGGCGCTCCGCGGGGTCGGTGTCGCCGTCGTAGGTGGCGGCGCGCAGGGTCGGCAGGCCGAGCGCGTCCAGGCCCTTGAGCTGGTCGGCGGCCAGGGCCTTGGTGGGGGAGAGATAGAGGGCCGTGGCCTCGTCCGGGTGGTGGACCATGCCCGGGTTCGCCAGCGCCGCGAGCCGGCCTCGGTGCACGGCATCGGCCACGGGCGCCTGGTAGGCCAGGGACTTCCCCGACGCGGTCCCCGTGGCGACCACCACGTGCCGGGGGGCCAGCACCGCCTGGACCTGGTGCAGGTACGGCGCGTGCACGCCGAGCCGTTCGTAGGCGGCGACCACGTCCGGGTGGAGGTGCTCGGGCCACGGCGCCGTCACGGCGTCCCGGTCGGGGATCTCCCGGACGTGCCGCACCTGCTCCGGCGCGTCGCCGCGGCCGAGCAGGGGAACCAGGGAGTCGTGGTCGGAGGACGGCACCGGTTCATTGTGCCACCGCCGCCCCGTCGGCCCCACCGGCGGAGCCTCGGCGGGAGCCACCGGGGCGGCAGCGCGCGCCGGGCCCGGCGCCTCCACCCCGTGCCCCGGCGTCGTGCCTCAGCCCTGCGCCGCCCCCGAGCAGGTCCGCCGGTGCACGCGCGCCTCCCAGGGGCGCAGCAGCCCCTCCTCTCCGGGGGCGACTGCGTCGGCGCGGTTGCCGATCAGCACCTCCGTGCCGGCCCAGCCGTCGGGCAGCTCGGCCCGGACCTGCTCGCCCGAGACGTTGGCGAGCACGAGCAGTTCCACGTCCTCGAGCCGGCGGGTGAAGACGTAGATCTGCTCGTGGTGGGGGACCAGCATGGTGAAGTCACCCAGGGCCACGACGGGCTCGGTGTGCCGCAGCTCGACGAGGCGCCGGTAGTGGTGGAACACCGAGTGCGGCTCGGCCCGGGCGGCCTCGGCGTTGACCACCTCGTGGTTGGGGTTGACCGCGATCCACGGGGTGCCGGTGGTGAACCCGGCGTTCTCCCCGGGGCTCCACTGGACCGGGGTGCGGGCGTTGTCCCGGCCCGACCAGCGCAGCCCGGCCAGCACGGTCTCCGGGTCCGCGCCGGCGGCCACGGCGTGGCGGTAGTGGTTGAGGGACTCGATGTCGCGGAAGTCCTCGATCGTCTCGAACGGGGCGTTGGTCATGCCCAGTTCCTCGCCCTGGTAGACGTAGGGGGTGCCGCGGTGCAGGTGCAGCAGGGTGGCCAGGCAGGTGGCGGAGGCCACCCGGTGCTCCGGCGAGTCGTTGCCGAAGCGGGAGACCACCCGGGGCTGGTCGTGGTTGTTCCAGTACAGGGAGTTCCACCCCACCTCCTCCAGGCCCTCCTGCCAGCGGCCCAAGGAGGCCTTCAGATCGGTCAGGCGCAAGGGCCTCGGGTCGAACTTGCCCCCGGGACCGTGGTCGAGGCCCACATGCTCGAACTGGAAGACCATGTCCACCTCGGCCCGGGCCGGATCGGTGAACAGCTGGGCCTGCTCCACGGTGACCCCGGGCATCTCGCCCACCGTGATGAGCTCGGCGTCCCGGTGGGCGAAGACCTCCCGGTGCATCTCCTGGAGGAACTCGTGGATCCGGGGACCGCAGAGATAGGACGCCGACCCGTCGCCCCAGGGCGTCCCGTCCACGGGCGGTCCGTCGTGCAGGTGCCCGTCGGGTCCGGCGTCCTTGCTGATCATGTTGATCACGTCCATCCGGAAGCCGTCCACGCCGCGGTCCAGCCACCAGCCCATCATGGCGTACACGGCCGCCCGCACCTGGGGGTTCTCCCAGTTGAGGTCGGGCTGCTTGGTCGAGAACAGGTGCAGGTAGTACTCGCCCGAGGCCTCGTCCAGCTCCCAGGTCGACCCCGAGAAGAAGCTCTGCCAGTTCGTCGGCTCCGCCCCGGGCGCGCCGGCCTCCATGCCGCGGCGGGGCTTGCGCCACCAGTACCAGTCCCGCTTCGGGGAGTCGGGGGAGGAGCGGGACTCCACGAACCAGGGGTGCTCGTCGGAGGTGTGGTTGACCACCAGGTCCATCACCAGCTTCATGCCGCGGGCGTGCACGGCGGCGAGCAGCTCGTCGAACTGCTCGAGGGTCCCGAAGGTGGGGTCGATGTCCTGGTAGTCGCTGATGTCGTAGCCGTTGTCGTCCTGCGGGGAGCGGTAGATCGGGGAGAGCCAGATGACGTCCACACCCAGGTCCTGGAGGTGGTCCAGGTGGGCGAGGACGCCGCCGAGGTCGCCGATCCCGTCGCCGTCGGAGTCGGCGAAGGAGCGGGGATAGATCTGGTAGACGACCGCGTCGGTCCACCACGCGGGCGCGTCCCCGGTGCCGCTGCCGGTGCCGGGCCGCTGGGCGGTGATGTCCTGATGCTGTGGGACGGTGCTCATTCGGCTGCTCCTCGGGTGACGCCGCGGACGGCCGGTCCGCGACCGGCGACGGCACCCCGGGTGGTGGTGTCGTCGCTCCGGCGCGACCGGTCTCGATACCCGACCAGTCTGCTCGAACGGCGTGCTCCGCGACACCGCGGCCCCGAGCGAGGGACAACACGATGTCACACCAAGTATGTTCGAATGAACATCACACGGGCGTCGCGGGCCCGCGCCACCCCGGTGCACCGTCCCGCACCGGCCGCTCGACCCTCAGGAGGACCGATGTCCGACATGCTCCCCGACCGCCGACGGCGGGAGATCCTCGACCGTGTCCGGGCGGCCGGCGCCGTGCGGGTGGCCGACCTGGCCGAGGAGCTGGGCGTGTCCGACATGACCGTGCGCCGGGACCTGGACCGGCTGGCGCGGGACGGGGAGCTGCAGAAGGTGCACGGCGGCGCGAAGCTGCCCGCGGGGTCCTCCGCGGCCGAGCCGGGCTTCACGCGCAAGTCGGAGCTGCAGCTGCCGGAGAAGGCGGCCATCGCCGCCGCCGCCCAGGCCATGGTGGCCCCGGGGATGTCGGTCGCGCTGAACTCCGGGACCACCACCTTCGCCCTGGCGCGGACCCTGCGCCACGTCCCGGACATCACGGTGGTGACGAACTCCCCGCGCATCGCCGACGTGCTCCAGGACGCGCCGGCCCCGGGTCAGACCGTCGTCCTCACCGGCGGCGTCCGCACGCCCTCGGACGCCCTGGTGGGCCCGCTGGCCACCGCGGCCCTGCGCACCCTGCACGTGGACCTGTGCTTCCTGGGCGTGCACGGGGTCAGCGACCGCGACGGGCTGACCACGCCGAACATGATGGAGGCCGAGGTCAACCGTCTCTTCCTGGCACGCTGCGACCGCAGCGTGGCGCTGGCCGACTCCACCAAGTGGGGCCTGACCGGTCTCCACCGCATCGCCGGTCTCGACGAGGTGGACACCGTCGTGACCGACGACGGCCTCGACGCCGCGGGCCGCACAGCCTTGAGCCGATCCGTCCCCGACCTGCGACTGGAGCCCGTCCGATGACACTGCCGCTGCCCACCGAACACGCCGAAAGCTTCGCGCACCGGACCCACCACCTCGCCGACGGGCGGGAGGCCGTGTTCTTCAGCGACCGCGGCACCGCACCGGTGGAGCAGGTCGTGGACCGCAGGCCCCTGGACGCCCGGTCCGGCGGCGGTGAGGTCCGCTTCGACCGGTTGACGGGGGAGTGGGTGGCGGTGGCCGCCCACCGGCAGGCGCGCACCTACCTGCCCCCGGCCGACCAGTGCCCGCTGTGCCCGTCCGCGGGCGGGCGGGAGTCCGAGATCCCGGTCGAGGACTTCGACGTCGTCGTCTTCGAGAACCGCTTCCCCTCCCTGGGCCCGGGGCTGGCCGAGCTGCCCGACCCGCAGCGGACGGGGGAGCGGGCCCTGTGGGGGACTCCGTCCCCGGCAGTGGGCCGGTGCGAGGTGGTGGTGTTCACCCCGGAGCACCGGGGCTCCTTCGCGTCCCTGGCCCCGGAGCGGGCGCGTACCGTGGTGGAGGCCTGGGCCCAGCGCACCGAGGCGCTGACGGGGATGCAGGGCATCCGGCACGTGTTCCCCTTCGAGAACCGGGGCGAGCAGATCGGGGTGACCCTGCACCACCCGCACGGGCAGATCTACGCCTATCCCTACCCGGCTCCGCACGCCGCCCGGCTGGCGGCCCGCTCCCGGGCGCACCTCGAGCGCACGGGGCGGGCCCTGATGGGCGAGGTCCTGGCCGACGAGACCGCCTCGGGGGACCGGATGGTGATCGCGGGCGAGCACTTCTCGGCCTACGTGCCCTACGCCGCGCGCTGGCCGCTCGAGGTCCACTTGCTCCCGCACCGGCAGGTCCCGGACCTGGCGGCGCTGACCGGGGCCGAGCGGGACGAGCTGGCGGCGGTGTACCAGGACCTGGTCCAGCGCGTGGACCGGCTCTACGCCACGCCGACCCCCTACATCGCCGCCTGGCACCAGACCCCGATCACGACCGCCGACCGCGAGGCCGGCTGGCTGCACCTGCAGCTGACCAGCCCCCGGCGGGCGGCGGACAAGCTGAAGTTCCTGGCCGGCTCCGAGGCCGCCATGGGAGCGTTCATCAACGACGTCACCGCCGAGCAGACCGCCGCACGCCTGAGGGAGGCCGCACGATGACCGGACCGCACACCCACCAGCAGCCCGCTCAGAAATCAGCTCGGCGGCCGGGGCAGGACGACGCCGCCCGCGCCGAGGCACTCTCCCGCCGGTTCGCCGAGGTCTACGGGCACGACCCGGACGGGGTGTGGCGGGCCCCGGGGCGGGTGAACCTCATCGGGGAGCACACCGACTACAACGACGGCTTCGTGCTGCCCTTCGCCATCGACCGCTCGGCGATGGTCGCGGTCCGGCTGCGCCGGGACGCCGGGCCGGGGCGGCGGACCGGACAGGGGCAGGCCGGGCACGACGTCGTCGACCTGGCCTCCACCTGGGCCCCCGACGGGGAGGGGCTGTCCCGGGCCCGGTTCCGGATCGCCGACCTCGCCCCGGGGACGGCCGCGGGGTGGAGCGCCTATCCGGCCGGTGTGGTGCACGTCCTCGCGGGCCCGGACGGCGTGGACGTCCCGGGCTTCGAGCTGCTGCTGGACTCGACCGTCCCCGTCGGGGCGGGGCTGTCCTCCTCGCACGCCGTGGAGGTCGCCACGATCGTGGCCCTGAACGACCTGCTGGACCTCGGTCTGGACCGGCCGGCCATGGCCCGGCTGACCCAGCGGGCGGAGAACGAGTTCGTCGGGGCGCCCACCGGGATCATGGACCAGTCCGCCTCGCTGATGGGCCGCGCCGGGGCCGCGCTGTTCCTGGACTGCCGCACCCAGGAGGCCCAGCTCGTGCCGTTGCCGGTGGCCGAGCACGGGCTGGCGGTGCTGGTGATCGATACGGGAGTCGCCCACTCCCACGCCGACGGCGGCTACGGGGCCCGGCGCGCCTCCTGCGAGCACGGGGCCACCGCCCTCGGGGCGGCCTCGCTGCGCGACGTCCCGGCCGGGGCCGACCTGACCGGGCTGGACCCGGAGACCGCCCGCCGGGTCCGGCACGTGCTCAGCGAGAACCGACGGGTCCTGGGAACCGTGGAACGGCTGCGGGCCGGGGACCTCGCCGGCATCGGGGCGCTGCTGGTCGCCTCCCACGCCTCGTTGCGGGACGACTACGAGGTCTCGTGCCCCGAGCTCGACCTCGCCGTGGACACCGCCCTGGCCGCCGGGGCGGTCGGCGCGCGGATGACCGGCGGCGGCTTCGGCGGCTCCGCGATCGCCCTCGTGCCCGCGGCGCGGACGGAGCAGGTCCGGGACGCCGTCGCGCAGGCCTTCGCGGAGCAGGGCCGGCGGGCGCCGCAGGTCTTCGCCGTCGTACCGGGCGAGGGCGCCGGCCGGGTGCGGTGAGAAGATCCGCCCGGTGCCACCGGTCGCGACCATGACACGCGTCACCCCGGCGGAGGCCGCGTGCCAGAATGACCGCATGAGCAACCCCATGAACATCTCCGGGCGCAACCCCGACAAGGAGGCCCGGGCACACCGGTCCCCGGTCACGGTGCTGTCCCCGGAGCAGTGCTGGGAGCACCTCTACAGCTCGCGCTTCGGCCGGATCGCCACCATGGACGGCGACGAGATCGAGATCACCCCCATCAACCTCGTGGCCGACGACGAGAAGATCTACTTCCGCACCGCCGAGGGCACCAAGCTGCTGCACCTGGTGCTCAACGAGCACGTCGCCGTGCACGTCGACCACGCGCAGGGCGGGGAGGCGTGGTCCGTGCTCGTGCGCGGCACGGCCCGCCGGCTCACCGACGCGGAGGAGACCGCCCGGGTGGACGAGCTGCCGCTGCGGCCGTGGGTCGGGACCCCCAAGCCCGAGTACGTCGAGGTGGTCCCCACGAAGATCACCGGTCGCGTGTTCCACCTGGGCCACTGACCCGGCGCCCCGCACCCCGGGGTCCGTCCCGGACGGCGCCGGACGCCCCGCCGCGCTTGTAGCCTGGACCCGTGGCACAGCACCGGATCCTCCTGCACTACGTCTTCACCCCGCTCCCAGACCCCACGGCCGTGATGCTCTGGCAGCGCGCCCTGTGCGAGGGCCTGGGCCTGCGCGGGCGGATCATCGTCTCCCCGCACGGGCTCAACGCCACCGTGGGCGGTGAGGTCCGGGCGCTGAAGCAGTACGCCCGGAGCACCCGGTCCCATCCCGGTCTCCGGGACACGGTGTTCAAGTGGTCGGACGGCTCGGCGGAGGACTTCCCGCGGCTGTCGGTCAAGGTCCGGGACGAGCTCGTGTCCTTCGGCGCGCCCGGGGAGCTCGAGGTCGACGAGCACGGCGTCGTCGGCGGCGGCACCCGGCTGGCCCCCGCCGCGGTGGACGAGCTCGTGGCCCGCCGCGGCGAGGACGTCGTGTTCTTCGACGGCCGCAACGCCCACGAGGCCCGGATCGGGCGCTTCCGCGGGGCCGTGGTCCCGGACGTGGAGCACAGCCGCGACTTCGTGGCCGAGCTGGACTCCGGGAAGTACGACCACCTCAAGACCCGGCCCGTGGTCACCTACTGCACCGGCGGGATCCGCTGCGAGGTGCTCTCCGCGCTGATGCGCAACCGCGGCTTCCAGGAGGTCTACCAGCTCGACGGCGGCATCGCCGAGTACGGCCGTCAGCGCGGGGACCGAGGGCTGTGGGAGGGCTCCCTGTACGTCTTCGACCGGCGCATGCATGTGCGGTTCACCCCGGCCGCGGTCACCATCGGGCGCTGCGACCGGTGCGCCGGCCCGGCCAACCGCTTCGTCAACTGCGCCGACGTCGCCTGCCGCGCCCTCGTGCTCGCGTGCCCGGCCTGCCACGAGCAGTACCCGCAGCTCATCTGCCCCGCGGGGTGCGGGTCCGCCCCGGCACCCGCGGCCGGCGACGGCCCCCCGGTCGCCTCCGGGCCCGCCCCGGCACCCGTGCCCGTGTCCGTGCCCGTGCCGACGAGTGCCGCATGAGCCCGGACGCCCCCGGCCCCTCCGCGGCACCGGCCTTCTCCCGGGTTCCCGGGACCCCCGTCTCCGACGACCCGCGGGCGCCGGCCGCGCTGCACGACGCCCTGCGCCGGACGGGCTTCACCCACGACCGCGTGGCCGAGCTGCTGGGGGCGGCCGCCATGGACGCGCTCGCGCGGGACCAGGCGGTGCCCGCCCTGCGGCTGCTCGAGCCGGCGCTGCGCACACCCGGGCACCCGGACCGGGATCTCGCCGGGGTCGTCACCCTGTTCCTGCTCGGCCGCACCGTCCCCCTGGAGGTGCTCGAGCCCGCCCCGGTGCGCCCGGAGCAGCTCGTGGGCCTGGGCCTCGCCGAGGAGACGGCGGGCGGGCTGCGCTCCACCGTGGACCTGCGACCCCACGCCTCCGACGACGGGACGGAGCTGTACGTGGCGAGCGACCTGGGCGAGTCCCAGCGCCCCGGCGTGCTGCGCCGCGACCACGTGCTGGGCATCGGGCAGGCCTCCCTGACGCTGGCCCAGACGACCGACCGCCGCCGGGTGGACCGGGCGCTGGACCTGGGCACCGGATGCGGCATCCAGACGTTCCACCTGCTCGCGCACACCGGGCACGTGACCGCCACCGACGTCTCGGACCGGGCGCTGGGCTTCACCCGGTTCAACCTGCTGCTCAACGCAGAGGCCCTGGGCATCGACCCCGACCGGCTCGAGGACCGCGTGAGCCTGCGGGCGGGCTCCCTGCTGGAGCCCGTGCGCGGCGAGCAGTTCGACCTCGTGGTGTCCAACCCCCCGTTCGTCATCACCCCGCGCCCCGCCGGCGAGACCCCGCAGGAGCGCTACACCTACCGGGACGGCGGCCTGCCGGGGGACCGGATCGTGGCCGACCTCGTGCGGGAGCTGCCCGGGGTCATGGCCCCCGGGGCCACTGCCCACCTGCTCGGCAACTGGGAGGTGCTCGCCCCGCCGCCGGGGGACGCGCGCCCGGCCGCGGAGCGCTGGGCGCTGCGTCCCGAGCAGTGGGTGCCCGAGGACGTCGACGCGTGGTTCGTCCAGCGGGAACTGGCCGGCCCGGAGGAGTACGCCGAGACGTGGCTGCGGGACGCGGCGGAGTCCCGCGACCTCGACCACTACGAACGCGCCTACCGCGCCTACCTCGACGACTTCGCCGCCCGCGGCGTCGAGGCCGTGGGCTTCGGGATGGTCCGCCTCCGACGCCCCGCCGGGACCCGGCCCGGGGGCGCGCTCCGCCGCTTCGAGCACGTCCCCCACCCGGTCCAGCAGCCGCTCGCCCCCGCGCTCGCCGCGACGTGGGCACGGGCCGATTGGCTGGCGGCGCACCCGCAGGACTGGCCGGACGCCCGGCTCGTGGCCGCCGAGGACGTCACCGAGGAGCGCCACCAGCGCCCCGGCGCCGAGCACCCCGGCGTGATCCTGCTCCGGCAGGGGGCCGGGCTGCGCCGGACCGTGCTGCTCTCCAGCGAGGCCGCGGGCTTCGCCGGTGCCTGCGACGGCGAGCTGAGCGCCCGGCAGATCCTCGGGGCGCTCGCCGCCCTGCTGGACTGGGCGGGCGAGGAGCGGCAGCGGCTGACCGAGGAGGTCCGCCACCTCGTGCTCGACGGCTTCCTCGTCCCGCAGGAGCCGGTGCCGCCCTCCGCCTGAGCACCGCTGTGGGCGGATGAGCAGGGGACGCCGCGGCGGTGCGGGTGGGAGGATGGAGGCATGAGCATCGGAGAGAACCTGAACCCCGTCAAGACGCTCGACAAGGACACCGTCTGGCAGCTCCTCGAGCAGCACCCCTTCGGCCGGCTCGCCGTCGAGGCCGCCGGGCTCGTGGACATCTTCCCCGTGAACTACGTGGTGCACCAGCGCAAGCTGTACTTCCGCACCGCCCAGGGATCCAAGCTCTCGAGCCTCATCGTCAACGACCAGGTGGCGTTCGAGATCGACGAGGTCACGGAGGAGCACGTCGTGCGCTCCGTGGTGGTCCACGGCAAGGCCCGCCGGCTCGAGACGCGCGCCGAGATCGACGCCGCGGAGGAGCTGCCGCTGAAGCCCTGGGCCCCGACGCTCAAGTACAACTTCGTGGTCATCGACGTGGAGCACGCCACGGGGCGCGAGTTCACGATCGGCGACGAGCCCGAGCGCTACCCCGTGTGAGCCCGGTCCGGCCCGCCCGGGAGGCGCCGGCCCCGCCCGTCCCCGCCGCGCGAGGGTTGACGGCGGTGACGCGTTATGGTGGAGCGCAACGGCGGGCCGACACCCGCCCGTCCGCCCCGACGTCCAGCAGCGCCGCGGCCCGCGGCACCGCGGACCGCAGCAAGGAGTACCGTGCCAACGAAGGCCACCCAGAGCCCGGGAACGGGCAAGAGCCTGCTCATCGTGGAGTCCCCGTCCAAGGTCAAGACCATCGCCGGGTACCTCGGTGACGCCTACGAGGTCGAGTCCTCGATGGGGCACATCCGCGACCTCCCGCAGCCCTCGGAGCTGCCGGCGGAGCTCAAGAAGGGTCCCTACGGCAAGTTCGCGGTGGACGTGGAGCACGGCTTCGAGCCGTACTACGTGGTGAACCCGGACAAGAAGAAGAAGGTCACCGAGCTCCGGCGCAAGCTCAAGGAGGCGGACGCCCTCTACCTCGCCACCGACGGCGACCGCGAGGGGGAGGCCATCGCATGGCACCTCCTGGAGGTGCTCAAGCCCAAGATCCCCGTCTACCGGCTGACCTTCTCCGAGATCACCCGCGAGGCCATCGAGCGGGCCTTCGGCGAGCTGCGCGAGCTCGACCAGGACCTGGTCGACGCGCAGGAGACCCGGCGCATCCTCGACCGGCTCTACGGCTACGAGATCTCCCCGGTGCTGTGGCGCAAGATCGCCTCGGGCCTGTCCGCCGGACGCGTGCAGTCCGTGGCCACCCGCCTGGTGGTGGAGCGGGAGCGGCAGCGCATGGCGTTCGTGCCCGCCGACTACTGGGACCTCAGCGGGACCTTCGCCCGCGCCGACGGCGAGGACGCCGGCACCGCCTTCAGCGCCCGGCTCTCCGCCGTGGACGGCAAGCGGGTGGCGGGGGGCCGCGACTTCGGCGACGACGGCGTGCTCAAGGGCGCCGCCGGCAAGCTCGCGCACCTGGACGAGCAGGCCGCCCGCGAGCTGGCCGCCGGCCTCGAGCACGCGGCGTTCACCGTCCGGTCGCTGGAGACCAAGCCGTACACCCGCCGCCCGGCCGCCCCGTTCACCACGTCCACGCTGCAGCAGGAGGCGGCGCGCAAGCTGCGCTTCACCTCCCGCACCACCATGCAGGTGGCGCAGAAGCTGTACGAGAACGGCTACATCACCTACATGCGCACCGACTCCGTGGCGCTGTCCGACCAGGCGGTCACGGCCGCCCGGCGCCAGGCCACGGAGCTCTACGGCGCCGACTTCGTGCCCGGCTCCCCGCGGGTCTACAGCTCCAAGTCGAAGAACGCGCAGGAGGCGCACGAGGCCGTGCGCCCGGCCGGGGACTCCTTCCGCACCCCGAACCAGGTCCGCGGCGAGCTCTCCGCGGACGCCTACCGGCTCTACGAGCTGATCTGGAAGCGCACCGTCGCCTCCCAGATGGCCGACGCCAAGGGGTCGACGGCGACCGTGCGGCTCGGCGCGACGTCGTCGGCCGGACAGGACGCCGAGTTCTCCGCGTCCGGCACCGTCATCACCTTCCGCGGCTTCCTGGCCGCCTACGAGGAGGGCCGGGACGAGGATCCCGCCACGGACAAGGACGGTGGCAAGGACGGCGACAAGCGGCTCCCGCGGATGGCGGAGGGCGACCGCCTGGACGCCACCGACGTCGAGGCCGACGGGCACCGCACCTCGCCGCCGCCGCGCTACACCGAGGCGTCCCTGGTCAAGGTCCTCGACGAGCTCGGCATCGGCCGGCCCTCGACCTACGCCGCCGTGATCTCCACGATCATGGACCGCGGCTACGTCCGCGTGCGGGGCTCCGCGCTGATCCCCTCGTGGACCGCGTTCTCCGTGGTGCGCCTGCTCGAGGAGCACTTCTCCGACTACGTGGACTACGACTTCACGGCGGAGATGGAGGAGGGCCTGGACCGGATCGCCCGGGGCGAGGAGGACAGCACCGACTGGCTGCAGGACTTCTACTTCGGCTCCCAGGGCCACGAGAACGGGCTCAAGCCCATCGTCGACGACCTCGGCGAGATCGACGCCCGCGCCGTGAACTCCATCCCCGTGACCGAGGACATCACCCTGCGGGTCGGCAAGTTCGGCCCCTACCTGGAGGTGGCCGGCGCCGTGGACCCGGAGACCGGTGAGATCACCGACCCGGTCCGGGCGAACGTGCCGGAGGACCTCGCCCCCGACGAGCTCACGCCCGACAAGGCCCGCGAGCTCATCGAGACGGGCAAGGCGGACGGCCGGGAGCTCGGCCGCGACCCCGGGACCGGGCGCGTCATCGTGGCCAAGGACGGCCGCTACGGGCCCTATGTCACCGAGGTGATCCCCGAGCCCACCGCCGAGGAGCTCGCGGCCCAGCCCGTGGAGTACTACAAGAACGGCAAGCCCAAGCCCCCGAAGAAACCGGTCAAGGAGAAGCCCCGCACGGGGTCCCTGCTCTCCACGATGACCCTGCAGGACGTGACCCTCGAGGACGCCCTCAAGATCCTCTCCCTGCCGCGCACGCTGGGCACGGACGCCGAGGGCAACGAGATCACGGTGCAGAACGGCCGGTTCGGCCCCTACCTCAAGAAGGGGAGCGACTCGCGCTCGCTGCAGTCCGAGGAGCAGCTGTTCACGGTCACCCTCGAGGAGGCCCTGAAGATCTACGCCCAGCCCAAGCAGCGCGGCCGCGGCACCGCCAAGCCGCCGCTCGCGGACCTCGGCACCGACCAGATCACGGAACGGCCCATGGTGATCAAGGACGGGCGCTTCGGCCCGTACATCACCGACGGGGAGACCAACGTGACGGTCCCGCGCGGCGAGACCGTGGAGCAGATCACACCGGCGCGCGCCAGCCAGCTGCTCGCGGAGAAGCGGGCCCAGGGCCCCGCCCCGAAGAAGACGGCGCGGTCGTCGGGCAGGGGGACGGCGGCCAAGCCCAGCACGACGAAGAAGAGCACGGCCAAGAAGCCCGCGGCGGCCAAGCCCGCCCGCGCCGGGTCCAAGGGCTGAGCCGCTCCGCACGCGCGGGACGGACACGGAACTCGAAGGAGCACCACGGCATGCGTCTCGGAGTCCTCGACGTGGGGTCGAACACCGTCCACCTCCTCCTGCTGGACGTCTACCCGGGCTCCCGGCCCGAGCCGTACGCGTCCCACAAGCTGGCCCTGCGGCTGGTGCAGTACCTCGACGCGGACGGCAACATCTCCGACGCCGGCCGGGACGCCCTCACCGCTTTCGTGGTCGAGGCCCGGGAATTCGCCGTGGACAACCGGGCCGAGGACTTCCTGGCGTTCGCGACCTCCGCGATCCGCGAGGCCGGCAACGGGGCGCAGGTGCTGGACCACGTCCAGTCCCGCTCCGGCGTCACCCTCACGGAGCTGGCCGGGGACCAGGAGGCGGCCGTCACGTTCTTCGCGGTCCGCCGCTGGTTCGGCTGGGGAGCGGGAACCGTCCTGGACCTCGACATCGGCGGCGGGTCCTTCGAGATGGCCATGGGCGACAACGCGCTGCCCACCGTCGCGGCCTCGGTGCCGCTCGGCGCGGGGCGGCTCACCCGCGCCTTCATCGCCGGGGACGTCGCGACCCCGAAGGAGATGAAGGCCCTGCGCAAGCACGTGCGCCAAGAACTCAAGCCCGCGGTCGCCCGGGTGAGCGCGGCGGGGGAGCCCACCTGCGTGGCCGGCACCTCCAAGACGTTCCGCTCCCTGGCCCGGATCTGCGGGGCGGCACCGTACGCCATGGGCCCGTACGTGCCCCGCACCCTCCACCTCGAGGACCTGCGGCTGTGGACGCGCCGGATGGAGGCCATGACCCCGGAGGAGCGCGCCGAGCTGCCGGGGGTCTCCCCCGCGCGGGCCCACCAGATCCTCGCGGGCGCCGTGGTGGCCGAGGCGGCCATGGACGCCTACGGCGTCGAGTCGATCCGGATCTGCCCGTGGGCCCTGCGCGAGGGACTGATCCTGCGCCGCCTGGACCAGCTGAGCAGCCACTCCGACGTCCGCACCGTGGACCCCCGGCAACTGGTCGGTGCGGCATGAGCGAGCAGCAGGGCTCGGCCGCGGAGCCGTACCGCCCGCACGTGGCGCTGTCCACCAGCTCCCTCTATCCGCTCGGGGTCCCGGAGACCTTCGAGGCAGCCGTGGAACTGGGCTACGACAGCGTGGAGGTGCTCGTCACGCACGAGCGGATGAGCCAGCTCACCCACCAGCTCCAGGACCTCGTGCAGCGCCACCAGCTCCCCATCTCCACCATCCACGCCCCCACCCTGCTGCTGACCCAGCAGGTGTGGGGCAAGTCGTGGACCAAGATCCAGATGGCCGCCGCGCTCACCGAGCAGGTGGGCGCGGAGGTCGTCGTGGTGCACCCGCCCTTCCGGTGGCAGCGGCGGTACGCCGCGAACTTCGTGGAGGGCGTGCGGGTGGTCTCCCAGGCCACGGGCGTGAAGATCTCCGTGGAGAACATGTACCCCTGGCGGGTCCGCGGCCGCGACACCGTGGTCTACGCCCCGCACTACAGCCCGCTGGGCCAGGACTACGACTGGGTGACGTGGGACTTCTCGCACGCCGCGACGGCCCGGATGGACTCCCTGGCCGCCATCCGGGAGCTGGGCCCCCGGCTGGGCCACGTCCACCTGACCGACGGGTCGGGGGAGACCACGGCCGACGAGCACCTGCTGCCGGGCCACGGCGTGCAGCCGGTGGCCGAGTCCCTCGAGTTCCTCGCCTCCACCCGGTGGCAGGGCATCATCGGCGTCGAGGTCTCGACCCGGCGCTCGAAGAACTCCGAGGAGCGCACACAGTGGCTCGCGGAGTCCCTCGAGTTCGCCCGCCGGCACACGAGCGTGCCCGACGGCGCCCCGAGCGGCGGCACCGAGGGCGCGGCGAGCACCGAGGGCGCGGACAGCGCTGACGGCACCGCGGGCTGACGGCCGCAGGCACCCGGCCGCCCGGCCCGCGCCCACCCGTCCGATCTGCTCCCCGTGCTCCGAGCCCACCGATCCACTCCCACCGATCCATGACCACCGACGAGAGGACCTCACCGACCATGACTCCTGTGCTCTCCTTCCTGGGCTGCGGCTCCATGAACGGCTCCATCCTGCGGGGGGTGCTGGCCGCCGGCGTGCCCGCCGACCGGGTCCGGGCCACCGTCCGCTCCGCGGAGAGCGCCCGCCGGCTCGAGGACGAGACGGGCGTGCGGCCCTACGTCACGGGCGAGGACCCCGAGGCGAACCGGCGGGCCGCGCGCGAGGCGGACATCGTGCTGCTCGGCGTGAAGCCCGTGGGCATCCTCGACCTCGCCCGCGAGATCGCCCCCGCGCTGCGCCCCGGCACGGTCGTGGCGTCGGTGGCGGCGGGGGTCTCCGTCGGCGCCCTCGAGCGCGCCCTCCCCCCGGGGCAGCCGGTGGTGCGCACGATGCCGAACACGCCCTCCAGCGTGGGCCGCGGGGTCGTCTCGGTGACCCCGGGGGCCGCCACCACCCCCGAGCAGACGGAGTCCGTGCGCCGGGTGCTCGAGGCCGTGGGCACCGTGGTCGAGGTCCCCGAGGAGCAGGTGGACGCCGTGACCGGCGTCTCCGGCTCCGGACCTGCCTACGTGTTCCTGCTGGCCGAGGCCATGCAGCAGGCGGGGGAGCGGATGGGGCTGCCGGCCGACGTCGCGCGGGTCCTCGCGAAGGAGACCGTCTCCGGCGCCGGAGAGCTGCTGCGCCCGGCGGAGGCCGACCCCGCGGCCCTGCGCAAGGCCGTCACGAGCCCCAAGGGCACCACCGACCGGGCCATCACGACCTTCCAGGACCACGGCTTCGAGGACCTCGTCGCGGCCGCCGCCCAGGCCTCGGCGGACCGCTCGGCGGAGCTCACCCGCGAGTTCAGCGGGTCCTGAGCCGCGGCCCGGCACGCCCGGGTCAGGGGCGGGCCGCGAAGCGCTCGAGCAGGTCCACGTGCCCCGAGACGATCAGCAGGTCCCGGGAGGTGACCTTGGTGTCGGGGCGGGCGTACGTGAAGTCCTCGCCCGGGGACTTCACACCCACCACGGTCACGCCGTACTTGGAGCGGATGTTGGAGTCCCCCAGCGTGAAGCCCTGCACCTCCCGCGGCGGGTACATCTTGACGATCGCGAAGTCGTCGTCGAACTCGATGTAGTCCAGCAGCCGTCCCGAGACCAGGTGCGCGGTGCGCCGTCCCGCGTCCGCCTCGGGGAAGATCACGTGGTGGGCACCGATGCGGGAGAGGATCTTGCCGTGCGAGGGCGTGATGGCCTTCGCCCAGATCCGGCCCACGCCGAGGTCCACGAGGTTCGCCGTGATGAGCACGCTCGACTCGATGGACGTGCCGACCCCGACCACGGCGGAGTCGAACTCGGCCGCGCCCAGCTGCCGCAGGGCGTCGATGTCGGTGGCCTCGGCCTCGACCACGTGGGTGAGCTGCCCGGAGAGCTTCTGGACCAGCTGGGCGTCCCGCTCCACGCCCAGGACCTCCCGGCCCTGGCGGGCCAGCTGGAGCGCGGTGGCGGTGCCGAAGCGGCCGAGGCCGATCACCAGGACGGGAACGCTGTGGGACGAACGGTCAGCCAATGATGGGCCTTTCCTCGGGGTACTTGTACAGGCGCCGGCGCGAGCGCAGCGCCAGGGCTGCGGCCACGGTGGTGATGCCGATGCGTCCCACGAACATGGTGGCCGCGAGCACGTACTTGCCCTCCGGCGGGAGCTCCGCGGAGAGGCCGACGCTCAGCCCGCACGTGGCGTAGGCCGAGATCACCTCGAAGAGCACCCGGTCCAGGGGGGCGTCGGAGAAGGCCAGCAGGAACCCGCAGGCCACCAGCACGATCGTCGCCCCCATCATGATGACCGAGATCGCGATGCGCAGGGCCTCCTCGGGGATGGTGCGGTAGAACGAGATCACGGACCGGTCACCGCGGGCCTCGGCCAGGACCGCCAGGAACACGACGGCGAGCGTGGTGACCTTGATGCCACCGGCCGTGGACGCCGAGCCGCCGCCCGCGAACATCATGGCGTCCGTCATCAGCAGCGTCTGCGGCAGCTCGCTGTTGGTGTCGACGAGGGCGAAGCCGCCCGAGCGCATGTTGACCGAGGAGAAGAAGCCGTTGAAGATCTTCTGGCCCACGGACAGGTGCTGCAGCGTCCCCGGGTTGGACCACTCGAACGCGGTGTACATGATCCACGCCAGCACGAGCAGCACGGTCGTGGTCGTCACGGTGAGCTTCGTGTTGAGGTTCCACCGGGTGAACCGCAGCCCGACCTGCCGCACCACCAGGATGACGGGGAAGCCGAGGGAGCCGATGAACACCCCGAGGGCGATGGGCACGACGATCAGCCACGCCGTCGTGTAGGGCCCGAGACCGGCCTCGTTGGGCACGAAGCCGCCGTTGTTGAAGGCCGAGATCGAGTAGAAGACGCCCTGCCACAGGGCGAACAGGATCGGCTCGCCCTCGAGCAGGAACCCGACCGTGAGGACCGTGGCCAGCACCGCCTCGATGGTGACGGAGGTGACCACGATGATCTGCAGGAGCGAGCCGACCTCGCCGAGCCGCCCGATGTTGAGGGCCTCCTGCGTCAGGAGCCGTGACCGCAGACCGAGCTTGCGCCCCACGGCGAGGGCGAGGATCGACGTCATCGTCAGCGTGCCCAGGCCGCCGATCTGCATCGCGACCATGATGACGAACTGCCCGAAGAAGGACCAGTTCGTGCCGGTGGGCACCGTGGTGAGGCCCGTCACGGTGACGGCGGACGTCGCCGTGAACACCGCGTCCTCCAGTGAGGTGCTGACGCCGGGGGCGGACGAGACGGGCAGCCACAGCAGGAAGGAGAAGGCGGCGACGACGACGGCGAAGACGATCAGCGCCAGACGCGCCGGGGAGGAGGCCGCGATCCGGTCCACGAGGTCGCGCAGCGAGGTGAGCACCCAGAACCGGCCCCGCTCCTCGGGACGGACCCAGGGGCCGCGCTGCAGGTTGCTCACGGGCCCTCCTCCTGGTCTGCAGGCCGCCGGACGACCCGGGCGGCCGGCGGCGATCGCCGCGACCGCTGACAGTATCGCACTGCCGTCGGCGCTCGGGCGCGACGACACATAGGCCGCGACGGGCGGGCCCCGGGACACCGTCCGGCGCCCCGGGGTGATCTAATGTCGATGTGACCCCTGCTACATCCGGGCCTGGCGTCCCGTACCCCACGCGACTGTTCTGGGACCCCGCCCTGCTCGAGTACAACTTCGGGGACCACCACCCCATGCACCCGTCCCGGCTCGAGACCACCTACCGCCTGGTCCAGGAGTTCGGCCTCGACCGCCGGGACAACGTCACCGTGGAGGTGCCCGAGGTGGCCCCGGACGCGGTGCTCAACCTCGTGCACCCGCAGCACTACGTGGACTCCGTCCGGGCCGTCAGCGCCGACCCCTCCGTGGAGATCCCCGAGTGCGGGCTCGGCACCGAGGACACCCCCGGCTACCCCGGGGTGCACGAGGCCAGCGCCCGGCTCGTGGGCGGCAGCTACCAGGGCGCCGTGGCCGTCCTCGCCGGGGACGCGGTGCACGCCGTGAACTTCGGGGGAGGGATGCACCACGCCCACGCGGAGAAGGCCAGCGGCTTCTGCATCTACAACGACTGCGCCGTGGCGGTCCAGCACCTGCTCGACCAGGGGGTCCGGCGGGTGGCCTACGTGGACGTCGACGGCCACCACGGCGACGGCACCCAGGCGATCTTCTACGACGACCCCCGCGTCCTCACCGTCTCGCTGCACGAGACGGGGCTGACCCTGTTCCCGGGCACGGGATTCGCCAACGAGACCGGCCGCGGGGAGGCCGAGGGCCACGCCGTCAACGTGGCGATGCCCACGGCCTCCGACGACTCCATGTGGCTGCGCGCGTTCGACGCCGTGGTCCCGCCCCTCCTGCGCCAGTTCCGGCCCGAGGTGATCGTGAGCCAGCACGGCTGCGACTCGCACTTCGCCGACGAGCTCACCCACCTGCGCGTCAGCGTGGACGCGCAGCGGCAGACCGCCGTGGCCGTGGCCGGGCTGGCGCACGAGCTGTGCGAGGGCCGGTGGATCGCCACGGGCGGGGGCGGGTACAACTGCTACGACGTGGTGCCCCGCTCCTGGACGCACCTGGTCGGCGTCGCCGCGGGCCACCCGATCGACGTGCGCACCGCGGTGCCGCAGCCCTGGCGCGACTACGTGCGCGAGCGCTACGGCGCCGACGCGCCGCGGGTCATGGGCGACGGGGTGGACCTGTGGTGGCGCTCCTGGGAGGTGGGCTTCGACCCGAACGACGAGACGGACCGCACCATCATGGCCACCCGCAAGGAGGTCTTCCCCCAGTGGGGGCTGGACCCGTGGTTCGACTGAGCCCGCCGCCCGCGGGATCCGGCGACCGGGCCGACGGATGTGGCAGTGGCCGCGGCGGCGACCACGGCGGCGCCGCGGACGTGCCGGTGCCGGTAGCCGCGCGGCATCCCGTTTACAGTGATCGGATGGGCAACAACGACGTGTTCGCGGTGATCGCCGACAAGACCCGGCGGGGGATCCTCACCGCGCTCAAGGACGGCGAACGACCCGTGGGGGACCTCGTGGCGGAGTTGGGAGTGTCCCAGCCGACCGTCTCGAAGCATCTGAAGATCCTGCGCGAGGCCGGTATGGTGTCCATGGAGGCACAGGGGCAACGACGTCTCTACGCCGTGCAGCCGGAGCCGCTGGCCGAGGTCACCGCATGGGTCCACGAGGTCGTGGGCGGGGCGGCCCACCAGGTGGCCGTGCCGATGCGCGTCCCGGCGGGCACCGCCGGGACCGATACCGCCCCGACCGTCGGGACCGACGAGATCGGGACGACCGCGGGGGACCGCGAGGTGACGCCCGGGACGGACGCCGCGACGGCGCTCGTGCCGGCCCCGGCCGTCGACCCCGGCTCGGAACCGGCCGTCGCGCCCGGCCCGGGGCTGCCCGTCACCGGCACCCCCGCACGCCCGAACAGGGGCGCGGGGGCTCGCGCGGTGGACCTCCTGTCCAGCCTCTCCGGCCTGCGCCGCCGCACCAGGAATCCGCGGCGGTGACCGGCCGGTCCCAATCGATCCGAACGAGGAGCACCATGCACGAGGACCTGTACCCGATCCGCCAGGCCGTACTCGCCCGCAACCCCGGAGAGGTGGAGTTCCACCAGGCGGTGGACGAGGTCTTCGACTCCCTGGGCCCCGTGGTCGCGCGCCACCCCGAGCTGCTCGACGCGGCCGTGCTCGAGCGGATCTGCGAGCCGGAGCGGCAGATCATCTTCCGCGTCCCCTGGACCGACGACCAGGGCCGTGTGCACATCAACCGCGGCTTCCGCGTGGAGTTCAACTCCGCGCTCGGGCCCTACAAGGGCGGCCTGCGCTTCCACCCCTCCGTGTACCTCGGCATCGTGAAGTTCCTGGGCTTCGAGCAGATCTTCAAGAACGCCCTCACGGGCATGCCCATCGGCGGCGGCAAGGGCGGTTCGGACTTCGACCCGAGCGGGCGCTCCGACGGCGAGATCATGCGCTTCTGCCAGTCCTTCATGACCGAGCTCTACCGCCACATCGGCGAGTACACCGACGTCCCCGCCGGTGACATCGGCGTGGGCGGACGCGAGATCGGCTACCTGTTCGGCCAGTACAAGCGGATCACCAACCGCTACGAGTCCAGCGTGCTCACCGGCAAGGGCCTCAGCTGGGGCGGCTCCCTGGTGCGCACCGAGGCCACCGGCTTCGGCACCGTGATGTTCGCCGAGGAGATGCTGCGGACCCGCGGGCAGTCCTTCGATGGGCAGACCGTGCTGGTCTCCGGCTCGGGCAACGTGGCGACGTACGCCATCCACCGGGCGCAGCAGCTGGGCGCCACCGTGGTCACCGCCTCGGACTCCAGCGGCTACGTGGTGGACCCGGACGGCATCGAGCTGGACCTGCTGCGCGAGGTCAAGGAGATCGAGCGGGGCCGGATCGCCGAGTACGCCGAGCGCCGCGGCGGGCGCGCCCGGTTCATCGCGAAGGGCTCGGTGTGGGACGTGCCCGGCACCGTGGCCCTGCCGTGCGCCACCCAGAACGAGCTGGACGGCTCCCACGCCAAGAAGCTGCTCGGCCACGGCGTGCTCGCCGTGGCGGAGGGCGCCAACATGCCGACCACGGGGGAGGCCACCCGCCTGTTTCAGGAGGCGGACGTGCTCTTCGGCCCGGGCAAGGCGGCCAATGCCGGGGGCGTGGCCACGTCCGCGCTGGAGATGCAGCAGAACGCCTCCCGCGACTCGTGGACCTTCGAGTACACGGAGGAGCGGCTCGGCCAGATCATGAAGTCGATCCACGACACCTGCGCCGCGACCGCCGAGGACTACGGCATGCCCGGCAACTACGTGGCCGGCGCGAACATCGCCGGGTTCATGAAGGTGGCCGGCGCCATGATGGCGCAGGGCCTCATCTGATCCCGTGCCGGGCCCGGTCCCACCGGGCCCGGCAGGGTTCCCCGTCCGCACTTCCGACACGTCCGGAGCCGCGATCGCCCCACGGAGGGCCGCGGTGGTCCTACCCTGGAGACTATGGCAACGCATCGGCAGGTCCTGCAGTGGCTGGAGAACGAGCTGTTCGACGGCAACCTCGTGCTGGGCCAACAACTGCCCTCGGACCGCGACCTCGCGGCCATCCACCGCGTGTCCCGCAACAACATGCGGGAGGCGCTCAAGACCCTGGAGGCCCAGGGCATCGTGCGGCTCTTCGACGGGCCGCGCAAGTCGATCCTGCCGATGCTGGTGCGGGAGCCCGCGGCCTCCGCGGGGCCCGCGCTGCAGCTGCACATGGCCACCTCGGACTACCCCCTGCGGGACATCGTGCAGACCCGGGTGCTGCTGGAGACGTGGGCCCTGGAACGCTCGGACCCGGAGCACCCGGCCATGGCCGAGCTGCGGGCGCTGCTCGAGCAGATGGCCCGGGACGACCTGTCCCTCAAGGAGTTCCACCACCTCGAGGTCAGCTTCCACATCGCCCTGTGCAAGACCGCCGGCAACTCGGTGGTCTCGGCCCTGATGTCCTCCCTGCGGGACTCGATCTACGAGTACACGATGGCCCTCGTGGGCCACGTGCCCCTGTGGAGCACCACCTCGGAGCGGCTGCGCGCGGAGCACCACGCCATCTACTCGGCCGTGGCGGCCGGTGACCGCCGGCTCGCGTCCCGGCTGGTCGCGGAGCACATCGAGTACCAGTACCGCGAGGCCGGCGTGGACCCCGACCAGGAGCAGCGCACCCCCGGCCCCGCGCCGGACGCCCCCGCCGAGCTCAACCCGCCCGGCGCCGCGGCGGGGCCCCCGGACACCGCCGAGGACGCGTTCGGGGGCGAGTCCGGGGACGGGCCGGCGCCGGTGTCCCGCAGCGCCTGAGGCGCCCGCGGCCGCACCGAATGCGGCAATCTCCCCGTGAGACGGTAGGGTGTCAGTGAACGTTTGCCCGGCCGTCACCGCCCGCAGGCCGGCACCCCCGGGGCCCGCCTGTCGCGCGGAGCTCCCGGGACCACCACCGAGACATGAAGATGCGAGGGATCCTATGGGTTCAGTGATCAAGAAGCGCCGCAAGCGGATGTCCAAGAAGAAGCACCGCAAGCTGCTCCGCAAGACCCGTCACCAGCGCCGCAACAAGAAGTGACGCTGCGCTGAGCACGCCACCGGGGCCGCCGTCCGATCCAGGACGGCGGCCCCGGTGCGTTCCCGGGCCCATCCGCACCGCGCGACGGACCCGTAGCATGGGCTCCATGAGCTCTCCTCCGCCTCCCGCCGTGACCCTTCTGACCCGGCCGGGCTGCCACCTCTGCGTGGCCGCCCGGGAGTCCGTGGACCGGGTCACCTCCGCGCTGGGGCTGGCGTGGGAGGACGTCGACGTCGACACCGACCCCGAGCTGGCCCGCCGGCACGCCGAGGAGATCCCGGTGCTGCTGGTGGACGGCGTCCCGCGCGACTTCTGGCAGATCGACGAGCGCCGCCTCGCCCGGCTGCTGCGCGAGCGCCTGGCCGGCTGAGCCCCGTTTGGGGCCGGTGCGCCCGGTCTGGGACCATGGGTGCCATGCCCTCCTCGACAGTCCATCTGCTGCGCCACGGCCAGGTCCTCAACCCGGACCGCATCGTCTACGGGAGGCTCCCCCGCTACGGCCTCACCGAGCTGGGCGCGCGGATGGCGGAGGCCGCCGCCGCGGAGCTCGTCCGCCGCGTGAACGCCGGCTCGCGCATCGTCCACCTCGTCTCCTCCCCGCTGCAGCGGACCCGGGAGACCGCCGCGCCCGTGGCCCGGGAGCTGCACCTGCCGGTGCACCCGGACGAGCGGATCATCGAGGCGCCCAACCACTTCGAGGGCCTGCACGTGGACGTCCCCGAGCTGCTGAAGCCGCGGCACTGGCCGCACCTGCGCAACCCCCTGCGGCCTTCCTGGGGCGAGCCCTACCGGCACCAGGTCGCGCGCATGGCGGAGGCCGTGCTGGACGCCGGGCGCACCGCCGCGGAGCGCGGCGGCGAGGGGGCCGAGGCCGTGCTGGTGTCCCACCAGCTGCCGATCTGGCTCACCCGCCGCTCCGCCGAAGGGCGGCCCCTGCCGCACGACCCCCGCCGGCGGCAGTGCAACCTCGCCTCCCTCACCTCGCTCGTCTTCGACGACCTCGGGTCCGGCCGTCCGCCCCGGGTCGTCTACAGCGAGCCCGCGGCCGACCTCTACTCAGGGGTCAACCAGCTTCCCGGTTCATAATGGCCGGGCGCCGCCGCCCTCCCCGTCCCGTCCAGAGCACCAGGTGATCCGTCCGTGACCTCCCGCCCCTCGCCCGCCTCCCGTCCGTCCCGCCGCCGCGTGCTCTCGCTCGCGGGCCTCGGCGTCCTCGGGCTCGCCCTCGCCGGGTGCACGGAGGAGGACTCCCTCGCCCAGCAGGCGAACTCGGGGGACCGGAAGGGCTACATCGCCGGGGACGGCACGGTCTCGGAGTACCCGCCCGCCGAGCGCGGGGAGCCGGTGCAGTTCGCCGGCACGCTCTTCGACGGCACGTCCCTCTCCGCCGAGGACCTGCGCGGACAGCCGGCGCTGCTCAACTTCTGGTACGCGGGGTGCGCGCCGTGCCGCGTCGAGGCGCCCGACCTCCGCGAGCTCGCCGAGCGGTTCGAGGGCCAGGCCGCCTTCTACGGCGTGAACCTGCGCGACGAGCGGGCCACCGCCGAGGCGTTCGAGCGGACCTTCGAGATCCCGTACCCCTCCGTCGAGGACAAGGGCGGGGGCGTGCTCATGGCGCTGAGCGCCTACGTGCCGCCGCAGGCCGTGCCGACGACCCTCGTGCTCGACGCCCAGGGGCGGGTGGCCGCCCGCATCCTGGGCATCGCGGACCGCTCCGTGCTCGAGACCCTCCTCGAGGACACGGTGGCCGAAGCGGCATGACGGCTGGCAACCCCTTCGCCGAGATCGTCCTCGACGGCTCCCTCCTCGTCGCGCTGCCCGTGGCGCTGCTGGCCGGCCTCGTCTCCTTCGCCTCTCCGTGCGTGCTGCCCCTCGTGCCCGGCTACCTCGGCTACGTCACCGGCCTGACGGGCGCGGACCTCCAGGAGCAGCGGCGCGGGCGCGTGCTGGCGGGGATCACGCTGTTCGTCCTCGGCTTCTCCGCCGTGTTCCTGGTGATGTCCGTGCTGCTGGCCCAACTGGGCGCCTACGCGTGGTTCCTGGGCCAGGACTGGATCACCGTGGTCCTCGGCGGCCTCGTGGTGCTCATGGGCGTCGTGTTCCTCGGCGGGGTGTCCTTCTTCCAGCGCGACCGCAAGATCGGGCGCCGCCCACCGCCGGGGCTCTGGGGCGCCCCGCTGCTCGGCGTGACGTTCGGCCTCGGCTGGGCGCCCTGCATCGGCCCGACCTTCGCGGCCGTGCAGGCGCTCGTCTACGTGGACGGCGCCTCGACCGGCAAGGCGGCCGTCCTCACGGTCGCCTACTGCCTGGGCCTGGGCGTGCCGTTCCTGGCCCTCGCGCTCGCCCTGCGCCGGGGCATGGGCGCCATGGGCTTCTTCCGGCAGCACCGCCTCGGCATCCAGCGCGCCGGCGGCGGTCTGCTCGTCGTCGTCGGCCTACTCATGATGACGGGCGCGTGGACCGCGTTCGTCTCCTGGGTGCAGGCCGAGCTCGTCACCGACTGGGTGATGCCGATCTGAACGCCTCCGAGCCCCGGCCCGCGACCGACCACAGAAAGGCCGGCATGAGCACCGCAGCGCCCCCGTCCTCCTCGGAGCCCTCGTCCCCGGACCCGTCCCGGGGGCGCACCCCGGACGCCGAGCTCCCCGCCCTCGGGCCCCTCGGCATGGCCCGGTGGGCCTGGACGCAGCTGACCAAGATGAACACCGCCCTGTTCCTGCTGCTGCTCCTGGCGGTCGCCGCGGTGCCGGGATCGATCTTCCCGCAGCGGATCCAGGACCCGGCGGCGGTCCAGGACTACCTCGACAACAACCCCGTCCTGGGGGAGTGGCTGGACCGGGTGCAGCTGTTCGACGTCTTCTCGTCGGCGTGGTTCTCCGCGATCTACATCCTGCTGTTCGTCTCCCTCGTGGGGTGTGTCCTGCCGCGCGCGGCCAAGCACTGGCGGGCGTGGCGGGCCCAGCCCCCGCGCACCCCGCGCCGGCTCGAGCGGCTGCCCGAGCACCGCGCCCTCGCCCTGGGCGGGCGCGAGGGCGCCGGGGCCCCGGCCCCCGACGACGTCGTCGCCGACGCCGCGCGGCTGCTCAAGAAGCGCGGGTACCGGGTGGCGGTGCGTGACGCCGGCACGGCCGCACCCTCGGTCGCCGCCGAGCGCGGGATGTGGAAGGAGGTCGGCAACATCGTCTTCCACCTCGCGCTGCTGGGCGTGCTCGTCTCGGTGGCCGTCGGCTCCCTGTTCGGCTACAAGGGCCAGCGGGTGGTCGTGGAGGGCGAGTCCTTCGTCAACACCCTCATCGGCTACGACTCCTTCACCCCCGGCACCAACTACGACGCCGACTGGCTCGAGCCGTTCTCGCTCCGGCTCGACCGCTTCGAGGCAGAGTTCAACCGGGACACCACGGACCCGCGCAACTACGGGGCGCCCTTGGACTTCACCGCCGAGGTCACGGTGCAGGACGAGCCCGGCGCCGAGCCGCGGCAGGAGGTCCTGAAGGTGAACCAGCCGCTCAACGTGCACGGCGTGAAGAGCTACCTCGTGGGCAACGGCTACGCCCCGGTGATCCGGGTGACCGACGGCAACGGGGACGTGGCCTTCGAGGGCCCGGTGGTGACCGTCCCCTCCGACGGCGTCTACACGTCCTCGCTCGTGCTCAAGGTCCCGGACGCCCGTCCCGACCAGCTCGGCCTCGTGGGGCTGCTGCTGCCCACCGCCGTGGGCGGAGAGGGGGAGATGCCGCGGTCGGTGGACCCCGGCCTCGCCAACCCCCGGCTGATCCTCTCCGCGTACCACGGCGACCTCGGCCTGGACAGCGGGGAACCGCAGAACGTGTACGTGCTCGACGTCGAGCCGCTCACCGAGCTCAACGCCATGGCCAACGAGAACGGGGCCATCACGCTCGACGCCGCGAACCCCGTGCACGAGCTGCCCGACGGCAAGGGCACCGTGGAGTTCCTGGACGTCAAACGCTACGTGGGCCTGGACATCCACTACGACCCCGGCAAGACCGGCGCGTTCGTCTCCTTCGTCGCGGCGTTCGCGGGTCTGCTCATGTCGCTGTTCATCGCCCGGCGCCGGGTCTGGGTGCGCGCGGCGGAGGGCGTCGACGGGGACGGCCGGCCGTGCACGGTGCTGGAGTACGGGCTGCTGGCCCGCGGCGAGGACCCGCGGCTCGCCGCGGAGGCCGAGCGGCTGGACCGGCTCTGGACCGAGCAGTGGCAGGACGCCGGCGTGCGGGACACGGACACCACGACGGCGGCCACGACAGCGGCCACGACACCGGCGACGACACCGGCGACGACACCGGCGACGGCGGCGGCCGGGAGCACTGTGCGCGCCGGCGGCCGACCGGGCGCCGGGCCGGACCCCCGGCAGGACTACGAGTGAGAGGATGGGCGGCATGACCGTCAACGAGACACTGGGCGCCTGGAGCGAGCTGTTCATGCTCCTGGCGGCCATGACCTACCTGGTCGCCTTTGTGGCCTTCGCGTGGGACGTGGCGTCCCACTCCAAGGCCCTGCGCGGGACCGCGGGCACCGGGGAGCGCGAGCTCGTGGGCGCCTCCGCGGGGGCCTCCGCGGCGACCGCGGGGGACGCCGCCGAGCCCGCCGACTCCCGGGCGGGGCACGGCGCGGGCCACCGCGGCCGCGGCTACCGCACGAGCGCACGCTCCGCCCTGGCGGGGCACGTGGCGGACGAGGAGATGCGCTACACCGGCGAGCGACGCCCCGCCGCGCGCGTGGCCGTGGCCGTCATGGTCCTGGGCTTCGCCGTGCACACCGCCGCCGTGCTCAGCCGGGCCTTCGCGGCCGGACGGGTGCCGTGGGGCAACATGTACGAGTTCTGCACCACGGGCGCCCTGGTGGTCGCGGGCGTCTTCCTGCTGGCCCTGCTGGCCCGGGACCTGCGCTTCGTGGGCTCCCTGGTGTCCGGGCTCGTGGTGATCATGCTCTGCGCGGCCACCATCGGCTTCCCCACTCCGGTGGGGCCGCTGCAGCCCGCCCTGCAGTCCTGGTGGCTGGTGATCCACGTGTCCATCGCCGTGGCCGCCTCCGGGGTCTTCACCATCACGTTCGCCATGGCCGTGCTGCAGCTGCTGCAGGCCAGGAGGGAGCGGGCGATCCTCTCCGGCGACCGGCCCGGGATGGGCTTCCTCGCGATGGTCCCGTCCTCCCAGGCGCTCGAGAACCTGTCCTTCCGGCTCAACGCGGTGGGGTTCGCCTTCTGGACCTTCACCCTCGCCGCCGGCGCCATCTGGGCGGAGCAGGCCTGGGGCCGCTACTGGGGCTGGGACACCAAGGAGGTCTGGACCTTCGTGATCTGGGTCGTCTACGCCGCCTACATGCACGCCCGGGCCACCCGCGGCTGGACCGGCAACCGGTCGGCCTGGCTGTCGATCGTCGGGTACCTCTGCATCATCTTCAACTTCACCGTGGTCAACACGGTCTTCCCGGGCCTGCACTCCTACTCCGGGGTGTGACCCCTCCGGCCCTCCTGCTCCGGGGGCCGACCCTCCGGCCGCCCGCGCCGGACCACGACGAACGGCCCGCACTGCCGGTGCGGGCCGTTCGCCGTGGTCGGATCGTCGTTCGCCGTGCTGGGGTCGTCGGTGGGTCGGGTCCGTCGGTGGGTCGGGTCTGCGGGGGGGCTCAGTCGTGCGGGGGCCGGTTGCCGGGAGAGCCGTCGGTCGGTCCGTCCGTCCGGCCGGCGGACGACCCGCCGGAGGGCCCGTCGTCGGGGCGGTCACGGGGGCCGTTCTGCGGCCCGGTGCCGCCGGCCGCTCCCGGCCCGCCGTTGCGCCGCAGCTCCTCCTCCCACCGGCGGAGCTTCTCGGCCTTCTCCTGCTGCCGGCGGCGCTCCTCGAGGTTGCGCAGGAACTGGGGGTCGTCGTCGGGCCCCTTGCCGCGCACGGGACGTGACGACTCGGCGGTGCCCTTGGGGCGCCCGAGGAACAGCCACAGGAGGGCGCCGACGAGCGGGAGGAGGAGGATCACCGCGATCCAGCCCCCCTTGCGGAGACCGCGCATGTCGGCGCTGTCGGTCCGGGCGCACTCGATGAGGGAGTACACGATGACGCCCACCGCCAAAGCGGCCGCGCCGATGATGAGGATGGCTCTGCCCATGCCGACAATCGTAGGGGAGTTGCCTGGACGCCAGCTCAGCGCCCCGGAGTCCTGCCGGCCCGCCCCGCTAGACTGGGGGCGTGAATTTCTTGAAGTACTCCCTGCTCCGGTTCGCGCTGCTCGTGCTGGCCTTCCTGCTCAGCATGTGGCTGGGCGTGGGGTTGGTCCTGTCCGGGGTCGCCGCGGTGGCGGTCTCCTTCGCGGTCTCCTACCTGTTCTTCCCGCGTCTGCACAGGGCCGCGGGGGAGGAGTTCCACCGCTGGTTCGCGCGGTCGCCGAAGCCCCGCAACCGGGTGGCCCTCGAGGACCAGGAGGCCGAGGACGCCTACGTGGACCGGAGGCTGCGCGAGGACGGCCGCGAGCTCTGAGTCCCGGCCGCTGACTCCTCGGCGGGGGCTCACCCCCACTGCCGCAGCAGCACCGCCAGCAGGAAGAGCACGGCCCAGCCCACGTTGAGCACCCCGCACTGCCGGAGCACGGGGATGAGCTGGCGCCGGTCCTGCACCCGCAGCACCGTGGCCACGGGCGCCCACGCCAGCGGCAGGAGCAGCAGCACCAGGAGCATCCACGGGTTGTAGGGCACCAGGAACAGCACCAGGGCGAACGCCACGGCGATCTCGGCGGTGAACACCACCCGGGCCAGCGCGTCGCCCATCCGCACGGCCAGCGTCCGCTTGCCGACCTCCCGGTCCCCGGGCAGGTCCCGGAGGTTGTTGGCCATCAGCAGGGCGGTGGCGATCAGACCGGTGGACAGGGCCGCGATGAACGCCTCCAGGTTGAGGGTGCCGGCCTGGGTGAGCGTGGTGCCGAGCACGGCCACGAGCCCGAAGTAGACGAACACGAACAGGTCCCCGAGTCCGCGGTACCCGTACGGGCTGCGCCCCCCGGTGTAGCCCCACGCGGCGAGCACGGCCGAGAGACCGACGGGGATGAACCACCACTGGCGGCTCAGCACCACCAGCACCGCGCCGGCGAGCGCGGCGAGCGCGAAGCACAGCAGGGCCGCGGCCTTCACCCGTGCCGGCGCGGCGGCCCCGGAACCCGTCAGGCGCAGGGGCCCCACGCGGTCGTCGTCGGTGCCCCGGATGCCGTCGGAGTAGTCGTTGGCGTAGTTCACGCCGATCTGCAGGAAGAGGGCCACCAGCAGCGCGAGCAGCGCCCGGACGAGGTCGAAGGAGTACAGGGCCTGGGCCGCGGCGGAGCCGGCCACCACGGGGGCGAGGGCCATCGGCAGCGTCCGGAGCCGGGCCCCCTCGATCCACTGTGCTGGCGTGGCCACGGGCTACCTCCGTCGGGAACGACCCGCGCGGGACGCGGGGTGCGGGATGCGGGCCGCGGCGGGGGTCCGTGGCCGCGGACCATTGTGTCACGGCCCCGACCCGGACCCGGCGCGGGCAGGACCCTCAGCCGAGCAGACGGCCCACGGCGGCGCGGTCCGGTTTGCCGGTGGGCAGCAGGGGCAGCTCGTCCGGCCAGACCCAGCGCCGGGGCACCGCGGCGGCGCCGTGCCGGGCGCGCACCGACTCCTCGAGCTCGGCGCGCAGCCGCGGGCGGTCCGTGCCGGGGGCGGTGACGACCGCGGCCCCCACCGCCTGCCCCCACTCGGCGTCGGGCACGCCGAGCACCATGGCCTGGCGCACCGCGGGGTGCTCCGACAGCACCGCGGTCACGAGCCCGGCGGCGACCTTGACGCCGCCGGTGTTCACGACGTCGTCGGCGCGCCCGTGCACCGTGAGCACGCCGTCGGCGGAGAGCTCGCCGAGGTCGTCCGTGCGGTACCAGCGGGTCCCGGCGGCCTCCCGGAAGTGCCGAGCGGTCTGCTCCGGGTCCCCGGCGTAGCCGGCGGCGACGACGTCCCCGCCGAGCCAGATCCGGCCCGGCCCGGCCGGGCCGCGGAGCCCGGGGCGCGGGGCGTCGTCGTCGGCCCCCGCCGTGGCCACGTGCGCGGTGACGCCGTCCAGGGGCACGCCGTCGTAGACGCAGCCCCCGCACGTCTCGGACATCCCGTAGGTGGAGACCACCCGGATGTCGGCGGCCCGGGCGGCCGCCAGCAGGCGCGGGGGAGCGGCCGAGCCGCCGAGCAGGATCGCGGAGAAGCTCTTCAGCGCGGACACGGCGTCACCGTTGCGCACCCCGGACGCCGGTTCCAGGATCCGCTGCAGCTGGGTGGGCACCAGCGAGGTGTACCGCACCGGGTCCTCCAGCTCCTCGGCGGCCGCCGCGAAGGCCTCGGGGGTGAAGCGGGCCGCCGGATCGAGGACCACGGGGTCCGTCCCGGCGTAGAGGGAGCGGACGAGCACCTGCACCCCCGCCACGTAGTGGGCGGGCAGCGCGAGCAGCCACTGGCCCACCCCGCCGGTGCGCACCGCGGTGGCCATCGAGGACGCCGCGAGCGCGTCCCGGGTGAGGACCGTGCGCTTGGCCCGGCCGGTGGACCCGGACGTGCGCACCACCACGGCGGGGCCCTCCCGGCCCAGCGCGCGGGTCAGCGGGGACAGCAGGCGCAGGGGGTCGCCGGGCACGGGCCCGTCGAGGACCACGGCGTCGCCGGGGACGATCAGCTCGGCCATCGCGGCCCTCCTCCTCGCGCGGCCGGCCCGGCCGTGACCCGGGGACGGGTCGTGGCTCAGCCGGCAGGCGGCCTAGAAGTAGTAGGGGAAGCCGGACCAGTCCGGGTCGCGCTTGCCCAGGAACGCGTCCCGGCCCTCGACGGCCTCGTCGGTCATGTACGCCATCCGGGTCGCCTCGCCCGCGAAGACCTGCTGGCCGACCATCCCGTCGTCGGGCAGGTTGAACGCGAACTTCAGCATCCGGATCGCCTGCGGGGACTGGGCCGCCACGTCCCGGGCGGCGGCGATCGCCGCGTCCTCCAGCTCCGCGTGCGGGACCACCTCGTTGACCGCGCCCATCTCGAGCATCCGCTGCGCGCCGTACTCCCGGGCGAGGAAGAAGATCTCCCGGGCGGCCTTCTGCCCCACCTGCCGGGCGAGCAGCGCGGAGCCGTAGCCGGCGTCGAAGGAGCCCACGGTGGCGTCCGTCTGCTTGAACCGCCCGTGCTCCCGAGAGGCGATCGTGAGGTCGCAGACCACGTGCAGGGAGTGCCCGCCGCCCGCGGCCCACCCGGGGACGGCGGCGATGACCACCTTGGGCATGGTGCGGATCAGGCGCTGCACCTCGAGGATGTGCAGCCGCCCCGCGCGGGCCGGATCGATGCTCTCGGCGGTCTCGCCCTCGGCGTAGCGGTAGCCGTCGCGGCCGCGGATCCGCTGGTCCCCGCCGGAGCAGAAGGCCCAGCCGCCGTCCTTGGGGGAGGGGCCGTTGCCGGTGAGGACCACGGCGCCCACGTCGGAGGACATCCGCGCGTGGTCGAGCGCGCGGTAGAGCTCGTCGACCGTGCCCGGCCGGAAGGCGTTGCGCACCTCCGGGCGGTCGAAGGCGATCCGCACCCACGGCAGGTCCCGCACGACCGCCCCGTCCGGGTCCCGCTCCACGCCGCGGTGGTAGGTCAGGTCCTGCAGGTCCTGGAAGCCCTCGACCGTGCGCCACTGCACGGGGTCGAAGAGCTCCGAGACCTGCTCGGGGAGGTCGTTGCCGGGGGCGCGGGAGGTGTCGGTCACGCTCCCGAGTCTACGACGGCGGATCCGGCCGGACACCCGCGGGGACCTGTTGCGCGGGCACGGCGGCGCCGGGGCGGCGACGGCGGAGCACGGCCGCTGCCCGCTCGGGCGCGTGCCGGCCACGGCGGTGCCCCGGCCCGCCGGGGCCGCCTCCGGGGCCGTCTCCTGGGCCGTCTCCGGGGCCGCAGGGGCGACGGTGCCGAGAACTGCCTAAGCTCAGAGGATGACTGACTTCCGGACGAGCACCCTGCACACGACCCCCGTCGGCGACGACGGCGAGCCCGTCGTCTTCCTGCACGGCCTGTTCGGCAGGGGCAAGAACTTCGCCCGGATCGCCAAGGACCTCCAGCCGGACTTCCGGAGCCTGCTGGTGGACCTGCCCAATCACGGCCGGTCCGAGTGGACGGACCGGGTCGACTACGAGCAGATGGCGGACTCCGTGGCCGAGAGCCTGCGCGACGACGTCGCCTCGGCGGGTCCGGTCGCCGTCGTCGGGCACTCCCTGGGCGGCAAGGTGGCCATGGTGCTGGCGCTGCGACACCCGGATCTCGTCTCCCGGCTCGTCGTGGTGGACATCGCTCCCACCCGGACCGGGGGCGGCGAGGGCGAGTTCGCGCACCTGCTGGACAGCCTCGCGGCCGTGGACCTGACGGCCGTCGAGCGCCGCTCCGACGCGGACGAGGCCCTCAGGGAATCCATCCCGCAGGACACCACCCGCAGCTTCCTGCTGCAGAACCTGCGCAGCGGCAAGGAGGGCCTCTCCTGGGAGCCGAACCTCGAGCTGCTGCGGTCGAGCCTGGACACCATCGGCAGCTTCCCCGACACCGGTGACGCCGTCTACGAGGGGCCGGTGCTCTGGGTGGCCGGCGGGCGCTCGGACTACGTCCGCGACGAGCACGCACCCCTCATGCGCAGCCTGTTCCCCAGGGCGCACCGGGTGACGATCCGCGAGGCCGGCCACTGGGTCCACTCGCAGGAGCCGGAGAAGTTCGTCGAGGTGCTGCGCGGGTTCCTGACGCGCACCGGGGACTGACCGCTCGCCCCGCGCGGGCGCGCCCGTTCCGGGCGGCGGGTGCGGCAGCCGCCGGACCACCACGACCGGACGGCTCGTTCCGGTGGGAGACTGGGACGGTGAGCACCGCACCCTTCGACCTCGCCCGGATCGGCGCCGGCCTGCCGGTGGCCGGGGTGCTCGGCGAGCTCCGCGCGGCGCTGGCCGGCGATGTCGCCGTGGTGCAGGCCCCGCCCGGCAGCGGCAAGACGACCCTGGTGCCCCCGCTCGTCGCCGACCTGCTGCACGAGCGCGCGGCCGGGTCCGCCCCCGGCCGGGTGGTCGTCACCCAGCCCCGGCGGGTCGCCGCCCGCTCGGCGGCACGCCGGCTGGCGGAGCTGGCCGGGACCCGGGTCGGCGAGCTCGTGGGCCACACGGTGCGCGGCGACCGGCGCGCCGGGGCCCGCACGCTCGTCGAGTTCGTCACCCCCGGCGTGCTCCTGCGCCGGCTGCTGCAGGACCCGGGGCTGAGCGGAACGGGGGCCGTGGTCCTCGACGAGGTCCACGAGCGCGGCCTCGAGTCCGACCTGCTCGTCGGCATGCTGGCCGAGGTCCGGCAGCTGCGCGAGGACCTGGTGCTCGTCGCGATGTCCGCGACCCTCGACGCCCCGCGCTTCGCCGGCCTGCTGGGGGAGGGATCCCCGGCCCCGGTGGTCGACTGCCCGGCCGCCCTCCACCCGCTCACGGTCCGGTGGGCCCCGGTACCCGGCCGCCGCACCGACGACCGCGGGGTCACCCGCTCCTTCCTCGACCACGTCGCCCGGACCGCGGCCGACGCGCACACCCGGTCCCTGGCCCGGGACGCCACCACGGACGCGCTCGTGTTCGTCCCCGGGGCGTGGGAGGTCGCCCAGGTCGCCCGGCGGCTGCGGGAGGCCTGCCGCGGGACCGAGGTGCTCGAGCTGCACGGCCGGGCCGGGGCCGCCGAGCAGGACCGGGCGACCTCGGGACGCCGGCCGGGTGACCCGCCGCGCGTGGTCGTCACCACGTCCCTGGCCGAGTCCTCCCTGACGGTGCCGGGCGTGCGCCTCGTGGTCGACTCCGGGCTGTCCCGGGAGCCCCGGCGGGACGCGGGCCGCGGCATGACGGGCCTGGTCACGGTCGCGGCCTCCCGGGCCTCGGCCGAGCAGCGGGCGGGCCGCGCCGCCCGGCTCGGGCCCGGGGAGGTCGTGCGCTGCTACGACGAGCGGACCTGGGCCGCGATGCCCCGCCACCTCACCCCCGAGCTCGCGGCCGCCGACCTCACGGGCGCCGCCCTGCTGCTCGCCTGCTGGGGCGCCCCAGGTGGACGGGGCCTGCCCCTGCCGGACCCGCTGCCCGCGCCGGCCCTGGCCGAGGCCGTCGCCGTGCTGCGCGGGCTCGGTGCGCTCGACGGCGAGGGCCGGGCCACCGCCACCGGCCGGCGGCTCGCGGAGGTGCCCGTGGACCCGCGCCTGGCCCGCGGTCTCCTCGACGGCGCCCGCACGGTGGGGGCCCGGCCGGCGGCCGAGGTCGTCGCGATGGTCTCGGACGACCACCGCCCGCCCGGCGGGGACCTGTCCCGCCTGCTCGCCGAGCTGCGCACCGGGCGGGCCCCGGACGCCCGGCGCTGGGCCGACGAGGCCCGCCGCCTCGAGCGGATCGCCGCGGACCCGCCGCCCGCCGGACCGCCCGGCCGGCCGGCGCCGCCGGCGGCCGGTGCGGTCGCGGCCGAGCTCGTGACCGGTGCCGTCGTGGCGCTGGCCCTGCCGGAACGGGTCGCCCGGAAGGTGGGGGACACGTACCTGCTCGCCTCCGGGACCCGTGCGGGCCTGGCCCCCGGCAGCGGCCTGGCGGGCCACGAGTGGCTGGCCGTCGCCGACGTCTCCCGGGCAGCCGGACAGGCCGCCGCCGGGACCGGCGCGGTCGTGCGCGCCGCGGCGGCACTCGACCGCCCCCTCGCCGAGCGCTGCGCCGAGCACCTGCTCACCGACGAGGTCCGCACCCGGTTCGAGAACGGGCGGGCGAGCGCCCGCCGGGTCCGCGCGCTCGGGGCGATCGAGCTGTCCTCGACCCCAGTGCGGCCCGCGCCGGAGGCCGCCCGCGACGCGGTGCGCGCCGCCCTGGCCGAGCAGGGCCTCGGCCTGCTCGGCTGGTCGGACGGCGCCGACCGGATCCGGCGCCGGCTCGCGCTGCTCCACCACCGGCTGGGCGAACCGTGGCCCGACGTGGCCGACGCCGCGCTGCTCGACCGCCTCGACGAGTGGCTCGCCCCCGAGCTCGGCGCCCTCGCCGGCGGCGAGCAGGTCGACCTCGCGGCGCCCCTGCGACGGCTGCTCCCGTGGCCGGAGGCCGGCCGCCTCGACGAGCTCGTGCCCGAGCGGCTGGTCGTGGCCAGCGGCTCCCGGGCGAGGATCGACTACCCGGCCGCCGACGACCCCGCCGGCCGCCCGGTGGTCAGCGTCAAGCTCCAGGAGTGCTTCGGGTGGGCGGCGTCCCCGACGGTCGCCGACGGCCGCGTGCCGGTCCTCTTCCACCTGCTCTCCCCGGCGGGGCGGCCGCTGGCCGTGACCGACGACCTCGCCTCGTTCTGGTCCGGCCCCTACGCCCAGGTGCGCGCCGAGATGCGCGGCCGCTACCCCAGGCACCCCTGGCCGGAGGACCCCTGGACCGCGCCCGCCACCGCCCGCACCGCGCGCCGCTCCTGAACCCCGGTCCGGGTCCGCGCGCGGTGGGTGGCGCCCTCCTGTGATCTGCGTTACGGTGGAGTCACCGCACCTGCCGAGCGCGTTGATCCAGCGCGCACGGACCGGCTCGCCCACCTCGCGATCCCCGGCCCGAGGCACGCCCCGGCCGGACCCCCGCGACGCGATCGTTCCCGCGGTTCCGGCACCGGGCACGGTTCCGCCGGGCAGCACCTGCCCTCCCCGCACGGTTCCCCGGCACGCTTGCCGCAGCGCAGCGCGCTGCACCTCACGAAGAACGGGTACGCCCTCATGACTGCCACCTCGATCGAGACCTCGTCCACGACCCCGACCACCTCGTCCCTGCCGCTGGTTCCCCAGGCCGCCGCGCCCGCGGTCGGCCCGGAGCTCGCCCGCTCCTGGCTGCTCGTCAACGGCGCCCAGGCCGAGCGGTTCGCGGCGGCCCGGGCGAGCGCGGCCGACGTCGTCGTCCTGGACATCGAGGACTCCGTGGCGCCGAAGGACAAGGAGCGGGCCCGACGCAACGTCATCAGCTGGCTGGACGCCCAGGACGAGCAGGGCGAGCAGCACCACGCGTGGGTGCGGGTCAACGGCTTCGGCACCCAGTGGTGGGAGGAGGACCTCCGGGCCCTCGCCGGCGTCCGCGGCCTGGACGGCGTCATGCTGGCCATGGTCGAGTCCCCCGAGCACGTCACCCGCACCGCGGAGCTGCTCAAGGACACGCGGATCGTCGCGCTCGTCGAGACGGCCCGCGGCGTGCAGCACCTGCAGGCCATCGCCGGCGCCCGCTCCACCTACCGGCTGGGCTTCGGCCTGGGCGACTTCCGCCGCGACACCGGCTTCGGCGAGAACCCCATGACGCTGGCCTACACGCGTTCGCAGTTCACCATCGCCTCCCGGGCGGCCAATCTGCCCGGGCCCATCGACGGGCCCGCCGTCGGGGCGCTGGGCCCCAAGCTCGCCGAGGCCACGTCCGTGACCCTGGAGTTCGGCATGACGGGCAAGCTGTGCCTGATGCCGGAACAGGCCGCCACGGTCAACGAGGGCCTGAGCCCGTCCCTGTCCGAGCTGTCCTGGGCCACCGAGTTCCTGCAGGAGTTCGACGCCGACGGCGGGGAGATCCGCAACGGCTCCGACCTGCCGCGACTCGCCCGAGCCAGGAAGATCCTGGGCCTGGCCGGCGCCTTCGGCCTGAGCGTGCCCGAGGGCTACGACGTCCACTTCGAGGCGCCGACCGACACGTACCACTGCTGATCCGGTGGTCAGGGGCCGGCCCCCGGCCCCGCCCCGCGCGGGAGCGCACCCCCTCCCCGCGCATCCGACGGACCGGTGGGTGCCGTGCAGACACGGCACCCACCGGTCCTTCCGTGTCCTGAGCCCTCCGCCGGGTCTGTGCCGGGCGGGCCGAGCGGACTAGATTCGGTACCGTGCAGACGTCCCGCTCCACCCGGCAGCCCCCGGCGCCCCGGCCCCTCGGCCGGTGGCCGAGGACCGCCGTCCCCATGGCGCTCTCCGCCGCCCTCCTCGTCACCGGCTGCTCGGTGCTCTCCCCCGACGACGCACGGGAGGCCGCCGAGCGGGTCGCCACGGCCCTGGGCGCGGGCAGCGTCGAGGAGCTGTCCTTCGGCGACGTCGAGGGCGCCTCCGCCCAGGCGCAGTACGAGCGGATCACGGCCGGGCTCGGGGAGGCCGCCCCGGCCGTCGAGGTCTCCGCGGTCGAGGACGCCGGGGAGGAGGGGCGGCGCGAGGCCACCCTGTCCTGGTCCTGGGACCTCCCGGGGGCGGAGCAGGACTGGGCGTACGACTCGGTCCTGCCGCTGGTGCGGTCCGGGTCCGGGGAGTGGGTCCCCGAGTGGTCCCCGGCCGTGGTGCAGCCGGGTCTGGCCGAAGGGGAGGCGCTGCGCGCCCGGACGGTGGCCGCGGACCGCGGGGACATCCTCGGGGCGGGCGGCGAGACGCTCGTGACGGAGCGGCCGATCCGGCGGGTCGGCATCGACCGGTCGCAGCTGGAGGGGGCGGAGCCCGAGGAGGCGGCGCGCCGGCTCGCCGCCGCCGTGGACCTCGACGCCGACGCCTACGCCACGGCCGTCGAGGAAGCCGGGCCCGAGGCGTTCGTGGAGGCCCTGCCGTTGCGGGAGGAGGACTTCCGGGAGCTGGACGCCGAGCAGATGGCCGCCGTCCCGGGGCTGCTCGTGGTCGAGGACGAGATGCCCCTGGCCCCGGCCCGCGGCTTCGCCGCCGACCTCCTGGGCGGGGTGGCCGAGGCGACGGCCGAGGACGTCGCGGACTCCGGCGGGGAGCTCGCCCCCGGAGCGACGGTCGGCCGCGGGGGAGTGCAGGAACGCTTCGACGACCGGCTGCGCGGCACTCCCGGCGTCGTCGTCGAGGAGATCGGGGAGGAGGCGGTGGCCGGCGGCGAGCCGCTGTTCGAGGTGCCGGCGCAGGCCGGTGAGCCGGTCACGGTGACGCTGGACCGCGGGCTCCAGACCACCGCCGAGGAACTGCTGGCCGGGATCGAGTCCCCGTCCGCCGTCGTGGCGGTCCGGCCCTCCACGGGCGAACTCGTCGCCTCGGCCAACGGGCCCGGCTCCGAGGGCTACTCCACCGCGCTGCTGGGCCAGTACGCGCCCGGCTCCACCTTCAAGGTGGTCACGGCCCTGGGGATGCTCCGGAAGGGCGACACTCCCGCCACGGTCGTGCAGTGCCCGCCGTCCACGACCGCGGCGGGTGTGCGGATCGACAACGTCGAGTCCTATCCGGACGAGTTCACCGGGCCCATCACCCTCACCGAGTCCCTGGCCCACTCCTGCAACACCAGTTTCGTGGACCAGCACGACCGGATCAGCCAGGCGGAACTGGCCGAGGCCGCCGCCGCACTCGGCATCGGCGCCGGGACGGACCTCGGGGCGCCGGTGTTCTCCGGCTCCGTCCCCGAGGAGGAGGAGCCGGCCCAGCACGCCGTGGCGATGTTCGGGCAGGGCCGCACGCTCGTGTCCCCGCTGAGCATGGCGAACCTCACCGCCTCGGTCGCCGCCGGAGAGCTCGTCACCCCCCGGCTGGTCAGCACCGAGGGCCTGCTCGAGGAGGACGCCACGGCCGGGCCGGGCCCGGAGGAGCCCCTGACCGCCGAGGAGGCGGAGCAGCTGCGCACCATGATGCGGGCCGTCGTCTCGTCCGGGCACCTGGGCGTGCTCCAGGAGCTCGAGCCGGACACCGCGATCGGCAAGACCGGCACGGCCGAGTTCGGTGACGAGGACCCGCCCCGGACCCACTCCTGGGTGATCGCCGAGCACGAGGACCTCGCCGTGGCGGTCTTCGTGGAGGACGGCGACCTGGGCTCGGTCACCGGCGGCCCCCTCATGCGGGACTTCCTGGCAGCGGCCTCCGCGTCCCGCGAGGGCTGAGGGGCGCCGCGACACGGCGCCCAGGGGCCTTCCGCGACCCGTGCCCGCTGGCCCAGGATGGGAGTACACCGTCCGCTGCCGCGGACCGCCGAGCCTTCGAGGAGTTCCCCGTGCCCGAGACCGTGCCCACCACTCCCGCGCGAACCAAGATCGGCGTGGTCGGCGCCGGCTCCGTCGGCTCGTCGCTGGCCTACGCGGCCCTCATCAAGGGCGTCGCGCAGGAGGTGGCCCTCTACGACCTGGCCGGGGACCGGGTCCGCGCCGAGGGCCTGGACCTGGCCCACGGGGCGATGTTCACCCCCAGCTCCCGGGTGACCGGCTCCGACGACATCGCCGTGCTGGCCGGCTCGGACATCGTCTTCGTGACCGCCGGGGCCAAGCAGCGGCCCGGCCAGACGCGGATGGAGCTGGCGGGCGCCAACGCCGCGATCCTCGAGCAGCTGATGCCGCGCCTGGTGGAGCAGGCGCCCGAGGCCGTGTACGTGCTGGTGACCAATCCGTGCGACGTGCTCACGGTCATCGCGCAGAAGCTCACCGGGCTGCCCACGGAGCGGGTGATGTCGTCCGGGACCGTGCTGGACACCTCCCGGCTGCGGTGGCTGCTGGCCGAGGAGGGCGGGGTGTCCACCACGAGCGTGCACGCCACGATCGTCGGCGAGCACGGGGACACCGAGTTCCCCCTTTGGTCGAACGCGAACATCGGGCAGATCCCGTTGCGGGACTGGACGGTCGAGGGGCGCCGGCCGTTCACCGACGAGCGGCTGGGCGAGATCACGCACCGGACGATTAACGCGGCGTACACGGTGATCCAGGGCAAGGGCGCCACCAACTACGCGATCGGCCTGGCCGGGGCGCGCGTGGCCGAGGCCGTGCTGCGCGACGAGCACGCCGTGCTGCCGGTCTCCACGGTCCTCGACGACTACCGGGGGATCAGCGGCGTCGCCCTGTCCGTGCCGTCGGTCGTCGCGCGGCGGGGCGTCGTCGAGCGCCTGGTCGTGCCCATGGACGAGCAGGAACTGGCCATGCTGCACCGCTCCGCCGAGGCGATCCGGGCGAGCCTGGCCTCCATCGGGTACTGACCCGCGAACGGCCCCGGGGCCCGTTCCGGCGTGCGGAACGGGCCCCGGGGCTGCAGCGCGGGGGGTCAGCGGGCGGCCATCTCGTCCTGCGCGGCGTGGGTGAGGCGCACGGCGTCGTCGAACTCGCGCTCGACCGCCTCGTCGCGCCGGTAGGTGGCCTTGGAGACCAGCATGGCGGAGACGAGGCTCACCACGAAGCCGGGGACGATCTCGTAGAGGGCGGCCCACGGGGTCACGGTCCACGCGAAGACGGTCACCGCGCCCAGGACCATGCCGGTGATCGCGCCCAGGTTCGTGAGCTTGCGCCAGAACAGCGACAGGATCACGATCGGGCCGAACGAGGCGCCGAAGCCGGCCCACGCGAAGGCCACGAGGCCGAGGATCGTGTTGTTCTGCTCCCAGGCCAGGACCACCGCCACGAGGGCGACGAGGGCCACGCCCGCCCGGCCCATCCACACCTGCTTGCGCTCGGACGGCGACTGCTTGACGGTCAGCTTGTACAGGTCCTCCACCAGGGCGGAGGAGGAGACGATGAGCTGGGAGGAGACCGTGGACATGATCGCCGCCAGCACGGCCGCCAGCACGAAGCCCGCGACCACCGGGTGGAAGAAGACCTGCGCGAGGTCCAGGAACACGGACTCGGGGTCGGTCGGGCTCTCGTCCGGGCGGTTGCCGTAGTAGGCGAGGCCCACGAGGGCGGTGGCGATCGCCCCGAGAACGCTGAGCACCATCCAGGTCAGCCCGATCCGGCGGCCGCTCTTGGCGTCGGAGGGGGAGCGCATGGCCATGAACCGGACGATGATGTGCGGCTGGCCGAAGTAGCCGAGACCCCACGCCAGCGCCGAGACGACGCCGATCACGGTGGCGCCGCGCACCAGGGACAGGGCGTCGGGGTCCACCGCGGTGATGTTCTCCGCCATCTGCCCGAAGCCGCCGACGTTGATGATCCCGACGACCGGGACCATGAGCAGGGCGAGGAACATAAGGATGCCCTGGGCCACGTCGGTGTAGGTCGCGCCCAGGAAGCCGCCGAAGAGGGTGTAGGCGATGGTCACGCCGACGACCAGGAGCAGGCCGGCGTGGTAGGTCGAGCCGAAGGAGGACTGGAAGAACAGGCCGCCCGCGACCATGCCGGAGGAGACGTAGAACGTGAAGAACACCAGGATGATCAGCCCGGAGACGACGCGCAGCAGGCGGGTGCCGCCCTTGAGCCGGTTGTCCAGGAAGGACGGGATCGTGATCGAGTTGTGCGAGACCTCGGTGTAGGAGCGCAGCCGGGGCGCGATGAACTTCCAGTTGACCCACGCGCCGATGATCAGCCCGATGGCGATCCACGCCTCGACCAGGCCGGAGAGGAACACCGCCCCCGGCAGGCCGAGCAGCAGCCAGCCGGACATGTCGGAGGCCCCGGCGCTGAGTGCGGCGACGCCGGGCTTGAGGTTGCGCCCGCCGAGCATGTAGTCGTCGAGGTTCTTCGTCCTGCTGTTGGCGTAGAGGCCGATCGCGATCATGGCGGCGAAGTAGATGACGATCGCGATCGTCTGAGCTATCTCTTGGGGCATGGTGTCCTTTCCGCCCGGAGCCGGCCCGGTGGAGCGCAGCGTCCAGGGGGGTGGGTGGATCAGAGGTCGCACAGGACTTTACGCCCGCTCCCGGGCAGTGGCCAGCCACTACGGGTGCAGGTGGCCGGCCACTGCGGGTGCGGGCAGACCGCGCCCGCACCCCGCGGGGCCGGCTCAGGCGCCGTCGTGGGCCTGCAGGAACTCGTAGACCTCGCGCTCGTCGACGCCCGGGAAGGCACCCTCGGGCAGGGCGGCCAGCACGTGCGAGTGCGCCCGGGTGTTGGGCCACGCGTGGCCCGCCCACACCCGGCTGAGCTCCTCGGGCGGGCGCCGGCAGCATGAGGGGTCCGGGCACGTGGACACGGTGCGGTGCGGGGTATCGCGGCCGCGGAACCAGCGGGCGTCGGTGAACGCGACGCCCACGCCGATCGAGAACACGCCCTGGCTCGAGAGCTCCGTGCGCGTGGAGCACCAGTAGGTGCCGGAGGGCGTGTCGGTGTACTGGGCGAACGCCGTGAACTGGTTGGGCTGGTCGAAGACGGTGCGCCCGGACCACTTGCGGCAGGACATCTGGCCCTCGATCGCCCCGGTGTGGTCCGTGGGGAACGCCAGGCCGTTGTTCTCGTAGGCCTTGTGGATCACCCCGGACGAGTGGACCTTGTGGAAGTGGGTGCGGATCCCCAGGTGGCGCGTCGCGAGGTTCGTGAAGCGGTGCCCCGCCGTCTCGTGGGAGACGGCGAAGCGGTCCTTGAGGTCCTCGAGGAACAGGTCCCGGTCCTTCTTCGCCTCGAGCAGGAACGGGACGGTCTTGTCCTCCGGGAGCATCACGGCCGCGGCGAAGTAGTTCGTCTGCACCCGCTGGGCGAGGAACTCGGCGTAGTCCTTCGGCGGCTGGTGGCCCAGCACCTGGTGGCCCACGGCCTGGAGCAGCACCGCGCGGGGGTCGTGGTCCGCCCGAGGGCTCTGCACCAGGTAGATCCGCCGGTTGAGCAGGTCGGTCACCGAACGGGTCGAGTGCGGGAGGTCCGTGACGTGGTGGATGCCGTAGCCGAGCCGGCCCACCATCTCGGAGATCACGGAGTTGGACACGGGACCCGAAGAGTAGCCGCCCAGGGCGAGCAGCTCCTTCGCGGCCTGCTCCAGGTCCGGGAAGTAGTTGTCCTGCTCGCGCATGAGCCGGCGCAGCTGCACGTTGGCCCGGCGGGCCTCCTCCGGGGTGGCCGAGTTCTTCTCGAGGGCCTCGGCCAGCCGCTCCTGCAGGGCCACGAGCGCCTCGAGCACCTCGGTGGACAGGGCGGAGCTGACCCGGACGGTCGGCAGCCCCAGCTGCTCGTAGAAGGGGGAGCGCTGGGTGCGCTCGAGCTGGATCTCGAGCGCCTCGCGCCGGGTGCCGGGCTCGGCCCCGAGCAGGGAGTCCACGCTCGTGCCCAGGACCTCGGCGAGGCGCCGCAGCAGGCTCAGCCGGGGCTCGCGCCGGCCGTTCTCGATGACGGACAGCTGCGACGCGGCGGTGCCGGTCCGGTCGGCGAGCTCCGCGAGCGTCAGCCCCCGGTCCTTGCGCAGCGATCGGATGCGCCGGCCGAGACCGATGAGATCGGTGCTCCCGGACGGCTCCGCCGACGTCGGTTCCTCGGTGCCCCACGCGCTGGTCGTCATTTCTTCACGGTAGAGGAAGAACAGAGAAATTTCACCGAGAAACTTGGGGTGGACCCGGTGCGGATCGGGGCAGAGTGGGATGCGTCACCACGGGAGCGCGAACTTCCCGGGGAGCTCAAAGCCGAAGCACCCGTCCACGGACCACTCAACGAGGAGCCGACATGTCCTACCCCAACGCCCCCAAGACCGCCGACGAGATCCGCCAGGAGTGGGACGCCGATCCCCGCTGGGCGCAGATCACCCGCGAGTACACGGCGGAGGAGGTCGTCCGCCTGCGCGGCACGGTGCAGGAGGAGCAGACCCTCGCCCGCCGCGGTGCGGAGCAGCTGTGGGAGAAGCTGCACACCGAGGACTTCGTCAACTCCCTCGGCGCCCTGACCGGCAACCAGGCGGTCCAGCAGGTGAAGGCCGGTCTCAAGGCCATCTACCTCTCCGGCTGGCAGGTCGCCGGCGACGCGAACCTCGCGGGTCAGACCTACCCCGACCAGTCGATCTACCCCGCGAACTCCGTCCCGGCGGTCGTGCGGCGGATCAACAACGCGCTGATGCGCGCCGATCAGATCGAGCACTCCGAGGGTACGAGGACCGTCGAGGACTGGCTGGTCCCGATCGTGGCCGACGCCGAGGCCGGCTTCGGCGGCCCGCTCAACGCCTACGAGCTCATGAAGGCCATGATCGCCGCCGGTGCGGCCGGCGTGCACTGGGAGGACCAGCTGGCCTCCGAGAAGAAGTGCGGCCACCTGGGCGGCAAGGTGCTCATCCCCACCCAGCAGCACGTCCGCACCCTCAGCGCGGCCCGGCTCGCGGCGGACGTCGCCGACGTCCCCTCGCTGATCATCGCCCGCACCGACGCGGAGGCGGCCACCCTGATCACCTCGGACGTCGACGACCGCGACAAGCCGTTCGTCACCGGCGAGCGCACCGCGGAGGGCTACTACAAGGTCCGCAACGGGCTCGAGGCCTGCATCGCCCGCGGCAACGCGTACGCCCCGTACGCGGACCTGCTGTGGATGGAGACCGGCACCCCGGACCTCGAGCTGGCCAGGAAGTTCGCCGAGGGCATCCACGCGGAGCACCCCGAGCAGATGCTCGCCTACAACTGCTCGCCGTCCTTCAACTGGAAGAAGCACCTGGACGACGCCACGATCGCCAAGTTCCAGCGGGAGCTGGGCGCGATGGGCTTCAAGTTCCAGTTCATCACGCTGGCCGGCTTCCACGCCCTGAACTACTCGATGTTCGACCTGGCCCACGGCTACGCCCGCAACCAGATGACGGCCTACGTGGAGCTGCAGGAGCGGGAGTTCGCGGCCGAGGAGCGGGGCTACACCGCCACCCGGCACCAGCGAGAGGTCGGCACCGGCTACTTCGACCTGGTCTCCACCGTGCTCAACCCGGAGTCCTCCACCACGGCGCTCGCCGGGTCCACCGAGGCCGCCCAGTTCTGAGCCGGCCGGCGCGGCCGGGGCCCCGAGCGGGTCCCCGGCCGCGCCGCATCCGACGACGACCGGCTCCGGCCCGCTCCGGAGCCGCCCACCAGATCTTCCCAGGACACTCTTCAGGCGAGGAACCAGCCATGATGACGATGACCAGCAACCCCGTGACGATCAACGGGGTGACCCTCACGGGCCACCACGTGCCCCGGCAGAACAGTGTGCTCACCCCCGACGCGCTCGGCTTCCTGGCGGCCCTGCACCGCGAGTTCGAGCCGCGCCGGCGCGAGCTGCTGGCCGCCCGCGAGGAGCGGCGCAAGGCGATCGCCCGCGGCACCGACCCCACCTTCCTGCCGGAGACGCGGAGGGTCCGCGAGGACGACTCCTGGCGCGTGCCCCCGCCCCCGCCCGGGCTCGAGGACCGCCGCGTGGAGATCACCGGCCCCACCGAGCGGAAGATGACCATCAACGCGCTCAACTCCGGGGCGAAGGTGTGGCTCGCGGACATGGAGGACGCCAACACCCCGCACTGGACCAACGTGGTCACCAACCAGCTCAACCTGATCGACGCCCTCGAGGGGTCCATCGAGTTCACCGGCCCGGACGGCAAGAAGTACGCGCTGCAGAACAAGGACGCCCGGGCCAACCCCACCATCGTGGTACGGCCCCGCGGGTGGCACCTCGAGGAGAGGCACCTGTCCGTGCGGGAGGAGCCCATCGCGGGTGCCATCGTGGACTTCGGCCTGTACTTCTTCCACAACGCCCGCCGGCTCAGGAAGCTGGGCCTGGGCCCCTACTTCTACCTGCCCAAGACCGAGTCCCACCGGGAGGCGCGGCTGTGGCACGACATCTTCAGCCGTGCGGAGTCCCTGCTCGGGGCCGACCGCGGCACCATCCGCGCCACCGTGCTGATCGAGACGATCACCGCGGCCTTCGAGATGGAGGAGATCCTCCACGAGCTCGGGGAGCACGCCGCGGGGCTCAACGCCGGGCGCTGGGACTACATCTTCTCGATCATCAAGAACTTCCGGACCCGCGGGCCCCGCTTCATCCTCCCGGACCGCAACGCCGTGACCATGACGCAGCCGTTCATGCGGGCCTACACCGAGCAGCTCGTGCGGGCCTGCCACCGCCGCGGGGCGATGGCCATCGGCGGGATGGCCGCGTTCATCCCCTCCCGCCGGGACGAGGAGGTCAACCGCACCGCGATCGAGAAGGTGCGGGCCGACAAGACCCGTGAGGCCCAGGACGGCTTCGACGGGTCCTGGGTGGCCCACCCCGACCTGGTCCCCGTGTGCCGCGAGGTCTTCGACGCGGTGCTCGGCGACCGGCCGAACCAGCTGGACCGGCTCCGCGAGGACGTGGTGCCCGACGACAAGTCGCTCATCGACATCGCCTCCGCGACGGGGAGGATCACCGAGGAGGGGATCCGCAACAACATCGAGGTGGGGATCCGCTACATCGAGGCGTGGCTGCGCGGCAGCGGCGCGGTGGGCATCCACCACCTGATGGAGGACGCCGCGACGGCGGAGATCTCCCGCTCGCAGATCTGGCAGTGGGTGAACACCCGCGCCATCACGGACGAGGGCGAGGAGATCACCCGGGACTGGGTGCAGGAGCTGGTGGAGGAGGAGTTCGCGAGGATCGAGCGCGCCGAGGGCGACCGCTTCGACGACGCGCGCTCCGTCTTCGAGGAGGTGGCCCTGGGCGAGGACTACCCCGCGTTCCTGACCACCCCCGCCTACGAGCGGTTCCTGGCCGAGCCCGAGGACCCGCACGCCCCCGAGGAGGCCGGGGCCGCGGTGTCCTCGCGCACCTGAGCGGTCCACCGGGCCGGGTCCAGGACCCAGGGCTCCCGGGGCAGGACGTCCTCGTCGAAGACGGCGAGGACGTCCTGGGCCGTCCGGATCGGGCCGGGGAGGCCCAGCGACGCGGCCAGCCGGCCCAGCACCTCCTCGGGGCCGTGCCCCGCCGCCGCGAGATCGGCGAGGGTCACGGCGCCGTCGCGCTTGGCGAGACGCTGCCCGCGGGCGTTGAGCACGAGCGGGACGTGCGCCCACTCCGGCTCCGCCAGGCCGAGCACCGAGGCCAGGTACGCCTGCCGGGGGGTGGAGGGCAGCAGGTCGTCGCCGCGGACCACCTGGTCCACGCCCTGGTGGGCGTCGTCGAGTACCACCGCCAGGTTGTAGGCGGGGCGGCCGTCGTTGCGCAGCAGCACGAAGTCGTCGACGAGCCCCGTGCACGCCCCGGCCCAGCGGTCCACGACCGTGCGCGAGCGCACGTCCGCGCGCAGCCGCACCGCGGGGGGCCGCTCACCCCGGCGCCGCGCCCGCTCCGCGTCGCCGAGGTCCCGACACGTGCCCGGATAGGCGCCCGGGGCCCCGTGCGGGGCGCTCGCGGCCGCCCGGATCTCCCGGCGCGTGCAGTAGCACTCGTAGGTGCGCCCCGCCGCGGTGAGCCCCGCCACCACGGCCCGGTGCTCCTCCTCCCGCGAGGACTGCAGCAGCGGCGGGCCGTCCCAGTCCAGGCCCAGCCGGGCGAGGTCCGCGAGCTGCCGCTCGGCCGCCCCCGGCCGCACCCGGTCGATGTCCTCGACACGCAGGACGAATCGCCGGCCCGTCGAGCGCGCGAGGGCCCACGCGAGCAGCGCCGTGCGGAGATTGCCGAGGTGCAGGTCCCCCGAGGGGGACGGAGCATAGCGGCCGGCGCCGCCGGCCGCGCGGTCCGGGGCCGAGGCGGTCATGGTTGTCAGGATAGCCAGCAGCGGTCGGTACGCTGGTCGGGTGGCGCGCATCAACGAACTCCGCGACGGCATCTTCGCCGTGAGCACGGACAACTGGAGGCTGAACTCCGGTGTCGTGCTCGGGACCCGCCGCGCCCTGGTGGTCGACACGGGCGCGGGCCCGCGCCAGGCCCGGGAGATCCTGGAGGCCGTCCGCTCGCTCACGGCTCTGCCGCTGACCGTGGTGAACACCCACGCCCACTGGGACCACTTCCTGGGCAACGCCGTGTTCCAGCGCGCCGGGGCCGAGGACTTCTGGGCCCACCGCGGCTGCGCGTCGGCGATCGAGGCGCACGGCGACTTCCAGCGCTCCTTCGTGGGCACTCACGAGCCCGAGATGGCCGCCGCCGAGGGACCGGACACCCGTCTCGTCGTGCCCAACCGGCACCTGCCGGGCACGGGGCGGCGCCCCGCCCTGACCCGGGTGGACCTGGGGGAGCGGGCGGCGGTGCTCTTCTCCTTCGGCCCGGCCCACACCGACAACGACCTCTGCGTGGGCGTCGACGACGTCGTGTTCACCGGCGACCTCGTGGAGCAGGGCTCCGACCCCGACTTCGACGACTCCTATCCGCGGGGCTGGGCCACGGCCCTCGAGGGCTTGGCCGCCCTCGACCGGTACCGGGTCTTCGTCCCCGGCCACGGCAACCCCGTGGAGCGCGGCTTCGTGCTCCAGCAGGCCCGGCTCATGCGCACGGCGATCGAACGGGTGGACGCGAGCGAGGCCGCCGCGGCGCAGCCGGACGGCATGCGGCCCGTGACGGCCTCGATGTTCCGCCTGCCCTACACCCCGGGCGCGGCGCGGGTCCTCCTGGACCGGCTCGAGCGGATCAGGGCCGAGGACGCCGCGACCGGGGCGCTTGCAGCGCTGTCAGCGCCGCTGCCGCCAGCAGACTGACGCCGAGGATCGCCGCGCAGGCCGCGACCGCAGCCCAGCCCCCGCCCGGCAGGCGCAGGGCCGCCCACAGCGGCAGCAGGCCGACCAGCAGGGCCCCCGCGCCGGAGACGGCCAGCAGGGCGGTCAGGCCCCCGTCCCGGACGGGGCGCTCCACGGGCCCGGTCAGGCGCAGCACGAGTCCGCCCAGGGCCGCCCAGCCCGCCACGACCAGCAGGGCCGCCACGACGTCCGAGGGCCGGTGCCAGCCGTTCAGCAGCGTGGCCACCCCGGTCGCGGTCGTGGCGACGGCCCCGAGCAGCGCGACGAGGGGCCGGGAGGCGGCGGGCGCCGCGAGCAGCACCACCGCCACGGCGGCGGCCGCGGCGGCCGTGTGCCCGGACGGGAAGGAGTTGACGGCGGCCTCCTGGATGCCGAGATCCGGCTTCTCCAGCAGCTCCCGCTTGAGCATCTGGACCGTGAGGTTGGACAGCACCACCACGGCCGCCCCGACCACCGCCGGGGCGAGGCGCCGGGAGCGCACGGCCAGGACCGCCAGGCACACGGCCGAGACCGCGCCCACCGCCCACGGGACCGAGTCGAGCAGCTGAGCCGCGCGGTCGGAGAGGTCCGGGAAGGCGCCGCTCGCCTGGCGCAGGGCCAGCTCGTCGAGCCACTGCCCGGTCGCGGTGGTCAGGGCCACGACCCCGACCAGTGCGGCCGACGCCCACAGGGCGGCGGCGCCGAGCAGGTGGCCCAGGACCTGCAGGACGGTGGGGGCGGGGCGGCGGGTGGTCGTGGTCATCGAGCTCCTGGGCGGTGGGGCGGTTGGTCGGGGTGCCGGCACCCGCGGAGCCCTCATCATTCCACGCGCGGATCGGAGCGTGCTGAGACGCGGCCCTAGGCTGGGGGCATGCTCCCCGCCCCGGTCCTGCCCCCGCTCGACGACCTGATCGCGCACGCGCACGTCGTCGCCCTCCCGATGCGGGTGCGCTTCCGCGGCGTCGACGTGCGCGAGTCGGTGCTCCTGCGCGGGCCCGCGGGGTGGGGGGAGTTCGGCCCGTTCCCCGAGTACGGGGACGCCGAGGCCGGCGCCTGGCTGCGCGCCGCGGTCGACGCCGCGTGGCACGGCTTCCCGGCACCCCGGCGCACGCGCATCCCCGTCAACGCGACCGTGCCCGCCGTCCCGGCGGCGCGTGTCCCGGAGGTGCTGGCAGGGTTCGGGGGCGGGGTGCGCGCCGTGAAGATCAAGGTCGCCGAGCGCGGGCAGGGCCCGGGGGACGACGACGCCCGGGTCGCGGCCGTGCGGGCCCTGCTGCCGGAGGCCGAGCTGCGGGTGGACGCCAACGGCGGGTGGGACGTGCCCACGGCCCTCGCGGCCCTGGAGCGGCTCGGGCGGCACGGGCTCGCGTACGCGGAGCAGCCCGTGCCCACGATCGCGGGCCTCGCCGCCGTCCGGGAGGGCCTCGCCGACCGGGGCGTGCCGGTGCTCGTGGCCGCGGACGAGTCCGTGCGCAAGGAGGACGACCCTCTCGCGGTGGCCCGGGCGGGCGCGGCCGACCTGCTCGTGGTCAAGGCCGCCCCGCTCGGCGGAGTGCGCCGGGCCCTGGACCTGGTCTCCCGGGCGGGGCTGCCCGCGGTGGTCAGCTCCGCCCTGGACACCTCGGTGGGCATCAGGGCGGGTCTCGCGCTCGCCGCCGCCCTGCCGGAGCTCCCGTATGCCTGCGGCCTCGGGACGGTGTCCCTCATGCGGGCGGACGTCCTGCGGGAACCGCTGCGGCCGGTGGGCGGGATGCTCAAGCTGCGGGACGCGGTCCCGGACCCCGCGCTGCTGGAGCGCCACGCCGTGCCCGCGGACCGGCGCCGGTGGTGGCTGGAGCGGCTGAGGCGCGTGCACGCCCTGGTCGGGGACGCGCCTCAGCCGTGAGCCGCGTCCCCCAGGACGTCGGCGCGGAGCTGGTCCAGGTCCACGGGCTCGCCCTCGTGCAGCCCGTGGCGGCGGACCCATGCCCGGGCGGCGCGCCGCACGTCGTCGCAGCCGAGCTCCATGTCGGGGTGGGCGGCGCCGATCCGCGTCTGGGCCGTGTGCTCGGGGTCGTCGCCGGTGAAGGAGAAGACCGCCACGGGGCTGCAGGCGAGCCCCACCACGCCGCGGACGGAGGCGATGATCCGTCCGTGCAGGCAGTCCCCGGGGCGGAGGTCCCACGCGCGGTGGACGCTCAGGCAGTCCACGGCCGCCCGCCGGTGCCCGTGCGCGCCGTGCTCCGGCGCACCGGGTTCCCCGTGCTCCTGCGGGGAGAGCAGCCCCGCCTCTGATCCTGTGTGCATCTCACGCCTCCTGCGCCCGAGTCCGGACCGGCACTGCCGCCGCGCCCGGCTCGGCCCGTGGACGGACGATGCAGAAGGAGGGGGGTCTTCCGTAAGTTCCCGGTCACGGTCCGGGGCGCTGGACGGATGGGACGGCCTGACGGGACGAGCATCCCAGAACCGGGGTGGCCACGGAATCCACCGGCGCTTTGTTTCTCCGAGTGAATTCACCCGGAGGCGGACCCGCTGACCAGGGACGATCCGTCCCCGCCCGGTCACGGTCCGTTCACCCGCGGTTCGCGCACCCGCCCCCGGCGCCTCACCGGGCGGTGGTGCAGTGGCGGAGCACCCGTTCCCCGGCCGCGGTCCTCCCGCGGGCCCGATCTCCTGGGAGAGCCATGACCGACATCGCCAAGCGCACCCTCCTGCCCATGCTGGGCCACGCCCGCGGCAAGCGCAGCCCGCTCACCTGCCAGCTCAAGTGCGGCAACGCCTGCGCCGGACCGGAGTGCAACACCTCCGGCAACGGCTACTTCCGGGACATCGCGAGCGCCGCCCTGTCCCGCCGCTCCGCCCTCGGCCTGGGGGCCGCGGCGGCCGTGACCGTCGGCGTCGTCGGGACGACCCCCGAGGCCGCCCAGGCCCACGGCCGCTCCGGGCTCTCCTTCACGCCCATCGCCCCCGTCCCGAACACCGTGGACGACCTCACCGTGCCCGAGGGCTACGACTGGTCCCCGATCATCCGCTGGGGCGACCCGCTGTTCGCCGACTCCCCGGAGTTCGACCCGCTGAACCAGACCCCCGAGTCCCAGGCGAGCCAGTTCGGCTACAACTCGGACTACCTGGACATCCTCCAGGACCGCGGCGGGCGCACCGGTGTGCTCGTGAACAACCACGAGTACACCAACGAGACGAACATGTTCCCGGCCGAGCAGCTGGGGGACCTGCAGCGCGTGGCCCGGGTGGCGATGGCCGCGCACGGCATGTCCGTCGTCGAGATCGCCCGCACCGGGCCCGGCCGGCCCTGGTCCTACGTGCGGGGCGGCAGCCGCAACCGGCGCATCACCCTGAGCACGCCCTTCGCCGTGGACGGCCCGGCCGCCGGCTCCGAGCTGCTGAGGACGAAGGACGACCCCACCGGCACCGTGGTGCTGGGCACGCAGAACAACTGCGCCGGCGGCACCACGCCCTGGGGCACCGTCCTGTCCGGCGAGGAGAACTTCAACCAGTACTTCAAGGGCAACGGCTCCGCCGAGCAGAAGCGCTACGGCATCTCCACGGACGCCCCGAGCCGGCGCTGGCACGAGGTGGACCCCCGCTTCGACTCGACCCTGCCCGGCTACGAGAACGAGCCGAACCGTTTCGGCTGGGTCGTCGAGATCGACCCGCAGGACCCGTCCTCCACCCCGGTCAAGCACACGGGCCTGGGCCGGTTCAAGCACGAGGGCGCCAACGTGCGCGTGGCCGAGGACGGCACCGTGGTGGCCTACTCCGGCGACGACGAGCGTTTCGACTACCTCTACAAGTTCGTCTCCTCGAAGAAGTACGTCGAGGGCGACCGGGCGCACAACATGACCCTGCTCTCCGACGGCGACCTCTACGTCGCGAAGTTCGCCGGGGACACCGAGGCAGAGATCGACGGCTCCGGCCGGCTGCCCTCCGACGGCGCGTTCGACGGCTCCGGTCAGTGGCTGCCCCTGGTCGTGGGAGGCAGGTCCGCCGTGGAGGGCATGGCGGTCGACGAGGTGCTGGTGTACACCCGGCTCGCCGCCGACAAGGCCGGCGCCACCAAGATGGACCGCCCCGAGGACGTCGAGCCCTCCCCGCTGACCGGCAAGCTCTACGTGGCCCTCACCAACAACACCCAGCGCGGCACCGACGGCAAGGCCGGTCCCGACGAGGCGAACCCCCGCACCCAGAACCGCGACGGGCACGTCATCGAGCTCACCGAGCGGGACAACCGGGCGGACGCCCTCGAGTTCGGCTGGAACATCCTCCTGCTCGCCGGGGACCCCGCGAAGAACGCGTCCACGTACTTCTCCGGCTACCCGGTGGAGAAGGTCTCCCCGATCTCCTGCCCGGACAACCTGGCCTTCGACTCCGAGGGCAACCTGTGGATCACCACCGACGGCGCCCCGGGCACGATCGGCTACAACGACGGCATGTACAAGGTGGGCCTGTCCGGGCGCCGGCGCGGCCACGTGGAGCAGTTCCTCGCCGTCCCGCAGGACGCCGAGTGCTGCGGCCCGGTGGTCCACGACCGCGAGCGGATGGTCTACGTGGCCGTACAGCACCCGGGCGAGGACGGCTCCTTCGAGGAGCCCCGCTCCTACTTCCCGGACTACGTCGTGGAGACCCGCCAGGGCGAGGGCGAGTGGTCCCTGCCGCGGCCGTCCGTGGCCCAGGTCTTCGCCGTGGGCCGTGACGGGGAGCCCGGGTTCCCCGGCGCGATCCACGACGGGCCGGGCAGGGGCCGCAACCAGCACAAGCGGCGCAAGAACGGCGAGCGCGGGCCCCGCTACCGCGGCTACCGGGGCAAGGCCACCGCGGAGACGAAGGCGGCCGCGAGGGCCGCGTCCCGCGCCTACTGAGCCCCGCCCCCGGCGGCGCCCTGAGCACCCGGTCCCCGGTCCGCCCCGCAGCGCGCCGGGGACCGGGGTGATCCCGGACTACCCTGGTCTCCTGTGACCACACCGTCCCTCGACACCGCCCGCGCCGTCCTGGAGGAGCTCGTCGCCGCCGGGATGCGGCACCTCGTCGTGGCCCCCGGCTCCCGGTCCGCGCCGCTGGCCTACGCCGCGGCGGCCGCCCACGCCGCCGGCGCGCTCGAGGTCCACGTGCGCGTGGACGAGCGGGGTGCGGCGTTCACCGCCCTCGGCATCGCCCGGGCCACCGGCCGGCCGGCCGGGGTGCTCACCACCTCCGGCACGGCCGTGGGGAACCTGCTGCCCGCCGTGCTGGAGGCCGACCACGCCGAGGTTCCCCTCGTCGTGCTCTCCGCCGACCGTCCGCCGGAGCTGCGGGGCACCGGCGCCAACCAGACCACCCGTCAGCCGGGGATCTTCGGCGACCACGTCCGCGCCGCCGTGGACCTCCTCCCGGACGAGGACGTGCCCGGCCGCCTCGCGGGAGTTCTCGCCGCCCTGGCCGGCCGTGGACCGCAGGGGCCCCGGCCGGGCGGACCGGTCCAGCTCAACGTGGCCCTGCGCGATCCGCTGCACCCCGCGCCGGCGGACGGGCCGGTGCTCGCGGACCGGGCCCGGCTGCTGGCCGCCCGGACGGCACCGGGCCCTGACCCGGGCCCGGCCGCCGTGTCGGCCGGGCCGGTCGGCGCCCCGCGGGCGGCCGCGGGAACGGCACGCTCCGTCGTCGTCGCCGGGGACGGCGCGGGGCCGGACGCCGCCCGCTTCGCCGAGGCGTGCGGGCTGCCGCTGCTCGCGGAGCCCTCGTCGAACGCACGCCGGGGACCGCACGCCGTGGGGGCCTACCGGTTGCTGCTGGACTCCCCGCTGGGGCGGCGGATCGAGCGGGTCCTGCTCGTGGGCCGGCCCACGCTCTCCCGCCCGGTCGGGGCCCTGCTCGCCCGCGAGGACGTCGCCACGGCGGCCGTGCGGCCCGCGCCCGTGGCCTGGTACGAGCCCGGGCGCCGGCGCGAACAGGTGCTCACGAGCTGGGCCGAGGCGGCCGCCTTCACCGGCCGCGGCGCCCCCGGCTGGTCGGACGCCTGGCGCGCGGCGGGCGCCGCCGCGGACGGCGCCGTCGCCCGGCTGCTCGCCGAGGAGCCGGCGGCGCGGCCCACGGGACCGGCCGTGGCCGCGGCCGTGTGGGACGCCTGCCGGCGGGACGGGTCCGTGCTGGTGGCCGGCTCCTCCAACCCGGTGCGGGACCTGGACCTCGCCGCCCGGCCCGGCCCCGGCTCCCCGCTCGTGCTCGCCAACCGGGGACTGGCCGGGATCGACGGGACCGTGGCCACGGCCGCCGGCGCCGCGCTCGGCGGAGGCCGGCCGGTCCGCGCCCTCCTGGGCGACCTGACGTTCCTGCACGACGCCTCGTCCCTGCTGCTGGGGCCGGGCGAGCGCGAGCCCGACCTGCAGCTGGTGGTGCTCAACGACGGCGGCGGGGGGATCTTCACGACCCTCGAGCACGGCGCGCTGGGGGAGCAGGAGGAGTACCGGGCGGTCGTGGAGCGGTTCTTCGGCACCCCGCACCAGGCCCGCCTGGACGCACTGTGCGCCGGCTACGGCGTGGCCCACCGGCGTGCGGCCGGCGTGGCCGAGCTCGAACAGGCGCTCACCGCGCCCTTGCGGGGGCGCTCGGTCCTGGAGGTCGCGGTGGACCGGCGCGGGCTGCGGGACCTCCACGCCCGGATCCGGGCCGCCACCGCGCAGGCCGCCGCACGGGACGCGGACGAGCGCTGACGGGATCCTCTTCCCGTGGCACCGGCGGGCCGGGGACGCGGACGGGCCCCGTCCCCCCTGCTCGGGGGGCGGGGCCCGGACGCGGTGCCGCGAGCGGATCAGCCGCGGACGCCGGGAGCCGCGCGCTCGGCGGGGACCTCCGGGGGCCGCCCGGCGAGCTCCTCCACCTGGTGCCCGGCCTCCTCCAGCCTGCGCTGGTGGGGCACCACCAGGGTGACCAGGGCGCCGAGCAGGGCCACGCCGGCGAAGACGTAGAACGCCTGGGGGCCGCCGAGACCGGCCGCGGCGAGCCAGCCGCCGATGATCGGTCCGAAGATGCCGCCGAACCGGCCCATGCTGGCGCAGAACGCCACACCGGCGGCCCGGGCGTTGGTGGTGTAGTAGTTCGACTGGAACCCGTAGACCAGGACCTGGGTGCCGATGGTGCCCACGCCGGCCACGGCGATGAAGGCGAACAGCAGCGGCAGCGGGAAGCTGAAGGTCATCAGGACCAGGGCGATCGCGGCCAGCGCGAAGGTGGTGGCGATCATCCGCTGCGGGCCGGTGCGGTCGGCCAGACGGGAGGCCAGGAGGCCGCCGACCAGGGCGGACCCGTTGAGGACGAGGACGAAGTACAGCGGGCTGACGCTGTGGCCGTAGCCGTTCATGATGACGGCGAGCCAGGTGTTCAGCCCGTAGGTGAGCAGCAGCCCGCAGAAGGACATGACGCCCAGCAGGATCGAGGCCAGGGCGAACTGCTGGGAGAACACGGCCGCGTAGCCGGTCCTGCGCGGAGCGGCACCGACCTGCTGGATGACCTGCTCCTCGATCAGCGGGACGCCGGTGCGGAGGGCGACGGCCTCGGCCTGCTCGGTCCGGCCGCGCGTGAGCAGCCAGCGCGGGGACTCGGGGAGCTTCCAGATCATGAGCGGGACCAGCAGCACGAGGGGGAGGGCGCCGATCATGAACAGACCGCGCCAGCTCAGGTCTCCCAGCAGGGCGATGCCCATGACGGCGGCGAACACGCCTCCGGCGGGGATGCCGGAGTAGACGATGCCGTTGAAGAACTGGCGGCGGCCGGCGGGGGCGAACTCGGCCATGGTGGCGCCGGCGGTGGCGATCACGAGGCCGAGGCCGATCCCGGTGAGGAAGCGCATCGCGCCGAAGGCGAGCACGCTGGTGGTGAGCGCGGTGACGAACATGCCGACGGAGAACCAGGCGACACCGGTGATCAGCAGCCGGCGGCGGCCGAAGAAGTCGCCGATGGCCCCGCAGAGGAGGGAGCCGAGGAGCACGCCGATCAGGGCGTAGGAGCCGACCAGGCCGGCCACGGCAGGCTCCAGGTGCCCGATCTGGGTGGGGTCGGCGAGCAGGCCCGGCAGGACCACGCCGTAGACCACGAGATCGTAGCCGTCGAAGAGCAGGGCGAGGCAGATGACGAACGCCACGAAGCGGGCGGTCCTCCGCTCGAGCCGCGGGTTCTCCGCGATGAGGGTGTGTGGTTGGGTCATGTTCCCCGGGACCTCTCTGGGCAGTGCGTGGACAAGGCAGGAAGCGGGGAGACGGGCAGTGCGTCCCCCGGCTGCGTCCAGCCTGGCAGAGCTGTGATCCGGGTCATATGAGGCAATCACCCAGGGATCCGCCAGGGGGTGATTCACCTGCCCCCGATACTGATGGGCCCGGGGTGGGCTGTCCTGGGCATGAGCACGGGCCCGCCGTCCGGGGACGACGGGCCCGTGCCGCGGCAGGTCACTGCTCCGGTGCCTGCACCTGGGTGGGGTTGAGCACGCGGGAGAGGAACGCCTGGGTGCGGGGCTCGCGCGGGCTGCGGATCAGCTCCGCGGCGGGGCCCTCCTCGACGACCACCCCGCCGTCCATGAACACCACCTTGTCGGCGACGTCGCGGGCGAACTCCATCTCGTGGGTGACCACGAGCATCGTCATGCCCTCGGCGGCGAGGTTGCGCATGATGGCCAGCACGTCGCCGACCGTCTCGGGGTCCAGGGCGGAGGTCGGCTCGTCGAAGAGCATGAGGGACGGGTCCATCGACAGGGCACGGGCGATCGCCACGCGCTGCTGCTGCCCGCCGGAGAGCTGGTCGGGGTAGTTGCCCGCCTTCTCGGCCAGGCCCACGCGCTCCAGGTTGCCGCGGGCGACCCGCTCGGCCTCGGCCTTGTCCCGCTTGAGCACCTTGAGCTGGGCCACGGTGCAGTTCTCGAGGACGTTCAGGTGGGGGAACAGGTTGAACTGCTGGAAGACCATGCCCACGTGCCGGCGCATCCGGTCGACGTCGGCCTCGGGGTCGGTGACCTCGAAGTCGCCGATCGTGATCCGGCCCCGCTGAGGGGTCTCGAGCAGGTTGACGCAGCGCAGCAGCGTGGACTTGCCGGAGCCCGAGGGGCCGATGAGGCAGACCACCTGACCGGCGCCGACGCTGAGGGAGATGCCCTTGAGGACCTCGAGGGACCCGTAGGACTTGTGCAGATCCTCGATGACGACGGAGGCCGCGTCCGCGAGGCCGTCGGTGGGCCCGGACCGGGGAGTGGGGGAGGATGCAGTGCTCACAGTCAGGCTCCTAGGACTTCTTCATGCGGTCGGTCTTGGACTCGAAGCGGCGGGTCAGGATGCCCAGGGGCACCGTGATGATGAGGTAGCAGACACCGGCCACCACCAGGGGAGTGAGGCCCGCCCCGGCCCCCGAGATGGCCTCGCGGCCGTACTTGGTGAGCTCGTACTGGCCCACGCCCATGCCCAGCAGGTAGACCAGCGACGAGTCCTTGGTCAGCAGGATCACCTCGTTGGTCAGCGGGGGCAGCACGATCCGCAGCGCCTGCGGGATGACGATCGTGACCATCGCCCGGGCGTGGGACATGCCCAGGGAGCGCGCGGCCTCGTACTGACCCTTCGGCACGGCCTGCAGGCCCGCGCGCAGGGACTCCGCGATGTAGGCGGCGGCCACGAGGCCCAGGGCGATCATGACCGTGACGTAGTGGTTGAAGCGGAAGCCGAAGGCCAGCGGAATGCCGTAGCCGAAGGCGAGGAAGACCAGCAGGGCGGGGACACCGCGGAAGAACTCGATGTAGATGGTGGCCAGCCACCGGTAGGGCGCCACGGACGAGAGCTTCATCAGCGCGAGCACCACACCGCCGGTGAGGCCGACCACGAAGCCGAGGAACGTGTAGATGAGGGTGTTCTTCAGCGCGACGACGATGATGCCGGGGAACTGCTGGGCCGCGATGTCCGGGTTGAACACCTTGTCGACCAGCAGCGGCCAGTCCGCGAGCGCGATCAGCGCGAGGGCGACGAGGATCAGGACGGCGTACTGGACGCCGCGGGAGAGGCGTGCTCTCTGGTGCATGGTCATGGCCATGGGATGGTCCGTTCTGGGTGGTACGGGTAGGACGGTGACAGGGCCGGCGCCCCGGGTGCGGGGCGCCGGGTCAGTTCTGCCGGACGGGGATCCAGGTGTCGACGATCTGCTCGAGCGTGCCGTCCTCCTCGATGCGGTCCAGGGTGGCGTCGACCGCGCCGAGCATCGCCTCGTCGCCCTTGGTCACGGCCACGCCGAGCTGGTCGTCGAGGTCCGCGGTGTCCTGGACCACGAAGTCCGGGTCGTCCTGGGCGTGCTGCGCGATCGCGGTGACGTCGTCGAGCACCGCGTCCACGCTGCCGGTGCTGAGCCCGGTGAACAGCGTGGTGGCGTCCTCGAACTGGACGGCGTCGAGGCCGAGCTCCCGGGCCTGGGTCTCGCCGACCGTGCCCTGCATGACGCCCACCCGCACCTGCTGCTCGCGGGCGGCGTCGATCGAGCCGACCCCGTCCTCGCCGTCGGTCACCAGGCCGAGTTCGTTGTCGTAGTACGGGTCGGAGAAGTCCATCACGGTCTGCCGCTCCTCGGTGATGGACAGGGCGGAGATCGCCACGTCGCACTGGTCGGTCTCGAGGGCCGCACCGGACTGGATCGACTCGAAGGCCAGCGTGAGGTTCTTCATCTGCACGCCGAGGTCCTTCGCGATCTCCCGGCCGAGGTCCATGTCGAGGCCGACCATCTCGCCGCCCTCCTCCATCTCGAACGGCGGGTAGTTCGACTCCGAGCACACGGTGAGGAACCCGGGCTCCACCAGGGCCACGGCCGAGGACCCGGTGGCCCCCGCAGCCTCCCCGCCGCCGTCCGCGGCGTCCCCGGTGGAGCTCTCGGACGTGCAGGCGGTCAGGGCCAGGGCGGCGATCGCGGACAGCGCCGCCAGGGCGTGCGCGCGGGACGGTCGGGTCGTCGGACGGGGCATGACAGGTTCCTCCGGTGGGAGCAGCGGGCGTCGGCACGGTCGGGCCGGGCACGGAGCCGGCTCTGCGGGGCGGTGACCCCGACCGTGTTCGGGGACCAGGATACGGGGCGATCCCCGCGCCGGGCTCAGCCGGCGGACAGCCCGGGGGCGGGCACGAGGCGCTCCGGCGCCCCGGCGGCGCGCTGCCCCAGGGCCTGGAGCATGGGCCGCAGCTTCGCCCAGGTCTCGGCCAGCTCGGCCTCGGGGTCGGAGGCGGCCACGATGCCGCACCCGGCGTAGAGCCGCACGGTGCGCTCGTCCTCCTGCACGGCCCCGCGCAGGGCGATGCCCCAGTCCCCGTTGCCGGCCGCGTCGAGCCAGCCGACGGGGCCCGCGTACAGTCCCCGGTCCATCTGCTCCAGCTCCGGGATCGTGGCGGCGGCCACGGCCGTGGGCGTCCCGCACACCGCGGCGGTGGGGTGCAGGGCCTCGGCGAGCTCGAGGGAGGACGGCGGGTCCCCGGCCGGGCCCGGCCGCAGCGCGGCGGTGACGTCCGAGGCGAGGTGCCACACGTTGGGCAGCTCGAGGATAAACGGCTCCGGGGAGGTCGTGACGGCGTCGGTGTAGGGCGCCAGCGACGCCTCGAGGGAGTCGATCGCGAACCCGTGCTCGTGCTGCTGCTTCTCGGACTCGCCGAGCACCCGCGCGGCGTACTCGTGCGGGTCCTCGTCCGGGGGCGCGGCGTCCCGGTCCAGGGTGCCCGCGAGCACGCGGGCGTGGGCGACGCCGTCGAGGACCCGGACCAGCATCTCGGGGGTGGCCCCCATCAGCCGGCCCCTGCCCGCGGGGTCGCCCCCGAGGGTCACGCAGTACGTCCAGCACTGCTCGTAGCGCCGGGCGAGGTCCCTCACCACGGCCACGGCGTCCAGCGGGGCGTCCGTGCGGGCCACGACGTCCCGGGCCAGCACGAGCTTCTCCAGCCGGCCGGAACGGATGCGCTCCACGCCGTCGCGCACCGCCTCCGTCCACTCGTGCTCGCCCAGCGTGCCGGAGGACAGCCGGACCACGGCCGGAGCCGGGGTCGGCCCGCTCGCGGCGGGCGCGCGGCCGGGGACGGGCCCGACCCGGCGCAGCCAGGCGGCCGCGACGTCGTCGGCGCCCAGCACGAAGGGGGCCCCGGGTGCCGCAGCCACCACGAGGCTCGCCCACGCGACGCCGTCCCGGCGGCCCACGAGCAGCTCCGGGACGACGAGCCCGGAGTCCACGGCGGAACCGGTCGCGAACGTGAAGGCGCCGAACGCCGCGAGCCCGGTCCCGGGCACCCCCACACGGTCCTCGACCACGGCGGCGGCGGCCAGGTCGTCCCACCACACGCGCGCGGCCGTGAACCGGTCCGCGCCGCGCACCGTGTGCTCGGCCGCCCGGCCCCAGCCCACGAGGCCGCGCCCGTCCACCGTCCAGGTGAGCAGCTCCGGCCCGGCCAGCAGCTCCCGCAGGTCCGGGACGTCCGCGGGATCCGCGCCCAGTGCGGACAGCGGCACCGTGAGGGCGTGCAGCACGGGAACCGGCGCTGCGGCTGCGGGGTCGGCTGCGGGGGCGGTGGAAGACATCGCCCACCAGTCTAAGCCGCCCCCCGGACAGCCCCGGGCCGCGCTCCCGCGGGAGGGGCGCCGGGGCGGGGCGCCGGGAGCCGCCGGGGAGGACCCGGGCGGGGCCGTCGGGACGAGGTGCGACAATGACCGGGTGAACCGAGCAGACCTGTCCAAGCAGCCGCACGAAGTCTCCGCCATGTTCGACGACGTGGCGCCCCGCTACGACCTCGTCAACGACATCCTCTCGCTGGGGCGGACCCGCGGCTGGCGCAGGGTCGTCGCGGAGGCCGTCGGCGCCGTGCCGGGGGAGAAGGTCCTCGACCTCGCCGCCGGGACCGGGACCTCGTCCGAGCCGTACGCGGACGCGGGCGTCGACGTCGTGGCCGCGGACCTCTCGCTCGGAATGCTCGAGGTGGGCCGCGCCCGCCGCCCCGACATCGAGTTCGTCCAGGCCGACGCCACGCAGCTGCCGTTCGCGGACGCGTCCTTCGACGCCGTGACCATCTCCTTCGGCCTGCGCAACATCCAGGACTACCGCCGCGCGCTCGCCGAGATGCTGCGGGTCGCCCGTCCGGGCGGCCGGCTCGTGATCTGCGAGTTCTCGACCCCCACGGCGGCCCCGCTGCGCACCGTCTACACGGAGTACCTCATGAAGGCGCTGCCCGGGATCGCCGCGCGCGCGGCGTCCAACCCGGAGGCCTACCGGTACCTCGCCGAGTCCATCGCGGCGTGGCCGGACCAGGAGGACCTCGCCGCCGAGATCCTCGCGGCCGGCTGGACCGGCGTGCAGTACCGCAACCTCACGGGCGGCATCGTGGCCGTGCACCGGGCGGTCAAGCCCGCCGCGGACGCCCCCGCCCGATGAGGGCCCTCGTCCTCGGCGGCGGGCCGGCCGGCGCCACGGCCGGGTACTGGCTCGCCGCGCACGGGATCGAGGTCACCGTCCTGGAGAAGACCGCGTTCCCGCGGGAGAAGGTCTGCGGCGACGGGCTGACCCCGCGCGCCGTGCGCGAGATGCAGCTCATGGGCCTCCCGCACGGGCCCGAGCTCGGCTACACCCGCAACCGGGGGCTGCGGCTCGTGGCCCGCGAGCGCAGCGTCGAGGTGCCGTGGCCCGAACTGAGCGACTTCCCGCCCTACGGGCTCGTGCGCACCCGGCTGGGCTTCGACGAGCAGCTGGCCGGGCACGCCCGCGCCGCCGGGGCCCGGGTCCTCGAGCGCCGGGCCGTGTCCGGGGTGCTGCGCGACGGCACCGGCCGGGTCGTCGGCGCCCGCGCCAACGTCCTCGACGCCGCCGGGCGGCGCACCGGCGAGACCGAGGAGCACCGCGCCGACGTCGTGCTCGCCGCCGACGGCAACTCCTCCCGCACCGCGGTCTCCGCCGGGCTGCACAAGCGGGACGACCGGCCGATGGGGGTGGCGGTGCGCGCCTACTTCGAGTCCCCGCGCACGGACCTGGACTGGATGGAGGGCTGGCTGGAGCTCACCGACGGCACGGACCCGCAGCGGGCGCTGCTGCCCGGCTACGGGTGGGTCTTCGGCGTCGGGGACGGCACCGCCAACGTGGGGCTGGGGATCCTGGACACCTCCCCGGCGTTCGGGGCCCTGGACTACCGGAAGGTGCTCGCCGACTGGACGGCGTCCATGCCCGCCGAATGGACGTTCGACGAGGCCCACCGCCGCGGCCGCGTGCTCGGCGCGGCCCTGCCGATGGCCTTCAACCGCACACCGCACCACGTCCCGGGGATGCTGCTGCTGGGCGACGCCGCCGGCCTGGTCTCCCCGTTCAACGGGGAGGGGATCTCCAACGCGATGGAGTCCGCCCGCTACGCCGCCGAGCACGTCGTGGCGGCCGCGGCCGCCAACGGCCCGGCCCAGCGGGAGCTCGTGCTCGCCGGCTACCCCGACCGGGTCCGGCAGGAGTGGGGCGCCCACTTCACGCAGGGCCGGGTCCTGGCCCAGCTCATCGGCAGCCCAGCCGTGATGCAGGCCGCCGTGCGCACCGGCATGGCCGTGCCCGCGCTGATGCGCTTCGTGGTCCGGGTCATGACGGAGCTCTCCGACCGTCCCGCCGCCACGTGGGAGGACCGCGTGGTCGGCCTCCTGGACGCCCTGACGCCCGCGACCGGCAACACCCGCCCCCCGAAAACTCGCTAGAGTAGTGGACCGTGACTGAATCCTCCTCCTCGAGCGCCGACGGCCCCGCCACGGGTCCCGGCACCGATCAGGTGAAGCTGCCCGCCGGCTTCGACCTCATCGCGTCCGACGACCGGCTGGGGCCGGTCGTGCTGGGGGCGCTCGCCCGGATCGAGGAGCGGCTGGACGAGGCGGTGCGCAGCGCCGACCACCTGGCCGACATCACCTCCCGCCACCTGCTCCAGGCCGGCGGCAAGCGCGTGCGGCCCCTGCTGACCGTGCTGGCGGGGGAGATCGGCGGCGGCATCAACGACGCCGTCCTCGAGTCCGCGGCCGTCGTCGAGCTCACGCACCTGGCGACCCTCTACCACGACGACGTCATGGACTCCGCGCCGCTGCGGCGCGGCGTCGCGACCGCGCAGACCGTGTGGGGCAACTCGGTGGCCATCCTCACGGGTGACCTCATCTTCGCCCGCGCCTCGTCGATGGTCTCGGAGCTCGGCCAGCGCGCGCTCAGGATCCAGGCGGACACGTTCGAGCGGCTCGTGCTCGGCCAGCTGCACGAGACGGTCGGCCCGCGCGACGGGCAGGACCCGCTGGAGCACTACCTCGACGTGCTGGGGGGCAAGACCGGCTCCCTCATCGCGGCGTGCGGGCACTTCGGCGCCGTCCTGGCCGGGGCCGAGCAGGACGTCGTGGACGTGATGGTCGAGTACGGGGAGAAGGTGGGCATCGCCTTCCAGCTCGCCGACGACGTGATCGACGTGACCGGCGAGGACGAGGTGTCCGGGAAGTCGCCCGGCACCGACCTCCGCGAGGGGGTGCCCACCCTGCCCGTGCTGATCCTGCGCCGGATGGCGGGGGAGGGCGACGACGAGGCGGTCCGCGCCCTCGCGCTCCTCGACGGCGACCTCACCTCGGACGAGGCCCTCGCCCGGGCCGTGGCCGCGGTCTCGGGGCACCGCGCCACCGAGGAGGCCTGGCGGATCGCCCGGCAGTGGGCCGACGAGGCCATCGCCTCCCTGGAGCCCCTGCCGGACACGGTGGCCAAGCGCGCGCTCGTGGCGTTCGCGCACGCCGTCGTCCACCGCGAGGCCTGAGCCGCTCGGGCGCGGCCGAGGGCCGTCGCGCCGGGTGTGGTTCCCGCGGTCCCACGGGCTAGCCTGGAGCCGTCCCCAGACCACTTCCCGCACCCGAGGACGACCATGACCCCACAGTCCCCACCCGGCCGTGCCGCCGCGCCCCGCGAGGCGTTCTCCAGCCGCACCGTCTTCATCCTGGCCGCGATCGGCTCCGCCGTCGGCCTCGGCAACATCTGGCGCTTCCCCTACATCGCCTACGAGAACGGCGGCGGGGCGTTCCTGATCCCGTACCTCGTCGCGCTGCTCACGGCCGGCCTGCCGCTGCTGATGCTCGAGTACGGCATCGGCCACCGCTTCCGCGCCTCGGCGCCGCTGGCCTACCGCCGCCTGCACCCGAAGACCGAGTGGATCGGCTGGTGGCAGATGGGCATCAGCTTCGTGATCGCCGTCTACTACGCCGTCATCCTCGGCTGGGCGATGCTGTACACCTACTTCTCCTTCGGCAAGGCCTGGGGGGACGACCCCGGCACGTTCTTCCTCTCGGACGTCCTGCAGACCTCCGAGGAGGTCGGCGTGGGCCTCGACTTCGTCCCCAACGTGCTGGCCGTCACGGCCGTCGCCTGGATCGCGCTGCTCGTGGTGCTGCTGCTGGGCGTGCAGAAGGGCATCGGCCGGGTGAACCTCGTGCTGATCCCGCTGCTGGTGCTGATGTTCCTCACCATCGTGGTCATCGCGCTGACCCTGCCGGGCGCCACCGACGGTCTCAACGCGTTCTTCACGCCGGACTGGGGGGCCCTGACGGACAGCGCCGTGTGGGTCGCCGCCTACGGCCAGATCTTCTTCTCGCTCTCGGTCGGCTTCGGCATCATGATCACCTACTCGTCCTACCTCAAGCCGAAGACCGACCTCACCGGTTCCGGGCTCGTGGTCGGCTTCGGCAACTCCAGCTTCGAGATCCTCGCCGGCATCGGCGTCTTCGCGGCGCTGGGGTTCATGGCCGGGGTCTCCGGGGTGGGCGTGGACGAGGTCGCGACCTCGGGCATCGGCCTGGCGTTCATCGCGTTCCCGACGATCATCTCCCAGGCGCCGCTCGGCACGCTCATCGGCGTGCTCTTCTTCGCGACCCTCACCTTCGCGGGCTTCACCTCGCTCGTGTCGATCGTCGAGGTCGTCGTGGCCGCGGCCCAGGACAAGCTGGGCCTGCGCCGGCGCACCGCAGTGGTGGCCGTCGTGGTGCCCATGGCGCTGATCTCCCTGGCCCTGTTCACCACCACCACGGGGCTGAACCTGCTGGACGTCACGGACAACTTCGTCAACCAGTTCGGCATCGTCGCCGCGGCACTGGTGTCCATCATGCTGCTCACGGCCGGTTTCTCCGCGCTGCCCACCCTGCGGGACCACCTGAACTCGGTGTCCTCCTTCACGCTGGGCCGCACCTGGATGGTCGTGGTCGGCGGGATCACCCCGATCATGCTGGGCTACATCCTCATCAACACGCTGACCACCACCCTGGCGGAGGGCTACGGCGAGATGCCCGCGTGGTTCGTCAACACGTTCGGCTGGGGCACGGCCCTCGCGATCATCGTCGTCGCGCTGCTGCTCTCCCGGCTGCCGTGGCCGGCGGGCTCGGCGGCCTCGGACCTCAGCCCGTCGCCGGCCATCGTCGACGCCTCCGTGGACCGGCGCCGGCTGCAGGGCGGCCAGCCGCTCTCGCGCTGGTCGGACACCGCGCTGCGGACCCCGGCCCTCGACCAGGACTTCTCCTACCGATCCCTCGCCGAGGGCACGGCCGGTTCCACGGGCCGGCACGCGGAGGCCCCCGCCGGGGAGACCGGCCGGGCCCCCTGGAGCTCCGGCGCCACGTCCAGCACCACCGGATCCCAGGAGGACCCCCGATGACCACTCCCGCCATCATCATGCTCGTCGTCGCCGTGTGCACGGTCTGGGGCGGCTTCATCGCCGCCGTCGTCCACCTCCGGCGCACCCCGGAGGTGGACGAGAACGACCAGGGCTTCGGCAGCGACGACTACGTCCGCACGACCTGACCCCATCCGGGCCCCGGGTACAGCAGGAGGGCTCCTGGCACCGCGCGGTGCCAGGAGCCCTCCTGCTCGTTGCCGGCCGTCTCCCCGGACCCGGGCGCGGCGTGCCCGGTGCGGTCGGCTCCGGCACGGCAGGTCCTGCACGGACCGGATCCGGCGCCGCAGGTCATGCGCGGGCCGGGCCCGGCGGGTCAGGTCCCGTACGGGGCGCTCAGGCGCGGCGGGCCCGCGGGGTGCGCACCGCGTCCAGCACGAGCAGCAGCACCGCGAGCCACACGAAGCAGAAGCTCACCCAGCGCTCCAGGGGCATCTGCTCGCCGAGGACGAGCACGGCCAGGAGGAACTGCATGATGGGAGTCAGGTACTGGATCATGCCCACGGTGCTCAGCGGCAGCCGGCTCGCCGCGGCGCCGAAGAGGATCAACGGCACGGCCGTGATCACTCCGGCGGCCAGCAGCAGCAGCGCGTGGCCCGTTCCCTCCGTCCCGAGGGTCAGCGACCCGTCCGCCGCCAGCGCCGCCACGACCACCGCGGCCACGGGAGTCAGGGCCATCGTTTCCACGGTCAGGGTCACGACGGCGGGGAAGGCCCCGCCCATCCGGTTCTTGACCAGCCCGTAGAGGCCGAAGGAGAAGGCGAGGCCGAGGGAGAGCCAGGGCACGCTGCCGTAGAAGACGGCCATGACCACGACCGCGACGAACCCGATCCCCACGGCTGCCCACTGCAGGGCCCGCATCCGCTCCCGCAGCACCACCACGCCGAGCAGGATGGCCACGAGCGGGTTGATGAAGTAGCCCAGGGAGGCCTCGATGGTGTGCCCTGTGGTCGTCGCGACCACGTAGAGGAACCAGTTGATCCCGATGAGCAGGCCCGCGAGAGCGAGTGCGGCCAGGGTGCGGGGGGAGCGGAGCGCCCGTCCCAGCGTGCCCAGCTGCCGGGTGAGGGCCAGCAGCGCCAGGCAGAACACCAGGGAGAAGAGCACGCGCAGCGCCACGATCTCCAAGGGGCCGGCCGGGTCCAGGACGACGAAGTAGAGAGGCAGCAGGCCCCAGATGCCGTAGGCCCCGAATCCGGCCAGCAGACCGGCCCGGGTCCTCGACTGCTCGTCGGGCTCCGGGCCGGGCGCGGTGTTGTATGCGGTCACGCTCGAGGGTACCGCCGGGGGTCAGAGGCCGAAGAATCGGCTGAAGAAGCCCTTCCTCCGCTCGCCCTGCTCCTCCTCGGCGGGCTCCTCGCCCTCCACCACGGGCTCCGTCCCGGCGCTGTCCGGCACGCCGGGGCCGGCCACGACCTCGCGCTCGACCTCGCGCTCCGCCTTCGGCGCCGCGACGGGCTCCGGGCGCGGGGCGGACGCGGCCTCGGGCACCTCCTCGGGGGCCGGCCCGACCGGCTCGGGGCCGGGCACCACCGTGGTGCTCACGCGGCCCGGGCGCACGTCCCGGTCCGAGGGCTCCTGGTCGAACGGCAGGTCCGCACCGGCGTGCGCGGCGGCCGGCTCCTCCGCCTCCGGGGACTCCTCGGCCGGCTCGGGCTGGGCCCGCGCGTGCTCCGTCTCGACGAAGTCGGGCACCTCGATCGGCTCGGCCTGCTCCTGCGGGGCCTTCTCGGACACCGGGGTCTCGGCGGGTGCTGCAGCCGCGGCGCTCCGCGGCTCGGCCTCCTGCCGAGCGGCCGTGGCCTCGGCGGCGGCGCGGTCCTGGCGCAGGGTGGCGGCGCGTGCGCGGGCGTCGGCCACCAGGTCCACCAGGATCTCGGGGCCCACGGCCGGCTCGGCGGGCTCGACGCCGGAGATCTGGTGGTCGTCGAACCAGAACCGCTGCGCGCCGTCCCGGACGGTCACCACGCACGTGGCCTCGGTGTCCCACTCGATGTGGGCGCCGCGCAGCTTGGCGTAGGAGTCGACGGCGAGGTTGTGGTCCACCGCGGTGTCCGTGGTCAGCGCTTCGGCGATGACCCGCATCATCCGCTCCACGGTGAGCTCCGGCAGCTCGAACTCCGGTCCGTCCAGCAGCAGCCACGCGGTCACGCCGCCACCCGCTCCGGCGGGGTAGTGCGCGTACACGCCCGTCACCGCCTTGGCCGCCAGGGTCAGCCGGCGGGCCAGGCCCTCGGCCACGGGCAGCTCGTCGGTGGACAGCTCGTCCACGCCCAGCCGCTCCCCGGCCTCGCGGGCCTGGACCGCCGCGGAGACCACCTCGGCGGGGAAGTGGCCCAGCTCCTGCCAGGACCAGATCCAGGTCCCGCGGGAGGCGGACTCGGTGCCCAGCAGGTAGGGGGTGAGGGTCACGGGGGGCTCGGTCTGCAGGGTGAACGCCGGCGCGGAGAAGTCGACGTCCCACCCGGCGCCCTGGGTCAGCTCGGCCAGCCTGGCCTGGTACTCGGTCGAGATGAAGATCGACTCGTCGATCAGATCCTGCAGCGTTTTCGTCATGCGTCCAGGCTAGCAACCCTCGCGGGTGCGGGCGCGTCACGGCGGGCGCCGCCCGGTGCGTCGGCGCGGTGCCGGACGGCCGTTCCGCCTGCCGCGACCGGGGGCCGCATGGGTAGGGTGGGGACGGGACCTCCGGAGCCCGGCGGCGCCGCGCCCGCCCCCTGACCACCACGATCGTCATAGGCCCCCCGCGGGCCGGGAACGAGCCACCGCATGAGCGAGACCCCCGCCACCCCGACCCCCGGACCGGCCCGGCAGGAGCTGCTGAACACGATCGGCTCGTGGGTGCTCTCCGTGCTGCGCACGGAGCCGGGGTGGGACCGGATGGTCGTGGACCTCAAGGTCCAGGGCGGGCGCGTGCACCTGAGCGTGCGCGAGCAGCGGGGCCAGGAGGTGGTGCCCGGCACCGCGGGACCCATCAAGGAGGACAGTGCCGTCATCCCCGCCGTCGAGCGGCTGCGGGAGAACGTCCACGTCCCGGGGCGCGGGACGTGGTTCACCGCCACGGTCGTGATTCTCGCCGAGGGCTGGCCCGAGCCGACCCACCGGATCGGGGGGACCTACGACCTCGACGGCGAACCCCGCCAGTGGGGGACCGAGGGCCCGTTCACGGCCCAGGACGTCCTGGCCCACCTCGAGCGCTTTCCGCGGACCCGCGCCCGGATCCCGGCGTGGGCCGCCGAGCTGGCCCGGCGGGACGGCGTCGAGCTGCCCGTCCTCGCCCCCGGCGCCGAGCAGCCGGCCGACCCCGGGGGAGTCGTCCACCCCCTGGTGCGGGCGGCCGTCGACCGGTTCGTGAGCGCCCCGGACAACAAGGCGATGATCGAGGTCGTCCGCCAGTGCATGGCGGGCTCCCTGCTGCTGGACGTCACGGCGAGCGACCTCGTGGCGGGCCCGGGCGGTGAGGCCGTGGGGCCGGAGTCGACCCTGCGCGTGCAGACCCTGCGGGAGCCCGACGGCACGCGGTCGCTCGCCGCGTACACCTCGGCCGCGGAGGCCCAGGCCATGTTCGACCGCCACCACCCGGAGGGCGGGACGCCCGTGCTGCTGCGCGAGTCCGCCGTGAAGGTGCTGAAGATGCTGGCGGACGACCCGCAGCACGACCACCTGGTCATCGACCCCGCCCACCGGGGCTGCCGGATCGGCCGGCCCCAGGTCGAGTGGGCGATGCGGGCCCCGCGCAACGACGCCGTGAAGACCGCGATGCTCGAGAACAACATGTCGCAGCTGCTCGCCGGGCTCCTGGCCCCGGACGCGGTGCTGCTGCTGGGTGCGCGCGTGCAGGACGGGCGGGCCGTGCCCGTGTACGCGAAGCCGCAGGAGGAGGGCGCCGCGCCGGACACCCTCATGCTGTTCACGTCCGCGCCTGAGATCGCCGTGCTGGACACCACCCTGGAGGTCCGCTCCGCACCGGCCCGCCAGGCGCTGCGCTTCGCCCTCGACGCCGGGGCGCGGAAGGTCAGCATCAACGCGCACCCTCCGGTGACCACCCTCAGCGCCGACCAGCTCCGGGACCTCCTGGCTCTGGTGGAGGACGAGCCCGTCGAGAAGGATGCCGTCGGGAACGGGCCCGCGGAGAAGGAGCCGGGACGGGCGGGGTCCTCCGGGGCGGAGGCCGGGCAGGGTCCGGACAGGAGCTGAGGCCGGGCGGGCCGTCAGTCCGCCGTGGAGGGGGACTGTGCGGGCGCCGGGCCGGCGGCGAGGCAGTCGGCGCAGATGCCCTGGTAGACGACGTCGGCGGTGAGCAGCTGCATGCCGTGGTGCTCGGAGGGCGTGAGGCACGGGGTGTGGCCGACGGCGCAGTCGACGTCGGCGACGGTTCCGCAGCGCACGCAGTACGCGTGGTGGTGGTTGTCCCCGGTGCGGGTCTCGTACAGGGCCGGCGATGCGGGCGGCTCGAACTTGCGGACCATGCCGACGGTGGTGAGGTCGGAGAGGACCACGTAGACGGACTGGAGCGTGATCGCCGGCAGCGCCGTGCGGACGTCCGCGAGGACCTCGTCGGCAGTGGAGTGCGGGCGGCGGTCCACCGCGTCGAGGACGGCCAGCCGCTGCTTGGTGACCCGGCGGCCGTGGGAGCGCAGCAGGTCCGACCACGCGGCGGCCCGGGCGGTGTCCGGTGCGAGGCGTTCGGTTGTCTGCATCCCTCCACCGTACCGTTATCACGATGGACTCACAATAGTGGGCCGCCTCCGCCTCCCGGCGTGTTCGCCGTGGTCATCCCGCGTGACCGTTCGGGTCGTGCCCGCGGTCATCGGCTTTCACCCGGCTCTGACCTGCGCCTACGATGTGCACGGGGGATGGGGGTCCGGCACCGCCGTCGTGGCGTGCGCGCCCGCGGCGCGGACGGGACGTTCCCGAAGCTCTTTCTTCCCGAACGACCGCGACCACCACGGAGACAGACATGACGCGTCCTGCCCACGCCCGCTCGAACGGCCCCACCGGGGACGTGGAGGCCCTCCGCGACGACGTCCTCCTCGACGCCGCCCACTCCGGGGACGCCGGCGCCTTCGGGGTGCTGCGGGAGCGCTACCACGGCACGGCCCTCGCCGTGGCGCGGTCGCGGAGCGGCAGCGCGGAGGAGGCGGAGCGCGTCGCCGCGGCGGCTCTCGGGCGCGTCGAGCAGATCGTCGGCGAGGGCGGCGGTCCGCGCGCCTTCCTCGGGGCCTTCGTCGTGTGGATGGTCGGGCGGGAGGCCGACGGCGGGACGCGGCCGGTCGCGCTGCCGGACGATCCCGCGGACCCCACGTCCCTGGTCCGGGTCTTCAGCGGCCTGCCCGCCGAGTGGCAGGCCTTCCTCTGGCGCACCGAGGTCCTGGGCCACAGCGCCCGCCGGGCCGCGGCGGCGCTGGGTCTCGGCGCGGTCGCGGCCGCCGGTCTGCACCGCGACATGGTCCGGGGGCTCCGGGGGCTCTACGGCCAGGCGGCGGCGGACCGGGCACCGGGACCGGACTGCGCGGAGTTCTCCGGCGAGCTGCCCCACTTCGTCCGCGGCACCCGCGGGCAACGGAGCCGGCGGGACGTCAAGGCGCACCTGGACGGGTGCGCGCGCTGCACCGCCGAGTACCTGAGCCGCCAGGACATCGGGACGGGCCTGCGCACCTGGACGCTCCCCGTGCTGGCCGGCCTGCCCCTGTGGGGCACCGAGGCCCTCGAGCTCGCGAACCTCATCGCCGGTGCCGGCGGACCCGACGGGGCAGGCGCGGCGACGGGCGCCGCCGCTGCTGCCGGTGCGGGTGCCGCTGCGGGGGGCGCTGCCCTCCGCGCCGGTACGGGGCCCTCCGGCGCCCGTCCGCACGGTGCCGCGGGAGCCTCCCCGTGGTCGGGCCGCAGGGCGAAGGTCCTCCTGGGCGCCGGTGCCCTGGCGACGGCCGTGGCGGTCGCCGCGGTGAGCGTGTCCGGCGGGGGCGAACCCGTCCCGGCCCCCGACAGTCTCGCCGCCGAGCAGGCGCCGCGCACCGCCGAGGACCTGCAGGACGCGCGCGCCGGCGATGCTGCGGCCGGGGCGGGGCAGGCCGACGACGACACCCCGGGCGCCGAGGGCGCCGCACCGGAGCGCGACGGTCGCTCGTCCCGCTCGGACGTGGCCGCCGCCGAGCAGGGCCCGGCCGGCGTCCCGGCCGGAGCGCTCGAGGACGGTGCAGGTTCGCAGGCAGCGGCGCTCGTGGCCGGGGCCGACCGGGACGGCGCAGCGGCCGACGCCGCCGCCGCGGGCGCGTCGGATCCGGCCGGGAGCGACGCGGTCGCCCGGCCGGGCGCAGGAGCGCAGCCGCCGGCGTCCGCACCGGGCGGGGTCCGTTCCGCGGCGTCCGGGACGCCCGGTGCGGCGTCGACCGGTGCGGCGTCGACCGGTGCGGCGTCGACCGGTGGAGCCGCCCGGGGCACGTCGTCCAGGGCCTCCTCCGCGAGCACGGCACCGGCACGGACGTCGGAGGCTTCCTCGAGCGCTCCTGCGCCGGCGCAGGAGACGGGAGCCCCCGCACCGGTGCAGGAGGCGGGCACCCCGTCGCCCGCTCCTTCGGTGCCGAGCTCCCTGCCGACCCTGGACCCCAGCCCGGCGCCGCTCAGGGCGCCGGTGCCGCCGGCCGGGACGACCCAGCCGCCGAGCAGCTCTGCCGGCACGGGCACCGCCCCCGGTGCCGGACGCCAGCACGTGCACCAGCGGGCCGGCGGCGCCCCCGCGGCGGGGCAGGCCGAGCCCGGGCCGCGCCACCGCGGGACGGACTGGCACCAGCACAAGTCCCAGGCCTGGAAGGACGCCGGTCGTCAGGGCCGTCACCTCGAGAAGGGACAGCGCGGCCGCGGTGGCCCGGGCGAGGGCAGGGGCCGGCAGCAGGACCACTCCCACCGCTGAGCGCCGGTCTTCGCCGGCGTCTCCCCGCAGCGCTGTGTTACGAACGGGAACGGCTCGTGACGGGGGAGGCGTGCCGCCGTCCGCCGGGGCGCTCTACCATGGGTTCGGGGGACCGGGGGGTCCACAGTCTCAGCAGCCGCACGCTATCGGCGGGCGCGACGTCATCGTGTTCGCAGGGGGCCGCGAGCCCGCGGCACCGCTCCCGGGTCGCCCGCACCGCAAGGTGACCGAGCGTTCCCGAGACCGACGGAGATCCCATGACGCGCACGACCGAGGCGCTCGCCCAGGGGCGCGAACCGCGCACCGACGAGGAGCTGCTCGCCGCGGTCCGGGCGCAGCGCCCCGACGCCTTCCCGGACCTGCGGGACCGGCACTGGCACACCGCCGTGGTCGTGGCCCGGCTGCACACTCCGAGCCGCCAGGACGCGGAGCAGCTGGCGGGCACGGCCTTCGACCAGGTCCTCGCGGAGATCGGTGACGAGAGCGGGGACGAGGGCGGACCGGGGGTCTTCCTGCGGGCACGGCTGGTCGCCGTCGTCGGACGGGCCGGCGTGGAGCGGGAGGTCGCGGCCGAGACGGTCACCGGCATCTATCTGGGCCTTCCGGCGTCCTGGCAGGCCGTGCTGTGGCACCTCGAGATCGAGGCCCTCGGGGTCGAGCGCACGGCCGCGGTGCTGGGACTGAGCCCGGCCGCTACCAGCGCGCTGCACCTCGAGGCGCGCGCAGGGCTTCGCGCCGCCTACCGCCGGGCCAGGCAGGACCTGCCGGCCCTGCCCGGGTGCCCGGACTGCGCGGCCGACCTCGGTGCCCTTGCCGACGGCGGCCTGCCCGCCGAGCGGACGCAAGCCGTGCAGCGCCACCTCGAGGAGTGCCCTCGCTGCACCGCCGACCACCTCTATCTGCAGGACACCGAAGCGGGCCTGCGCGGCTGGCTGCTGCCCGTGCTCGCCGGCGTGCCGCTGCGGGATGCCCGGACCGACGAGCTCGCGGAGCTGGTCCGGACCGCAGGACGGATGAGCGCCGGGCGGATCAGCGCGGCTCCGGGCACCGACGTGGCCGGCGGGGCCCTCGCCGCCGTCCACGTCTCCCGGCAGGGCCGGAAGGTGCTGCTCGGCGCCGGCGCCCTGGCGGCCGCCGTGGCGCTGGCAGGCGTAGCCGTCACGGGCTCCGGCGGTCTCGGCGACGGGACGACGCAGGCCACGGGGCGCACCGGCGGCTCCGGGGCGACGGCGCACTCCGCGCCGCCCGCTGTCCCGGGGGCCGGCGACGGCACGGCCACCGCGGCCCGCGGACCCGGTGCCGCGGTGCCCGGCGCCGCGGACAGGGTGCTGTCCCTGCCGACCTCCGAGCCGTCCCCCGGCCCGCTGACCGAAGCCGCCGCCGAGGCTCGGGCCGCCCGCGCGGACGGTGGGTCGATCACCGTCGCCGCCGCCGCGGCGGACGGTTCGGCCGCCGGCGCGCGAGGAGCTGGCGCCGACGCGTCGACGGGCCGTCGCACCGAGGCGGCACCCCGCACGCCGGGCAGCGTCCAGGACGACGGCCGCGCGCCTCGGCCCGCGGCGTCGGGCGCACAGTCGCCGGGCGCACAGTCCTCGGGTGCAGGATCCCCGGGCAGCGGCACCAGGGGCGGTTCGCCGGGGGCCGGTGGCGGGGCCGGCGCTCCGGCGCCGCCGCCCGCGGGTGACGACGGCGCCCGAGCCGGCGACGGCCCGGTCCGGCAGCCTCCGGCTGCCGGGACGCCTGCGCCCGAGGGACCGGCCGCTGGGATCCCCGGGCCGGAGCTCCCTGCGGCCGATGTCCCGGCGACCGAGGCTCCGGCGACCGAGGCTCCGGCGACCGAGGCCCCGGCGACCGAGGCCCCGACCGACGCGCCTCCCGCGGACGGAGCCCCGGGCAGCGGGGCGCCGACCACCGGGGCACCTGCGGACGGGACGCCGGCAACCGGGACCCCGGTCCCCGGTGCCCCGTCGGGCGAGGTCCCCGCGTCCGTTCCCCCGGCGTCCGAGCCTCCTCCCGAGGCGCCGGGTGATGCCGGTGTCACCGGTCCCTCCGACCCCATCGGCCCGTCCGCCGGAGAGTGACCGCGGACCGTCCCCCCCGAGGGCGGACGACAGGACACCGGGAACCGGCTGGGAGGTTGCTGAACGTTGTCCGGCCCGGGAAGACCGGCGCCGCCGGCGAGGTTGTGCCCAACGGAAGACCCGCCTCCCGCACGAAGGAGCCACACCCGCGATGCACAACCACAACAACGGGCTCAAGACCGTCCTGCTTCTCGGCGGCTTGTGGGCGGTGCTGCTGGCCATCGGGTGGGTCGTGGCGAGCGGGACGGGCAGCAGCGTCTTCATCTGGGTCTTCGCCCTGATCGGCCTGGCCTCCACGGCGTACAGCTACTGGAACAGCGACAAGCTCGCGCTGCGCTCCATGCGCGCCATCCCCGTCACCGAGCAGCAGGCACCGGGGTACTACCGGATCGTGCGGGAGCTGTCAAAGCGGGCGAACCAGCCGATGCCCCGCCTGTTCATCGCGCCGACGATGAGCCCGAACGCCTTCGCCACCGGGCGCAACCCGGAGAACTCGGCGGTCTGCGTGACCGAGGGCATCCTCCAGCTGCTCGACGAGCGCGAGCTGCGGGGCGTGCTCGGCCACGAGCTGATGCACGTCTACAACCGTGACATCCTCACGTCCTCGATCGCCGCGGCCGTGGCCGGCATCATCACCTCGGCCGCGCAGTTCCTCCAGTTCACGGCCATCTTCGGCGGTGGGCGGGGCGGTGACCGCGGCAATCCCCTGGTGGGGCTGGTCCTGGCCTTCCTGGCGCCGCTGGCCGCGACCGTCATCCAGCTCGCGGTGTCCCGCACGCGCGAGTACGACGCCGACCAGGACGGCGCGAGGCTCACGGGGGACCCGCTCGCCCTGGCCTCGGCCCTGCGCAAGATCGAGATGGGCACGAACGCCCGGCCGCTGAATCCCGCCGACCAGAAGCTCGTCAACACCTCGCACCTGATGATCGCCAACCCGTTCCGGGGCGGCGGCGCGGCGAGCCTGTTCCGCACCCACCCGCCGACCGCGGACCGCGTGGCCCGGCTCGAGGGCATGGCGGGCATCGGCCGCCGCTGATCCTCGACGACGACGGTGCCGACCACTCCACGGGATGGTCGGTGCCATCGGCGCACGAGCGGGGCCACGCGGTGCGTGCTCCGGTGCACGGCGTGTTACTCACAGGTGAACAACTGTTGAACGGGCGGCGGAACGGCACTAGGATTCTATGAGCCCGAGAACGGGCTCAACGTCAAGGGTGTTCGGCGAACACGCGCGCATCTGGAACGCGAGGTGCTGCCATGTCTGCCCGGATTCTTCCCGTGATCCGACAGGTCGGCGTCGTCCTGGGGCGCATCCTGGTCTACGTCCTGATCTGGGCGGGTCTCGCGCTGCTCATCGCCGCCGCCGGCATCCGTTTCTTCTGGGGCGAGATCTCCGTGGGTCAGATGCTCCTGAACCTCGTCTCCGTGGAGACCGACGGCGGGGGCGGTCCCATCGTCTGGCTCGGCATCCTGGGGATCGGCGTTGTGCCCCTGCTCGTCACCGCCGGGATCGGCCTGTGGCAGTACGCCCGGCGCCGCACGCGCCGCCGGAGCGGCGACGACCTGCGCTCTCGCCGCTCGCAGTGGATCATGCGGTCCGTCTCCACCGCCCTGGTGGCGGCGGTGGTTGTCGGCGGCACCACGGCCTTCGCCACCACGGTGGGCGTCGGAGCCTACATCAAGGCGGGGAAGTCCGAGTACGACCTCGGCGACTACTACGTGGCGCCGGCCGTCACGAGCGACGAGCACAAGCGCAACCTGGTGCTGATCTACCTCGAGTCCGGCGAGGCCACCCTCGCGGACGACCAGCTCTTCGAGAAGGACGCCTTCGCCCCTCTCCAGGAGGTCACCCAGGCCTCGGACGGCTGGCAGAGCGTGGACGATTTCCAGCAGTACCGGGGCGGAGGCTGGACCATGGCCGGTCTCGCCTCCACGCAGTGCGGCATCCCGCTGAAAGGCGCGGGCTCCGCCGCGGGCAGCGGCACCCTCAACAACCTGGGCGGCGACCTCGACACCTACCTGGGCGGGTCCACCTGCCTTGGCGATGTCCTGGGCGAGCACGGCTACCACAGCGTCTTCCTGGGCGGCGCCAACGCCTCCTTCGCCGCGAAGGACGTCTTCCTCCGCAGCCACGGCTACGCCGAGGTGAAGGACCTCTCCGACTGGCGCGCCGCCGGGGAACCGGAGAAGAACTTCCGCGGCGACTGGGGCCTGAGCGACGGACGCCTGATGGCCCACGCCCAGGACGAGGTCGACGAGCTGCACGCCGAGGCGGAGCGGACCGGCCGGCCGTTCCATCTCTCCGTGCTGACGCTGGACACGCACGAGCCGGTGCACGTCTTCGACTACTGCACCGTGGACACGCAGGACAAGGTCACCTCCGTGTTCGCCTGCTCCATGGCGCAGGTGGCCGAATTCGTGGACCACATGAAGGAGAGAGGCTACCTCGAGGACACCGCCGTGGTGATCATGGGCGACCATCTCAAGCACATGAGCGCCGGCGACGCCTTCCACGAGCAGCTGGACCACCACGACAACCGCACCATCTTCAACCGGATCTGGGTTCCCGGCCAGGACAACAACGGCAAGCTGCGCCCCCGCGTGGACCAGCTGAACATGTACCCCACGATCCTGGAGGCCGCCGGCCTGACCCTGGAGGGTCATGAGGCCGGACTGGGCGTGTCCGCCTTCGTCTCGGAGGTCCCGGAGGGTTCCGCGCAGGCCCTGGAGCCGGGTCCCTATGCCGAGCTGCTGGACTCCCGTTCCGCGCGGTTCTACGCGGTGGCCTGGGCGGGCGAGGACGCCGTCCCGTAGCGCTCGTCCGTCCCTGCCCGACGGCCCGGGCCCGCGGTGGTCGATGAACTGGGCCGGGGCGATAGCGGACCGTTGTGGATGCCGGAGATCCGCGTGATTCCGGGGTTCCGCTGTGTGCCGGTAGTCGGTCCGGGCGGGGCTCCTGCGGACTCGCTGCGGACTTGAGGGACGGAGTTGCCGGAGCAGTCCTGCGCGCGCACTTCCTGACTCCGATGCGAGTCGGACGACGAGGTCATGGTCGGTGACTCGCCCGATGAGATCCTCCTCGCCGAGGCCCTCAGCCAGGACGCCTCTGCGTGCGAGCCCCCTCCCGTCGTCCGCCTGGTAGCTGGAACTCATGCCACACATTCGTCGTTCAGTCCAGGCGCATGGTGCCCCGGAGGAGTACCCAACTCCCGCACAAGCTGCCGAGCGCCTCGGCGGCGGTGCCGAGCACATCTGTGTTCTCTGCCGGATCGGTCCCGAGCACGGTGGCCTGCGCTCCGTCAAAGGCCGCGGGCCCAACGGCCACGTCCGCGAGTCTGCGATCACAGCGTGGGTGGAGGGCAATACCTGCACCCGGGGGCACGACAGCGACGACTGACGGTGTCTCGTGAAGACTGCCCGCTGCTGAGAAGTTGCCACCAGTTGCCTGTGACTAGGCATGATACCGTCGAGGCGTCCGGCCCCCGACGGGCACACCACACCCCCCAGTGGTGGACGATCCAGGGTCCCCCCATGCCTGGATGCACGAACGCCCCCGCACTGCTCCGGCAGGGCGGGGGCGTTCTTGTCGTGGCAGACGTGGCGAGAACGCCCACACTCAGGGGAATGAGGGGGCGCTCTCTACGGCAACCGTCTCTGGTAGCGACAGGTTCGCTGTCCCCCCAGGGATCATCTTGCATCGAACCTGTGCGTCGCTTCGGTCACCGCAGTTTTGACGGTACCGACGTGTCATGGGTGAGTCTCCCTCGTATGCGTCGTTACTAGTGGGGACGCCGAAAAGGTTCGGCTGCCGCGGAGGAACGTCGTAAGCCGGTTGTCGAGTAACAGTCCTTCGCATCTGTCGTGGAGTTGTCGACCTTGATCCCCGGGTGACCCGGACAGCGTCCCCCGGCGCCTTCGACGCAAGCGACCTCACCCCGGTGGGTGGGGCGCTTGCGTCATGCCGTCGCGGTCTCCTTGGCGTGCTCGATGAGCTCGCCCATCATGTCCACGACGACCTGCCGTTGCAGCATCGTCAACGGCTCGGAGCTCTCGGCCACCCTCGCCGCCAACAGGTCGTAGAACCGGCAGATCTCGTGGAGCCGCTTCGGAGTGATCATGCATGTGAGACTAATCGCCCCGCCCACCTCGCGGCAGAGGGTACGTCCGTCGTTCTCGGGGAAGCTCGATGCCTGTGGACCGGGCCGTCCTGGCTGGATTGCAGCCTGGTGGTTCACTCAGGGCGCCGGCCCATTCAGCGGTGCCGCAGCCCCATCGTGCCGTTCCCCGGCGGCCGGGCAGCACATGCGCTTCCGGCGCAGCGAAGGCGCCCCCGCCTTCTCCTGGGCGGGGTCGCCTCCGTCCTCGAGGCCGGGCGAGAGAAAGCTCAGTCGCATGTCTCCGGCCGAGCATGGGCGCGGGGGCGGAGCCCATCCTCAGAGCGGTCCGGCATCGATGATCGCCTGAGCTTCGTTTCGCTGATCACGAGGGAGGCCGGCATCAGCCGTTCCCGTTCGTACGGAAGCCGTGACGGCGGAAACGCTACGGCCACGAAGTGGTCTGCACGCGATGCTTGAACCATGCGGAGGGCCGGCGACATGTCGCTGTTGCCACTCACGATGAGCGCGGAATCATAGGTTCCCAGGGAAGCGTCACGCAGGATGTGAAGCGCGATGTCGACTCTGTCTCCTTCTCCTCACGCCGTGTCCAGGTGGCCCCGCAACTCCGGCAGGACCGGTCGGAAAGCCGGTAGCGGCCCTTGACGACCCGAAGCTTGGTTCTCTCTCTCACCGTCAAGGCGTTGAGCTGTGCCGCCTGACGACGTGCCGCGTGGGGCTCCCCGATCACGTCGGCCGTGACGTGCTTGGCGCAAGCGTTTCCGTTTCTGGGGCGGAGCTCCTCGCCCAGGCTGACCGGAGCCAGCCATGGGTACTTGCGGCCGCAGGTGTCATGGATGCCGTTGTAGAGGCTGAAGCCGTCTGCGAAGAGACACATCCGTTCCCGTTGGCCTCCGTCCTGCTGAGGCTCCCGAACGCCGCCCGATGTGTCCTCGTCCGTCATGGGGATCCGCAACGCCTGGTCACCCATCGGTGCATCAGCCCCCACCGGTGGACCAGCGCGGAGGACACCACGAGTCGGGCGGCCGCTGCCCTGATGGGCCAGGTGTCCAGCCCTCCGGCGGACTCCGGGCGGACCACTGAGGGCTGGGCGTGCTGTGCCCGGGGCGATCCGCTGAATCAGCGGTAGTTGATGAACTGCAGGTCCACCTCGAGGTCCGAGCCCTTGAGCAGGGCGATGACGTCCTGGAGGTCGTCGCGGGACTTCGACGACACCCGCAGCTCGTCGCCCTGGATGGTCGCCTTCACGCCCTTGGGGCCCTCGTCGCGGATGAGCTTGGTGATCTTCTTGGCCTGGTCCTGAGCGATGCCCTCCTTGACGGAGGCCTCGATCCGGTACTCCTTGCCGGAGGCGAAGGGCTCGCCGGCGTCGAGGGACTTCAGGGAGATGCCGCGCTTGACCAGCTTCGACTGGAAGACGTCGAGGACGGCGTTGACCCGCTCCTCGGAGTTCGCCTTCATGAGGATCTTCTCGCCGGAGAAGTCGATCTCGGCGCCCACGCCCTTAAAGTCGTAGCGTTGCGCGATCTCCTTCTGGGCCTGGTTCAGGGCGTTGGAGACCTCCTGCTTGTCGACCTTGCTGACGACGTCGAACGAGGAATCGCTGGCCATGCTGCCTCCTGGGCTGGGACGGTGGGCGGGCGGCGTGCGGCCCGTGGGACTGTGGCCCAGCTTACCGGGAGGGCCCCGTCACCGTTTCGTGACCTGTGGCCAAGGGTCCGTCCAGGTCGGTCTCCCAGGATGGCGGCATGAGCACATCCCAGGGTCACGACGACGTGATGACCAGCCCGGGGCGCACCCTGCGCGGGAGCGCCGTGGCGGCCACCGCACTGGCGGCGGTCCTGCTGATGGGCATCGGGCTGAGCCCGGCGGCGGCGACCGCCGACGGAACGGCGCCGCCGTCCCGTCCGGACTCGGGAGCCTCGGCCACCGAGCGGATCGACCCCGAGGTGGCCCAGCGGCTCGTCGGCGTCGCCCAGGACCTCGCGGAGGCCGTGACCCACGGCGAGATCACCGCGGAGCAGGCGGAGAAGTTCCTCCAGCAGGTGTGCGAGCGGCTCGCCGCCTGAGCAGGGCCCGGCAATTTCGCATCGCGGCGGATGTTCTGTACTGTTGAACTGCTCCCGCACGCGGGGGCCGCCACCACCGGTCCGGACGGGCCGGCGGCAGCACCCCGGCAGATTACCCGAGCGGCCAAAGGGGGCTGACTGTAAATCAGCTGGCAATGCCTACGGGGGTTCGAATCCCTCATCTGCCACGAGCTCCACGACGAAGGCCCCGGTCCTCCGACCGGGGCCTTCGTCGTGCCTGGTCACGAGCGGTGGCGCGGTCCCCCGCGGCAGGGACGAGCTCGTCCCCCCGCGGCGGCCCCGAGGCCCCCGCGGCCGGTGGTGGTGCAGGGAGAGGGGCCCTCCTGCGGGCGGGAGTCCGCGCCGGAATACGGGGCCGGGATCCCCTGATCCGGGGACGCGCGGGAGAGGCCGCCGCGCCGTTCCAGCCTTAACAATTGCTAAGAAGATGAATATCCTTGTAGCTTGAGGCGACAGCATCATCCGGCCACGTGCCAGCACTCCCCGAGCCGGCGCGTCGGGACCCCCTACTCCGGATGACCAGCAGCACGACCGACCCTGCAGCGCTCCCGTCGGTGCACCGCGCCGAGGACGCTGGGAAGGACTGTGCCGCGCGCTGGTACCCCAGGGGCAGGCCCGGGGTTCTGAACGATTGAGGAGACAGACCGATATGACTGCTGTGAAGAAGTGGGTGGCCGCGGGTTCGTCGGCTGCCGTCCTGGCCGGAGGCCTGTTCCTGGGCGCCCCCGCGGCCCACGCCGACACCTGCGTGGCCCCCGCCGCCAGCACCGCGGTGACCAACCTGGTCACCGCTGCGGACCACCTCTACGACGCCGGTACGCACTTCAACTCCCTCGTCACGGACCAGGCGGTCCTGAGCCAGCTCCAGACGCAGCAGGCCGTGCTCGAGGACGCGATCGTGAACGACGACACCATCGACCGCGCCCAGGCCGCGTGGAACGAGATCCTGCGCCTGCAGGAGTCCTACGCCGCCTCGAACAGCGACCCGGCCGTGGCCGAGGCCTACGCGGCCACCACCGCTGCCGCGGCGAACTTCGAGGCGGCCGCCCGCGAGGCCCGGGCGCAGGGTGAGGTCTTCATGGAGGACGGCGCCGATCTCGTGGCGCTGTTCGAGAGCAACTGCGGGCCGCTGCTCACGGGCGTCGGCACCGGTACCGGCACGGACACCGACTGGAGCGACTCGGACGACTGGGCCGGAGCCGGCACCGGCACCGGTGTGAACCAGGGCATCAACATGCAGACCGCCGGGGAGGGCGGGCTCAGCACGGGTGTGCTGGCCGGCCTGCTGGCCGCCGGTGCGGCCGTGTCCGGGGCCGTGGCCTTCCGGATGCGCCGCGGGCGCGCCTGATCCCGAACCGCTGATCCGCCCTGGTGCCGCGTACGCGCGGCACCAGGGCGCAGCCATCTCCCGAGCCGAGCCCCGGAGGACTGCGCATGGACGCACCCGAGCAGGAGACCGTGCCGCGCCGTCGCGCGGGCGCGCGCTGGGCCGCCGTCAGCGGTCTCGGTGCCGTGGCGGTCCTGTCCACGGTGCTGCTGACGGACCCATGGGGTGCGGCGGAGCCCGGCACCGGCGCCCCGGCCGTGACGGCGACCGCCCCGGTGGAAGCCGTCTCGGCGCCTCCCACCACGGACGCCCCGTCCGCCGCGGCGTCCTCGGACCGGCCGGCGGCGGCGGCCCCCGTGCGGCTGGTCGTCGAGGACGCCCGGTTCGACGTGGCCGTCCTGCCCCTGGCGCCGAGTGCGCAGGAGCTGGCCACGGAGCTGCTGGTCCCGCCGGACACCCTGGACGGCTACTGGCTCACCCCCTACGGCATGCCGGGCGAGGGCTCGGAGAACACGACCTACATCACCGGCCACAGCTGGGAGGACCGGGACGCCCCGTTCAACCGGCTGAGCGATCCGGGACTGGTGGGCAGCGAGATCGAGCTGCAGACCGCGACCGGGACGCTCGAGTACGTGGTGGACTCGGTGGTCACCCACGACAAGAACACCCTGAAGGACAGCGACATCTGGCGCATCGTCCCGGACCGGCTGGTCATCGTCAGCTGCTACACCGAGGACCTCTGGGGCAAGAACGTCGTGCTCACGGCGTCCCCGGCGCAGGCCTGAGCCCCGGGAGCCGGGGCCGGGGGCTCGCCGCCCCGCGTCAGCCCAGGACCGCGCGCACCCGCGGGACGACCTCGGCGCCGAGCAGCGTGATCGACTCGAGCGCCAGGTGGTGCGGGACGCCGCCGGCGTCCATCCGCAGCAGGAGGCGCTCGTGGCCGAGCGCGCGCTGCTGCGCCACGATCTTGTCGACCACCTCGTCCACGTCCCCCACCACGAGCGTCCCGGCGGGAGCGCACTCCCGGTCGTACTCCTCCCGGGACCAGCGGGGATCCGCAGGGTGGACCGGTCCGTGGCTGCGGGCCCCCGCGGCGAAGTAGGGGTGGCTGAGCTCCCGCGCCTGCGCCGGGGTGCGCGCCACGAAGCCCGGCACGTTGAGGCTCACCGGGGTGCCGGCATCCCGGCCGGACGACTCGAGGGCGCTCCGGTAGGCGGCGACGACGGGCACGGCCTCGGCGAACGGGCCGTGCGTGCGCAGCAGGGCGAGCGGCAGCCCGAGCGCGCCGGCGCGGGCCACGGAGGCCGGCGTGCCGGAGGTGCCCAGCCAGATCGGCAGGCACGGCTGAAGGGGGCGGGGCTGGAGATCGAGCTCCACGCCCTGCTGGGGGAGCGGGCCGACGAGGGTCACAGGATTCGTCTCGCGCACCCGGAGCAGCTGGAGCAGCTTCTCCTCGAACTGGGCGTCGTGGTCCTCCTGCTCCAGGCCGAGGGCGCGGAGCACGCGCTGGGAGGCGCCGCGGCCCACGATCATCTCCGCACGCCCGCCGGAGATGTTGTCCAGCATGGCGGTCTGCTCGTAGAGCCGCACGGGATCCCCGGCCGTGAGCACCGAGACGGCGGTCGTGAGCCGCATGAGGTGGGTGCGGCCGGCGATCGCGGACAGCAGCACCACGGGGGAGGCCGCGACCACGTCCGTCCCGTGGTTCTCCCCGACGCCCATCACGGTGAGCCCGGCGCGCTCCGCGGCCTCGGCCTGCTCGATGATGTCCCGCAGGCGCTGACGGTTGTCGGGACGGGTGTGCGTGACGGGGTCGGGGACCACCTCGCCCAGGGAGAAGATGCCGATCTCGAAGTTCATGGCGCACCTCGGCGTGCACGGGATCTGCCTCCGGGCCGCAGGACCGGTCCAGGGGCCCGGGCCGGAGTCCCGGCCCGGACGCCCAGTCTAGTTCGCGCCCACCGCCCGGTCTTGAGCCGGGAGTGAAATCCTGTGCCCCCGGGCGGCCGGGCCTCTACGCTGGAGGACATGGCTACCGTTGACATCACCCAGGACACCCTGGGCCAGACCATTGCCGAGAACGACATCGTCCTGCTCGACTGGTGGGCCGAGTGGTGCGGACCCTGCAAGCAGTTCGCGCCGACCTACGAGGCCGCCTCGGAGAAGCACGAGGACATCGTGTTCGGGAAGGTCGACACCGAGGACCAGCAGATGCTCGCCGCGTCGGCCCAGATCTCGTCGATCCCCACGCTCATGGCCTTCCGCGAGGGCATCCTCGTCTTCTCCCAGCCGGGCGCCCTGCCCGCCTCCGCCCTCGACCAGGTCATCGACGCCGTCAAGGGCCTCGACATGGACGAGGTCCGCGCGGAGGTCGCCAAGCAGTCCCAGGACGCGCCCAACGCCTGACCTCGGATCCGGCTCCGAGCACCGCGTCGGGCCCCGCCTCCTCGGAGGCGGGGCCCGACGTCGTCGTCCCGGGCGTGCCCGGCGCCCGTGCCCGCGGAGCGGCGGGGCCGGCCCGGCCGGGAGCGGATCAGACGACGCCGGTGACGCCGAGCAGGGAGCCCACGGCGAAGGTCGCGACGAGGGCCAGGGCGCCGCCGACGACGACGCGCAGGGCCGCGCGACCCGTCTGCGGCGTGTCCCCGAGGCGGGCCCCGAGCCAGCCGGTGAGGGCGAGGGCCGCGAGCACGGCGATGAACGTCACGGGGAGCCGCCACTCCTCCGGCGGCAGCAGGATCGCCAGGAGCGGGAGCAGGGCGCCGAGCAGGAAGGACAGTGCGGAGGCGACCGCCGCGTTCCAGGGGCTGACGATGTCCTCCTCGTCGATGTTGAGCTCCGCGTCGAGGTGCGCGGCCAGGGCGTCGTGCTCGGTCAGCTCCTGCGCCACCCGCCGCGCGGTGCCCGCCGAGAGCCCCTTGGCCCGGTAGATCGCGGCGAGCTCCTGCAGCTCCGCCTCGGGCATCTCGGCGAGCTCCCGCCTCTCCTTCTCGACCAGGGCCCGGTGGGAGTCCGACTGGCTGGACACGGACACGTACTCGCCCAGGGCCATGGACAGCGCGCCGCCGACGAGCGCGGCGGCGCCCGCGGTGAGGATCGCGCTCGAGCTGGCCGTGGCGCCCGCGACGCCGACGACCGTCGCGGCGACCGAGACGATGCCGTCGTTGGCGCCCAGCACCCCGGCCCGCAGCTTGTTCATCCGCTCGGTGTAGCCCACGCCGTGCGGCTCCTGAATCACGTGTTCGGTGGTCATGGCTCCATTGAACTCGCGCCGGTGGGGCCGTGCCAGCAAGGACAGGATGCCCTCACCGGCGCGCAGCGGCACACCCCGGCGCGCGCCGGGGCTCAGCGGCGCCGGTGGTCCTCCGGGTGCAGCCGCGGGGCGAACGAGGGCTTGCGGAAGCCGGAGGCGCGCAGCAGGCGCACCACCCGCTGCCGGTCGCCCCGCCACGGCTCCAGCAGCTCGAGCATCCGGCGGTCGTCGCCGGGACGCCGGTCGAAGAACCAGCACACCGTGTCCGCGAGGTGGAAGTCGAAGACGCTGACCGAGTCCGGGTCCCCGTGCGTGCACTGGACGATCTCCGCGACCGTCCAGGGCCCGAGCCCGGGGATCGAGCGCAGACCGCGGTGCAGCTCGGCGTCCAGCGGTGCCCGGCCCAGGCGCTCCAGGGCGGCGGCCCGCCCGGCGACGCGCCGGACGGTGCCGGCGCGGGCGCCGTCGACCCCCGCCCGGTGCCACTCCCACACGGGCACCCGGCACCACGCCTCGGCGGTCGGAGCGATCCGCATCCCCTCCGGGGCCGGGCCCGGGGCGGGCTCGCCGTAGCGCCGCACGAGCTGCCGGTGGGCGGCGACGGCCTCGCGCACGGTGACGCGCTGCTCGAGCACCGAGAGCACGGCGCGGTCCAGCACCCGGCCGGTCGAGGGCAGCCGCAGCCCCGGGTGGTGGTGCCGGGCCGCGCGCAGCCGGTGGGGCAGCGCGCGGAAGGCGTCCGAGGCCTCGAACCGCTCCCACGCGTCCTCCGCGCCCACCCAGCGCGGTGCCTCCGGCAGGAACTCCTCGGCGCCCGGGCCCCACGCGCGCACGAGCACGGGCCGCTGCAGGGGGCGCCCGGCGCCGGTGCGGGAGAAGAGGGCGGTGACCGGGCCCGTCGCGGTCCGGGCGGTGACCCACACGGTGTCGGGGGCCGTGACCCGCACCAGGGGATCGGCGCTGCCGCGGCCCAGCACGCCGAGGGTCTGGCCCAGGTGCAGCGCGCCCTCCGGGTCCCACACGAGCTCGGCATCCGGGGTCACCCGGCGCCGGCGGGCGGGCGGGGGAGCGGTGACGGTCATGAGACCATGATGACAGTCCTGTCCGACGGCGCCCCCCGCCACCGAGGAGGCCATGCCCGCCACCGCGCTGCGTCGAGCCGCACCGCCGGCCCGTCCCGTGCCGCTCACCGGGCGGGCGCGGCTGGTGCCGTTGGGCGTGGGGCTCCTCGTGCTCGTCCTGTACCTGTGGTGGTCACTGCTCCAGTGGCACCGCTGGGAGGTCCCGTCCTGGGACCTGGGGATCTTCACCCAGCTCGCCAAGTCCTACGCCGCCGGGGACGGCCCGGTCGTGCACATCAAGGGCCACGGCGCCAACCTGCTGGGCGACCACTTCCATCCGATCCTGGTGCTGCTGGGACCGGTCTACGCGCTGTTCCCCTCCGCTCTGACGCTGCTCGTGGTCCAGGACGTCCTCGTGGCGGTCTCCGCGGGGGCGCTGACGGGCTTCGCGGTGCGGGCGCTCGGCGCGGGTCCGGGCGCGGCGCTGGGACTCGCCTACGGGCTGAGCTTCGGGCTGCAGGCCGCGGTCGCGGTGCAGTTCCACGAGGTGGCCTTCGCCCTGCCGCTGCTGGTCCTCGCCCTCGGCTGCCTGGTGGAGCGGCGGTGGACGGCGGCCGCGCTGTGGGCCGCCCCCGTCGCGTTCGTCAAGGAGGACCTGGGCGTCACGGTCGCGGTGCTCGGCCTGGTGCTCGCCTGGCGGGCGCACCGCGAGGCGGACGGGGACCTCCGGCCGGTGGCGCTGGGGCTCGCGCTCGCCGCGTGGGGCGCGGCCTGGTCGGCCCTCGCGGTGACCGTGGTGCTGCCCGCCCTCAGCCCGGACGGCCGGTTCGCGTACGCGGACCGGCTGGACCTCGCGGCGGCGGCGGCCGATCCCGCCGGGGCGCTGGTCTCCCTGGTGGTGCCGGGGCAGAAGGCGCTCACGTGGCTGACCCTGCTGGCCGTGGGCGTGGTGCTGGTGCTGCGCTCGCCGCTGGCGCTCGTGGCCCTGCCCACGCTGGTCTGGCGGATGCTCTCGCCCAATCACGGCTACTGGGGCGCGGGGTGGCACTACAGCGCCGTCCTCATGCCCATCGTCCTCGTCGCGCTGCTCGACGCGGTGCTCCACCTGCGGCACGGGCGGCTCCGGCGGCCGGCCCGGGCCGCGCCGGCACTGGCGCTCGTCGTCGCCCTCCTGCTGGTCCCGGGGCGCCCGCTGGCCGATCTCACGGACCCGGCCGCCTACCGGCCGGACCCCCGGGCGGACGTCAAGGCCGCGGTCGTCGCGGCCGTCCCCGAGGGCGCGAGCGTGGCCACGGACCTGACCCTGCTGCACCACCTCGTGCCCCGCGCGCAGGTGCACTGGCTGGGGTCCGAGGGTGATCCCGCCCCCGAGTACGTGGTGGTCGACCGGCTCGGCGGCGCGTGGGGCGGCAGACCGCCGGGGGACGTCGCGGACTGGGCCCGGCAGCGCTACGGCACCGGCTACACCGAGGTGCGTGACGAGAAGCACCTCGTGGTGGTGCGTCGCCGGGGATGACCGCCCCACCGGGTGCGCTAGACTGGGCGGACCGAATCCGGTCACTCCCTCACTTTCTCGTGCAACGCGATGCCGTCCGTGCATCGTGTTCGGCCGCGGCCCGTGTCGCGCCGTGTCCGACGCTCCCGCTCCGTGCGGGGCTCCAAGTGGTTGGCAGGGACGTCCGGACACCACGACCGTGGCCGACGCCCCTGGGCATGCTCCCGGGCCGCCACCCGCACAGATAACGAGGCACTTCTCCATGACCGTCGACACCCCCAGCACCTCCGGCACCGCCGAGGAGCACACCATCACCTTCGCCGAGCTCGGCATCGACTCCCGGGTGCTCGCCACCCTCGACGAGGTCGGCTACGAGAACCCCACGCCCATCCAGGCCGCCACCATCCCGGTGCTGCTGGAGGGCAAGGACGTGGTGGGTCTGGCCCAGACCGGCACCGGCAAGACCGCGGCCTTCGCCGTGCCCGCGCTGTCCCGGCTCGCCGAGCTCTCCGACATCAACGGGGTCTCCCGCGACACCCAGGTCCTGGTGCTCGCCCCGACCCGCGAGCTCGCCCTCCAGGTCGGCGAGGCGTTCTCCTCCTACGCCACCCACCTCGAGGACTTCACCGTCCTGCCGGTCTACGGCGGCTCCCCCTACGGCCCGCAGCTCGCGGGGCTGCGCCGCGGCGCCCAGGTGGTCGTCGGCACGCCCGGCCGCGTCATCGACCACCTCAAGAAGGGCTCCCTGGACCTGTCCCACCTGCAGTACGTGGTCCTCGACGAGGCCGACGAGATGCTGCGCATGGGCTTCGCCGAGGACGTCGAGCAGATCCTCTCGCAGACGCCCGTCGAGAAGCAGGTCGCGCTGTTCTCCGCAACCATGCCCCCGGCGATCCGCAAGATCGCCAAGCAGTACCTGCGGGACCCGCAGGAGATCGCCGTCAAGGGCAAGACCACCACGGGCACCAACACCCGCCAGCGGTACCTGCAGGTCATGGGCTCCCACAAGATGGAGGCCATGACCCGCATCCTCGAGGTCGGGGACTACGACGGCGTCATCGTCTTCGTGCGCACCAAGGCCGCCACCGAGGAGGTCGCCGACCGTCTCAAGGCCCGCGGCTACGCAGCCGCCGCGATCAACGGCGACATCCCGCAGAACATGCGCGAGCGCACGGTCGAGGCCCTGCGCGAGGGCAAGATCGACGTCCTCGTGGCCACGGACGTCGCGGCCCGCGGGCTCGACGTCGAGCGCATCTCGCTCGTGGTCAACTACGACATCCCGCACGACACGGAGTCCTACGTGCACCGGATCGGGCGCACCGGCCGCGCCGGGCGCTCCGGCGAGGCCATCCTGTTCATGACCCCGCGGGAGAAGTACCTGCTGCGGGCGATCGAGAAGGCCACCCGCCAGCCGGTGGAGCTCATGCGCATGCCCTCCACGGAGGACGTGAACCGGACCCGCAAGGACAAGTTCGCCCAGCAGATCACGGACACCATCGAGTCCGAGGACCTCGCCCAGTTCCGCGAGCTCGTCGAGCAGTACCAGGCCGAGCACGACGTCGACGCCGTGGAGATCGCCGCCGCGATCGCCGTGATGGCCCAGGACGGCCGGCCCTTCTTCGTGGAGGAGCTGCCCGAGCCGGTGCAGCGCACCCGCGACCGGGACCGCCCGGGACGGGACGGCGACGACCGGCCGCGCCGCGAGCCGCGCACCGAGAAGGGCATGGCCACCTACCGGATGTCCGTCGGCCACCGGCACCGCGTCTCGCCGGGCTCCGTGGTGGGGGCCCTGACCAACGAGGGCGGGCTGAGCGGCGAGCAGATCGGCGCGATCGACATCCGCTCGACCCACACCCTGGTGGGCCTGCCCGAGAACCTGCCCGCCTCGACCCTGGACCGGCTCTCCCGCACGCGCATCAACGGGGAGCTCATCCAGCTCGAGGCCGACCGCGGCCCGGGCGGCGGCGGCCGAGCCCGGCCCCGCAGCACCTCGTCCTCCTACCAGGACCGCCCCCGCCGCGGCGGCGGTGCCCGCGGCGACGACTCCCGCGGCGGCTACCAGGGCAAGCGCTCCGGGTTCTCCGCGGGCGACCGGGACGGCGACAAGCCGTTCCGCAAGCCGCGCCACAAGAAGTACTGAGCCCGGGGGACAGGACCCCGCGCCGAGCCAGGAGGGGACGGGCCGTGCGGCCCGTCCCCTCCTTCGTCCTGCCCCCCACGCACTCCTCTCACGTGCCGTCGCCGGGCTGGGCCGCACGGCGGGCGCACGGTGGGAGAGGAGTCCGAGGGAGCTGCGGTCCGTGCGCAGCCGGGTGCTCACCACGACCATCGCCTTCCTGGCCGTCGCCCTCCTCGCCGTGGGCGGGGCCGGTCACTGTCTGTGCCTGGTGGACCTCGACGAGCTCGTGCGCCAGGACGTCCTGCAGGAGGCCGGACAGCCGCAGCGGCTCGCCCAGCACCGCCGGCACCAGGCGATCGGTGTCCGTCCGGAGGCCACCTCGCCGGGATCCTCCCGGACCGGGGCCGGATGCTAGTCGTCCGGGCGGTCGGCTGCAGGGGACACTGCCTGGTCGTCAACCGGGGGTGACACGTCCCCGCCGTGATCTGTGTCCGGGTCCACCTCGGCGCTCGACGAGCTGACAGGACGTGCCCGTGCCGAGGGCCGTCAGACCCCCGGGCGGCGGGACGATGTCGTGTGGCGGTGGAGTGGTCCCCGAACCGGTGGAGCGGGAGATGCCAGGGGTGACCTCGGATGGATAGACTCGGTGGATGCTTCAGCAGTGAGGCATTCGTGGTCTGGGACGCAGGGTCGTCGCCGGAGAACCGATGGGGGTGTCCATGGGCGTGCCCGTTCCCACGTCGCCTGCCGATCCTGCCGCGATGGCGGAGGTCGCCGATGCGGTGCTGCGGTTGGGGGAGCAGCTGCGCGGCGCGGCGGCCGACACGTTGGTGGAGGCGGTGATCGAGCACGCCGTGGCGGCCCTGCCCGGGGTGCGGTGGGCCAGTATCACCACGCTGCGTCAGGGCAGGTTCCGCACGCTGGCCGCCACCGGCGAGGAGGCCCGTGCGGCCGATGCGATCCAGTACGAGCTGGGGTCGGGCCCGTGCGTGGACGCGGTGCTGGAGGACAGCGTGCATCTGAGCGAGGACCTGGCCGTCGACGGCCGGTGGCCGGTGTACGGGGCCCGGGCCGCGGAGGAGCTGGGGATGCGCAGTGCGCTGGCCTATCGGCTGACCCTGGTCGCGGACCCGGATCTGCTCGCGGGGCTGAATCTGTACTCCGATGTGCCCGATGCCTTCGACGCCGCCACCGTGTGGGCCGGCACGTTGCTGGCCACGCACGCCGCGTGGGCGGTGTCACTGGAGCTGACCCGGCAGCGGGCCGAGCAGCTGGAGGTCGCCCTGCGGTCCAACCGGGAGATCGGCACCGCCATCGGGGTGCTGATGGCCCAGCACAAGCTCACCCGGGACCAGGCGCACGAGCTGCTGCGCGTTGCCAGCCAGGACGGCAACCGGAAGATGGCCGCCATCGCCGCCGAGGTGGTCGAGACGGGGCAGCTGTCCATGCCGCGCCGCCCCGCCCGCCCCGGGCCGGGCGCCGGGGACGGCCGCTGAAGGCCCTCGGCCGCGGGGTCACCGCCGGGTTCAGGGCCCGCCTGCGGTGTCCTCGTCCTCGGTGCCGTGCTGGTCCTGGTCGGCACCGTCCGGCTCGTCGTGGTCGAGCAGGTCCGAGGCCTGCGGGATCCGTGGCGGTCGCTGATCGTCGAGGAGCTCGTTGGTCGCGTGGGCCAGCATGTCGCGCTGCAGCGGGGGCAGGGTCAGGGAGTGGTGCAGGAAGGCGTCGATCTCCATCTCCCCGGCTTCACCGCCGATGCTGAAGTAGTGCACCCACAGCTGACCGAGTTCGATCCCGGTCGACTCGATGGCCTGGCGCACCAGGTGGGCCTGTTGCCGGCCCACGGCATCATCATCCATCCGAGCTGCCCCCTCAGAGCGCTGTGTCCGCGGTCCGTTCCAGGACCCGACGGGCGATCTGAGCCAGTGGCCGGCCCTGGTCCCGGGAGGCGGTGAGCAGCATCCGGCGGGCGGACTCGTGGTCGGTGGAGTGGCGCTCCATCAGCATCCCGGTGGCCGCCTCCACGGCGGTCCGGTCGGTCAGGGCCTGTTGCATCGCGGCACTGAGCCGGTGCGGGGCGTCGCTGCCCTGGGCGGCGCCCAGCAGAGTGCCTGCGGCCGAGGCCAGCAGGAGCAGCCGGCGCTCCTCCCTGGTGCCGAACGCGCCGGCGGTGGTCGCGTAGATCTTCATCGCTCCCAGGCAGCGGTCCCGGTACAGCACCGGGACGCTGAGCACCGAGGCGATCCCGGCCGCGGCCGCCGCCCGGTTCCAGTCGGGCCAGCGGGTGTCGGTGGCGGTGTCGTCGATGCGCTGGAGGGACTCGGTGGCCCAGGCGCTCAGGCACGGGCCCTGCCCGAGTTCGTACTGCGCCGCGTCAGCGGACTCCACGGCGCGGTCGGTGGCCGCGGTGGACGCCCTGCGCCCGGTCTCGTCGAGCAGCGACACCCCGGCCCCGGCGGCGGAGCCGATCAGCTCCCGGGCCGCCCGGGACAGCTGGGCGGCGGCGGCCTCGGCCGACTCCTGGCTCAGCAGCATGCCCTGGATGCGGGCGAAGACGGCGGTCAGCTCGGTGGCAGCAGGTGCGGATTGCATGGGGACTCCCCCGGTCGGTCGGGTGGACGCGGGCCGTCGCAGGACGCGGGAGCCCGGCGGGCCACCCCGTGCAGGGCGACCAGCCGTCCTCGGCCACCCCAGGTTCCCCAGTTTACGCCTGCACGGCAGCGGCACCGGGGCGCGCCTTGCCGGGCGCGGTGGGCGTACGGGCCGGCTGCGGACCCGGGCGGGAGCTTCCTGCGCCGATCGCCCGAGCGGGGAGTCCGTCGAGGACTCCGACGGGGAAGCGGGGTGCTCGTACGGGAGCAGCGCGGTGCGGGGTTCCTGGACGAGCTCGGGCGGCAGCGCCGGTCCGGAGGATGGGCCGCGGAACGAGCAGAGCTGACGGCTTGTGCTGGGGTCGAGATGATGGTCGGCTGGTGACGATCGTTTCGACGGCCAGGAAGGAACGTGGCCCATGGATACTTCACCGAACCCCTTGGAGGCGATGTCGCTGGACCAGCTGCGTCGGCGCACCAGCATGAAGTGGCGCGCCCACCCCGAGGACGTGCTGCCGCTGTGGGTGGCGGAGATGGACGTCCCGGTGGCCCCGGCGGTGGCCCGGGCCGTGCACGAGGCCATCGACCTCGGCGACACCGGGTACCCGGCCGGCACCGGCTACGCCGAGGCGCTGGGCGCCTTCGCCGCGCGGCGCTGGCAGTGGGACGGGATCGCGGTGGAACGTACCGCGCTCGTCCCGGACGTCATGCTGGGGGTGGTCGAGCTGCTGCGCCTGGTGACCGATCCGGGGGACGCCGTCGTGGTGAACGCCCCGGTCTACGCCCCCTTCTACGCCTTCGTCTCCCACGACGCCCGCCGTGTGGTGGAAGCACCGCTGGGCGAGGATCTGCGGATCGATCCGGAGGTCCTGGAGGCGACGTTCCGACGTGCCCGGGCGGGCGGGGGCAAGGTCGTCTACCTGCTGAGCAATCCGCACAATCCCACCGGCACCGTCCACACCGGTCGAGAACTGGCCGCGGTGGCCGAACTGGCCCGCCGGCACGGGGTGCGGGTGGTCGCCGATGAGATCCACGCGCCCCTGGTGCTGCCCGGGGCCCGGTTCACCCCGTACCTGAGTGTGCCCGGTGCCGAGGACGCGTTCGCGTTGATGTCCGCGTCCAAGGGGTGGAACCTCGCTGGGCTCAAGGCCGCCCTGGCCATCGCCGGCCGGGAGGCCGCCGCCGACCTGCAGCGCATGCCCGAGGAGGTCGGTCACGGGCCCAGCCACCTCGGGATCATCGCCCACACCGCCGCCTTCGCCGCAGGGGAGGAGTGGCTGGACGCGCTCCTGCAGGGCCTGGACGCCAACCGGGCACTGCTCGGTGATCTGCTGGCACAGCACCTGCCGGACGTCCGGTACACCCCGCCGCAGGGCACCTATCTGGCGTGGCTGGACTGCCGCGCGCTGGGCCTGGAACCCGCCGACCGCCCCGGGGGGATCGCCGTGGTCTCGGACATGGCCGCCACCGCGAGGATGTTCCTCGACCGCGCCCGCGTCGCTCTGAGCTCCGGGCACGTCTTCGGCACCGGCGGAGCCGGTCACGTGCGGCTGAACTTCGCCACCTCGCAGGAGAACCTCACCGAGGCAGTGACCCGCATGGGGCAGGCGGTGCGGGACCTGCCGTAGCGCCGCCGAGCTGCCCGGTGCCGCGCCGGCGGCACGGGGCGCCGCGGCACCACAGAGGTGACCCCACCTCCCGTTCCACGCACGGCTCCTCCGAGGCCGCCCTGCAGCCCGACGGTGTCCGTGCTGGTCGTGGACGGACTGGTCGTGGACGGATCGGGGCCGGTGCGTCGCTTCCGTTCGCCGGCGGCACGGTGACCGCCCCGGAGAACGGCGACAGGTGGGCGACCACGCTGGGGGATCAGCGGAGACGCTCGATGCACAGCATGCCGGCGTCCGCCGAGGCGCTGCACGCCAGGCAAGCACGTGGTGGTGGCGCCCGCAGCGCGCCGGGCACAGGAAGAGGTCGGTGGCCCGAGGCGCTCGGGCCACCGACCTCCGGGTGCATCGCGGCGGTGCTCAGCCGCGGGTGACGGGGATCTTCTTGCTCCCGGGCAGCTGGTCGGGTGCTGTCACCGGGGCCCGGACCTCCAGCACCCCGTCCTTGTAGGTTGCGGTGATGTCCTCCTCCTTGGTCCCGGCCGGCAACGGCAGGGTGCGCACGAAGGAGCCGTAGTGGAACTCCGAACGGTAGGTGGCCTTGTCCTTGTGCTCGGACTTCTGGCGGCGTTCGGCACGCAGCCGCAGCGTGTCGTTGACGACGGTGAGCTCCACGTCCTGCTCCGGGTCGATGTCGGGCAGCTCGGCCCGGATCACCATGGCCTCGCCGTCCTGGAACTCCTCGACCTTGGGCCAGGACACCTGCAGGTCGGACTGCAGGTCGCCTTCCAACAGCCGGCGGAAAGGCTCCAGCACGTCGAAAGCTTCCCTGCGCATCAGTCCAGCCATCACTTGCCTCCTCTCCTCAGGCCCGGCCCCGGCGACATCGGGGCGGCCCATCACGAGGAGGCCGTGGACCCGGCGACGGGGACCGGAGGTGCTCTTGTCGGGACGAATCCAGAATAAGCACGGGCCGCGGAAGAAAAAAGACCCGTTCCGGAACCGCCCGTCGCGCCGTCCGAGCAGGTCCGGGTCCGCGCTGCACGAGGCGTCAGTGGCGGTCCCGGACCTGCTGGTCGCCGGCGGCCGAAAAGAGGGCGTGGTCATGAGTGGGCGGTCACCGGCATCTTCTCCGGGCCGGGGAGCCTGCGGCGGCGCCGAGGAGCTGGGGCGCGGCGGGGCGTCGCCGGATCCCGGCGACGGCGTAGACCTCGGTCTCGTCCAGGCTCTCGCGCTCCACGAGCGCGGACACGATGGGCTCGAGACGGCCGCGGTGCTCGGCCAGCACCCGGCGGGCCTCGGCGCAGCAGCCGGTGACGAGGGCGCGCACCTCCTCGTCGACGGCCTCCAGCAGCGCCTCGGAGGCCCCGGACTGCCGCGGGTCGCCCTCGAGCGGATAGACCTGCACCGGGCCGACCCGGGGCGACATCCCCCACCGGCCGACCATCTGCCGGGCGATGCCGGTGGCGGTCTGCAGGCCGGACTCCGCCCCGGTGGTGATGACGCCGAAGACCTCGTCCTCGGCGGCCATGCCGCCCAGCGCCCCGATGATCCGGCCCTTGAGGTAGTCCCTGTCGTAGCCGTACCGGTCCGTCTCCGGCGTGGAGAGGGTCACCCAGAGGGCGCGGCCGCGCGGGACGATGGAGATCTTGCCCACCGGGTCCGCGCCGGGCTGGAGCATGCCGAGCAGGGCGTGGCCGGCCTCGAGGTAAGCGGTGCGCAATGGCTCGTCGCGGGGCAGGACCACGGATCGCTCGGCCCCGAGCTGGATCTTCTCCAACGCGTCGGTGAAGTCCCGGGGTGTCACCTGCTCGCGGCCGCGCCGGGCGGCCGGCAGCGCCGCCTCGTTGACGAGGTCGGCCGGCTCGGCCCCGGTCATCCCGGGGGTGGTGCGCGCGACGTCGCCGAGGTCCACCTCGGAGGCCAGGGGCACCTCCCGGGTGTGGACGGCCAGGATCTGCTCCCGGCCGTACTGGTCGGGGGTTCCCACGGTGACCTTGCGGTCGAAACGCCCGGCCCGGGTCAGCGCCGGGTCCAGGACGTCGGCGCGGTCCGTGGCCGCCAGGACGACGACGCCCTCGGTGCCGGTGAACCCGTCCATCTCGGTGAGGATCTGGCCGAGGGTCTGTTCGCGCTCGTCGCTGCCGCCGGCCGAGCGGACCCCGGAGCGGGCGCGGCCGATCGTGTCGATCTCGTCGATGAAGACGATGGCGGGGGCCACCCTGCGTGCCTCGCCGAACAGTTCGCGCACCCGTGAGGCACCCACGCCCACGATCATCTCGATGAACTCCGAGGCGCTGGCCGAGAAGAACGGCACGCCGGCCTCCCCGGCGGTGGCCCGGACGAGGAGGGTCTTGCCCGTGCCGGGCGGGCCCTCCAACAGCACGCCCTTGGGCATCCGAGCGCCCAGGCGCCGGTACCGGTCCGGATCGAGCAGGAAGTCGACGATCTCGGCGACCTGGTCCTTGACCTCGTCGACGCCGGCGCCGACGGACCCGGCGCGCGCCTCGGACGGATGGTTGTTCCTCGGTCCCGGTGCTCCCTGTGCTCGCTGCGCGATCGGCCATGACGTCTTCTTCGACGACAGTCGCTGCAGCATTACTGTGGCCGGTCCTGGCCCGGTGCGCACGGGGAGGAACCGGCGCCGGACGCCACGTGCCGGATGCGGGCGTGGCCCAGCAACACCGGGTGCGCTGTTCCGGTGATGGCCCGGGGAAGGTTCGGCGGTGTCCGGGCGACATGAAGTGGTCGTGAGTCACGGTGCGGCGACGATCGGGCTGGCGCCTCTTGGGCCTGAGCGGTGTCGTGCCGACCGTCGGAGCAGGGCTCCGCACCGAGGCGGGGTCCGGCGAGGGGATGGAGGAGGACACGATGAGCACCACAGAGACGTCCGCACCGGGCCCTGCGGCCGCCGGAGGAGCGGATCTGCGGGAGCGGACCGAGCAGACGATCGCCGCTTTCAACGCCCACGACGCGGCGGCGTTCGCGTCCTGCTGCAGCGAGGACACGGTGGTGGAGGACGCGGCCGCCCCGGAACTGCTGCGCGGGCGGGCCGCGGTCCAGCGGGATGCCGAGCGGGTGCTGGCCGGGATGCCGGACGCGCACCTGCAGTTGCAGGAGTACCTCGTCGACGGTGCGGTGACGGCAATTCGGGTGCTGGTGGTGGGCACCCACAACGGGCCGATGCCCATGCCCACCGGCGAAGTGCCGGCCACCGGGCGGCGGGTGGAGACCCCCATGGGGATCTTCAGCCGTCACGACGAGGACGGATCGTCGCGCGGTGGCGGACGGGGGAATGGTCACGCCTGCGTGTGGAGGTGTTCCGGGTCGGTGAATGGTGGGAAGGAGCGACCTTCGTGAGGCCGGCCCCTGAGCGCGCCCACTGGCGAGAACGCGGACCAGGCGCTGGTCCCACGGGATGTCAGTGGCGTCGGAGGCGCGGTGGCCGAAGCGGCACAGGGGTCCGAGCAGCTTCGTCGTCGCTGACAACGCACTCCTCTGTTCGGCGGCTCCCACTACCGGGCCTGGCAGCCCCAGGATCACGAGGCGGGCCGGCGATGAGGCGTCGTGCAGCCGGAGCGGTCCGTCCCATGGTCAGGATGATGTGGTGACGCCTGGGCTGTCGGCCGAGGCCGAGGAGGTGCTCAGGAACTCGGGACCGCGGGAGTCTTCTGCTCGTGCGGGTGGGTGGGGGAGGATCACCTCACGGCCTGTCTGCGCCCGATCCGGGCGCACCTCCCCCCTGCGTCGGGCCCGTTCTCGGAGGAACTCATGAACGACCTTCTCGGCCTCACCCCCGCGGATTTCCCCGCCACCCCCAGCCCGCTGGATGCGGTGGTGGCCCCGGTAGCGCAACGCGCCTTCCTGGACGGGAGGCGCCGGCCCATCGGGTGCACGGGGGTTTCGGGGAGGATGCTGAGCCCGCGGCTGCGCCGGTTGGTGAGCGCCGGCGGCTACGAGGCCCTGGTGGGGTTCCTGGCCCACTACGTGGCCCTGGCGCTGCCGGATCCGGTGGCGACCGAGGGCAGTTTCTGGGCTGTGGAGACTGTCGTCGACGTCGGTGTTCCGGCGGGGGAACCGCAGCAGCTGGTGCGGCTTCGGGCCCACGGGGTGGCGGTGGCCACCGTGGTGGAGGACCCGGACGGGGATGGATGCGAACCGCTGGTGTGCCTGGCGCTGGCCCCGGCGCCGGTGGTGGACCGGGCGTACTCCCCACGGCGGTGCTATCTGGATGTGGAGGGCGCCCCGGTGCCTGCTCAGCACGCCGAGGGCCCTGCCGGGGAGCTGGGCGGGCGGTTGCTGTCGGATCCGCAGCTGCTGGCGGCGGCGCGCCGGGCCGTGGTCGGGCTGATGCGGCTGGGTCCCACCGGGTGTGCCGGGCACGAACGCGACCTCGCCGATGCCGTGTTCACTGCCATCACCACCACGGAGGACCTCATCCGCCCAGGTGACGCCTCCGTGTAGTCGCCGATGCCGGAGGTCACCGGTGACCCGCAGGCGGTCCGGGCCCTTCGGCCGAGGTGTGCGCGGCCGGATCCTGTGCCGCTGCCCGCGCCCCGGCGGTGATGGCTTCGTCCCGGGAGGGCGCTGCCGGTCAGGAGCGGATGGCGCCGAAATGTTGCTGCAGCCGGTGGTGGCGGTGCGTGAAGATCGCGCCGACCAGCAGGTGCATCACTGCTTCCAGACCCCGGCCGCCCAGGCGTGCTTCGAAGACCACCCGGTCATGGATGCGGGTGGTCTGCGCCCCGAGGGGTGTGAGAGTGCGTTCGTGCTCCCACCGGCGTGCGGTGATCATCGAGGACAGCTCGTGAAAGCGGCGCCCGGGCTCCCGCTCGACCAGCATGAGGTCGTCCCACTCGAAGGGCACCACCCCGAAGGCCCGCAGCCAGGCCCGTCCCAGTGGCACCCCGACAGGCGTGTGGTCCAGGGAGTGCGTGCTCAGGTGGGGCGGCAACGACATGGTCAGCCACGGGCGCAGCTCGTCGTTGATGCCCTCGGCGGTGACGATCCGGTCCCAGACCTCAGCGGCCGGCGCGGGGAGGTGACTGATCTGCTCCACTGTGCGCACAGGGCCACCCTAGTGCTCTGCGCTGCTCTGTTCCCTCGTGCCGGCCCTGGGCAGGGCATCGACGGAACCGATGGTGGGGCGTAGCGTCTGGGACATGGAGCAGAAGGTTCGCCGGTCGGTGTTTGCCACCGGCGACCGTGCCGAGGGCCTGGCTGTGCTGGAGCAGGTCTATGCCGTCCAGGGGGCGCGCCGGGGGTCGGACGAGGACTTCTCCATGCGCGTGTCCACGGCCGGCGTCGGGCCGGTGAGCCTGGAACGGGTGTGCTGGCAGGGAGCCCCGGCGGGTGGGGTCGGGGAGCACCCCGGGGTGCTGCGGGTCGGGCACGTGCTGGGCGGGGACGTCAACATTTCCGATGGCCGGGCGGTGCTGGCGTGTCAGGGCCCGTTCTTGTTGCCCCGGGGTCCCTACCTCAGCCGGTGGGAGGGCCTCGACATACTGTCCCTGTCCCTGGACGCTGCGGTGGTCCAGGACCAGGCCCGAATGCTGTCGGGATGCGAGACGTTGCGCCTGGAGTTCACCGAGGCGACCCCGGTGAGCCCGGCCCTGGGACGGTACTGGTCGGTCGGTATCACCCATCTGAGCCGGACCCTGCAGTCCGGTGACGAGGTCATGAGCAAGCCGTTGCTGCAAGCCGAGATGACCCGGTCTCTGGTCACGGCCCTGCTGCACGCCTTCCCGAACTCGTTCCTCGAGCGGCTCCGGGCCCCGGCCCCGGAACCGGGGCCCGGCTCAGGGAGCGTGCGGCGGGCGGTGGCGTTCATCGATGCCCACCTGGGCGAGCCGATCGGTCTCGCCGAGATCGCCGCCGCCGCCCGGATGAGCCCCCGGGGGCTGCAGGCGGCGTTCCAGCGTGAGCGGGGGACCACGCCACTGGGGTATCTGCGCTCGGCGCGGCTGGAGGCCGCCCACGCCGAGCTGGTGGCCGCCGACCCCGCGACGGGGGTGAGCGTGGCGGTGATCGCCGCCCGCTGGGGCTTCGCCCATGCCGGGCGGTTCGCCGCTGCCTACCGTGACCGCTACGGGCGGGCGCCTTCGGCCACGCTGCGCACCTGAGCACGCCACGGCATCCCCAGCGCCGTCCCGGACGAGGACGGCCCACGCCCCCGGTGACGTCGTGCCCCCGCCGGAACCGGTGCCCCGCCGAGGAGCCCTCCGCCATGCTCTGGACACCCCTTTGACAGCCGCCTGAACCGGTACGAGAATACGCTGGGGTGCGGCTTCAGGGCGGGTCCGGCACGGTCTCCGGGCCGGTCGCCGATGGTCGTTGTCGGCAGCGCGAGCGCAACCGCTGCACACCGGGAGGCCGGCCACATCCTGGCCAGGCCGCCAGGGAAGGGCACGGATGAGGGGACCGTTCCACCAGGAGCTCACGGTGTCCGATCCGGAGGCCGTGACACAGCTGTTCGCCCAGGTCGGGGCGCGGATCTCCTTCGATCCGGCCGGATCAGGCTGCTCCTTCCGGGAGACCAGGGCCGGGGACGAGCACCTGACCGTGTCCCGCGCGTCGGTGGACGTACCGTTCTCCACCTGGGGCGACACCGAGGTCTTCGCGGCGCTCCAGGTGCGCGGGTCCCGCTACGACTGGTCGACCTCCGATGAGCAGGGGTCCGCGCTGGCGGAGCCGGTGCTGTTCCGCCCCGGACACCCCACCCTGGTGGTGGCCGCGCCCCTGGCCAGCACCAACATCTACCTCACCGCCGACGTGCTGCAGGAGACCGCGGACACGGTCTACGGTCTCGAGCGCACCCGGGTGGCCTTCGCCTCCGCCCGCCCGGCCAGCCCGGCCCTCGGGCGCTACTGGTCCGGGCTGGCCCGGTGGGCCGCCGACACCGCGGTGCCTGCGCTCCTCGACGAGCCGCTGGTGCGCGCGGATCTCACCCGCCGCCTGGCGGTGGGCATGCTCGAGTGCTTCCCGCTGATCGAGGACCGTGAAACCCGGTCACTGTCGATGGCCGCCCAGGCCCGCCGCTACCGGATCGCCGTGGCCTTCCTCGACGACAACGCCCAGCTCCCCGTCACCGTCGAGGACGCCGCCCGGGCCGCGGAGACCACGACGACCGCCCTGGTGCGGGCCTTCCGCACCCACCACCCCCTGGGGCTGACCCCCGGCCAGTACCTGCGCCGGGTGCGCCTGGCCGGCGCCCACGCTGACCTGGTGGCAGGGGACCCCACCACCGGGGACACGGTCGGAGCCATCGCTGCCCGGTGGGGCTTCACCCACCCGGGCCGCTTCGCCGCCGCCTACCGCACGGCCTACGGGGTTCCCCCGCGGCGGACGCTCGACCGCTGACGCCCCGACCCCCCGCCCGCCCTCGGGAAATCCTCCTCGGGTGCCGAAAAGCTGCTGCTGCCCGTGATCGTGCACGCCTCAGGGTGGTGCGCCAGCTCATGCCGCGCGCGCCATCCCACGGTCGGGCCGGGGTGAGTCCTGCCGGCACGGGCCGACGAGCCGGCATGTGACCGAGGAGGAGCACGTCCACCGGTCCGCCCCGCGGACGGCTGCGCCGGACATCGGACCGCCCACCGGGGTACTGCCGCGGCGCTGGTCAGCGGGATTTCCTGCAACAGATGCACGATCCGATGGCGAGGTGGGATGCGGAGGGACGCTGTACCGGGCCAGGGACCTGCCGCCCCGGCCGGCGGCGTGGGGTTGCTCCGCGCCCACGAGCGGGCGTTCGACGCGATGCTGGACAGGTGGCGGACGCCAGGAGTCCCGGGAACGTCGACGACGTAGCCGGCTCCCGCCTCCCCGACATCCGTGCCTGCCGGGTTGCGGCCCAGGGTCCGCGGCCCAGAGCCATGGAGATGACTCCCGCGTGGTACCGACATCGACCATGCTCCACGCTGACCGTGTTGCAGCGTGGCTCCCTCCAGCCTGCACCGCCTCCCGAAAGTGCGGGGTGATCACTTCTTTCCCTGCGATCAGCAGTCTACTGTCGATGTCATGGCGGGCCGGCTCCGACCGGTCCGCTTCGTCGCAGAACGGATGAAGGAGCACACCATGACGCATGTGACCTCGATGCTGGAGACCTACCCGAAGGACCTGGGGAACATCGACCGGCAGAAGCTGGCCGAGTGCATCGCCGCCTGTTTCGAGT
>NZ_BAAAOA010000047.1:0-34592 GCF_039530085.1 Kocuria aegyptia
GGAGGACCTCGGGCCCGAGCTGTGCGAGTGGCTCAGGGAGTACACCCGGACCCTGCCGGTCGGCTGAGAGGCCGCGCTCCCGTGGCCGGGCAGTCCCGGTGGCCCGTCACCGTCTCCTGGGGGGACCTCCGGCTGCGCCCGCTGACCCGGGCGGACCGGCGCGAGTGGGACGCCGTGCGCGCCCGCAACCGGGACTGGCTCGACCCCTGGGAGGCCACGAACCCCGCACCCGACGGGGCACCGCCCACGTTCGGGCAGTTCGTGCGCACCCTCGACCAGCAGGCCCGGCAGGGCACGGCCCTTCCCTTCGTGATCACGGAGCGGGTCCCGGGGACGGAGCGGTTCGGCCTCGTCGGCCAGCTGACCGTCTCCGGGATCTCGTGGGGGTCTTTCCTGTCCGCCACCCTGGGCTACTGGGTGGACCGGGACCAGGCGGGGCGCGGCGTGGCCCCCATGGCGGTGGCCATGGCCACCGACTACTGCTTCCAGGGCCTGGGGCTGCACCGGATGGAGATCAACATCCGGCCGGAGAACACGAAGTCCCTCCGGGTGGTGGAGAAGCTGGGGTTCCGGGACGAGGGGCTGCGCAAGGACTTCCTGCACATCGACGGGCGCTGGACGGACCACCGCAGCTTCGCGCTCACCGCGCCGGAGGTGCCGGAGGGGCTGGTGCGACGGTTCACCGGATCGGACCGCCCCGCCGTGTGGTCGTGACGCGACCGGTCGTGTCCACAGGGATACCCACAGGCGCGGCCCCGCGGTAGTAGGCTGTCCCTCACGGCCCGAGCCCGGGCCCCGGACACGCCGGTGCAGCGCGCCGGCGGTTCCCGTCCGCTCGATCCGGCGACCACGAAGGCAGGACCGCGACCATGATCTGGGTGAGCAGCTCGGCCGTGCTGGCCGTGGTGTGCGCGCTGTCGCTGCTCTGGGTCGTGCCACGACTGCAGCGGCGCCGGGAGGCCCCCGTCGAGGCGCGAGCCGAGGCCACCGACCCCGCCTCCGATGCTCTCCCCGCACCGATCGAGCAGCCCCCACCCGCGTCCCGCCCACGAAGGAACAGCATGGCGACCACCGACACCGTCCCCCGGCCCGCCGACGGCGACCCCGGACGCTCCGGAGCCGGAACCCTGCGGATCAAGCGGGACCGCGCCGGCATCCTCCTCGCCGGGTGCGCCGCCCTCCTGGCCGCCCTGGTCACCGCCGTCGTCGCGCCGTTCTCCGCAGCGGTGAGCTGGCCGTGGCCCGTCTTCCTGCTGCTGCTGGGCACCGGCTCCGTCCTGGCCCTGCGCTACCTGGCCGTGCAGGACCGGGCGGCCCGGCGGGCGTCGCGTCCGGCGGTCCGGGCGCCGGAGGCGCAGCCGCACGCGCCCCGGGAGGACGTCGCCCTGTTCGACAACGAGCACGCCGTGGCGGAGGAGGTCCGCGAGCAGTCGCGCCGGGACGCCGAGGGCCTCGACCTGCCCGCCCCCGAGGAGCAGCCCCGGGCGCCCGCCCCGGCGGCCTTCACGGTCGAGGAGCTGCGGGCCGAGGCGCTCCGCGTGGCTCGCGAGTCCGCCCCCGCCCGCACGTGGGAGCCCGTGCCCGTGCCGCGTCCGACGTACGCGCAGGCCCCCGTGGTGCAACGCCCGGAGCCGGAGCCCCTGCCCGTGCCGGAGCAGCCCACCGCCCGCTCCGCGAGCCTCAAGGACGCCGTGCGCACGGGCGAGGAACAGGGCCGCGCCGCCCTCGACCTCGACGACGTCCTCAAGCGCCGCCGCGCCTGAGCGCATCCCCTGCCCGGTCCGCTCGACCGGACGATCCGCCGCACACGCCCCGTCGGGGCGTGTGCGGCGGTGCGCGTCTCCGGGTTCACCGCACCGTGCCGGTATCATCACCGCAACGGCCGGCCGCAGGTTCCGGCGACCGCCGGACCCGACGAGGAGGACCGCCATGACCGCCGTCGCCCACCGTGAGGTCGAGCGCAAGTACGAGTTCCCGGAGGGCGCCGAGGCCCGGGTGGACTGGAGCCGGCTGGAGGGGTGCACCATCTCGGCGGAGCCCGTGGAGCACCGCATGGAGGCCGTCTACCACGACACCCAGGACATGGCCCTGGGGCGGCGACTGGTCGCGCTGCGCCGGCGCCGTGGCGGGGCCGACGACGGGTGGCACGTGAAGTTCCACGGCCCGGACGGACGCCACGAGCTGCAGGTGCCGCTGCTGCGCACGCCGGACCGGATGCCCGCGTCCGTGCGGAACCTCCTCGCGGGGCTGACCGGAGGGCAGGAGCTGCGCCCGGTCGCGACCCTCCGCACCGTCCGGAAGGTGCTTCGGATCAGCGACAGCACGGGGACGGAGGTCGCAGAGCTCGCCGTGGACGTCGTCGACGCCGTCGACGAGCGCACCGGGACGGCGCGGTCCTGGTCGGAGTGGGAGGTCGAGATCCTCGAGGGCACGGTGCCGGAGGAACGCCAGGAGCAGGTCTTCGCCGCAGTCGAGGCCGTGGTCTTCGCGGCCGGCGGGACGCCGTCCAGCTCCCGGGCGAAGATCGCCCGCGCGCTCGGCGAGGAGGACGGCGCTCCGGCGGAGTCCGACCGGCGGCCGCACGAGGGCGGCGAGCAGCCGAAGGGCCAGGAGCAGCAGAAGAGCCAGAAGCAGCAGAAGGGCCAGAAGCGGAAGAAGGACCAGAAGGGGAAGAAGAAGGGGAAGGGAACGGGAGGCGGGGCCGCGGGCAAGGCCGCCGGTCCCGACGTGCTGCGGGCGGTGCTGGGGGAGCTCGCGGAGCAGCTGGTGCTGTGGGACTTCAAGGTCCGCCTCGACGTGCCGGACGCGGTGCACCAGATGCGCGTGACATCCCGCTCCCTGCGCAGCGTGCTCCGGGCGGCCGGCCCGTTCTTCGAGGGGGACGCCGGAACGGAGCTGGACGCCAGGCTGCGGGAGCTCGCCCGGACGCTGTCCGCGGCGCGGGACGCGGAGGTCACCGCCGAGCTGCTGGCCGGGCGCGTGGAGGCACTCGGCGGCCGGGTGGAACCCGGCGCTGCGGAGAGCCTGCGGCGGCGCGCCGGGGAGCAGGCGCGGACGGTGGCCGCGAAGGTGCGCCGGCACGTCACGGGCCAGGAGCACCTGCGGCTCCTGGCGGACGTCCAGGACCTCGCGGCCGCCCCGCCCCTGACCGAGGAGTGCGCCCGGCTCTCGGGGCGCGAGGTCTCCGACGCGCTGGTGCACCGGGCCCTGCGGAAGGTCGTGCGCGTGGCCGAGCGCGGCGCCGAGGCGTCGACAGCCGACGGGACGGACGCGGAGCACCGGCTGGAGCACCTGCACGAGGTCCGCAAGGCGGTCAAGCGCGTGCGCTACGTCGACGACGTCCTGGGCAGGACCGGGCACCGACCCGGCAAGCAGTTGCGGCGGGCGGCCCGGGACGCCGAGGACTACCAGGACGAGCTGGGCCGGATCATGGACGCCGCGGTGGTGGAGCAGTGGCTCGCGGCCACGGCGGCCGCCCTCGGACGCTCGGGCGAGGACCGCTACGCCGTGGGGGCGCTGCACGGCGCCGAGATCATCCGGCTCCGCACCGGCACGGATGGCGGGTCGGAGGTGGTCGGGGTGCTCCTGTCCCAGCTGCGCGAGGACCTCGCCTGACGGGCGCACCGAAGTTGTACCACGCGCGCCGGCGCGACGACGTGCCCCCGCCCCTCCCGGGCGCGGCCGCCTGCGGTGTTCGCCTCGGCGCTCATCGTCTGCCGGTGGATGTTCGCGGCTGCGTCCGGGTTGAGCATCTGTTCAGCCTGTACCTCTAGCGTGGGTTGTTCTCGGCCACCGCACCCACAGAAAGAGGTCTCCGTGCTTCTCCTGTCCTTCACCCGACCCGGGAATTCCCCATGCATCGTCAATTCCGACGCCTTCCTCGCGGCCGAGGTGGAGGCTCCTGACGATCTGATGCCCAGAGCCGTCGTGAACGGCGAGAGCGGCGGAATCGATCAGCGCTACAAGACCAGGATCGTGTTCGGCGGCGACCTCAGGGATGCGGTGTACAGCTTCGATTCCGCGGTTCCCGCCAAGGAGTTGGTGGATCAGCTGTCGCAGCAGCTCGTCACGTCGGAGCGGACGCTCATCGACGTGGATGCGCTGGCCAGGAAGTGCGGATGGACACCGGTCGAGCAGCCGGGTCGGCCCGCGGGAGAATGACCTCTGCCGGACCTGTGTCCGTGCGGGAGGACCCGGACCCGGTGGACGGAGCAGCGAACGCTCGTCAGCGGGCCGTGTCCGGTGCGCACTGCTGACCGGGTGGACCGAGAACGTCGGAGGAGATCGCAGCCGCGGCACGCGGCGCCTCCTCGCCGGGTACGACCACCGGCAGTGGGAACGAGGGACCGACGGCTGTTCGCGGGGGAATCCAGGAGGATTCCGCGCAGCTCGGAGATCTCCTGCTCGGTTGGTCCACGTGCGCGGCGGTCGCGGAGCGGTTGGCGGGAGCCACCGGAAAGGACGATGCGCGGTGACCGTGGGGCTGGGCGGTTCGGGCCGGACAGACAGAAGACCCCCGCTCGGCGTGACGCCGAACGGGGGTCTTCGGTTCCGGTGGAGCTAAGGGGAATCGAACCCCTGACCTTTTCACAGGGGGTTGTGCATTCCGGGATGTTCGGATGAGTGCCGACTTCCGTACGAATCCTGGAGAATGGGGCAGGCCGAGCGACTTGGGATGTCGTTGCATTCCGGGGACTTCCGACGAAAACGGGGACTAAACGGGGACCATGTGAACGCTCAGCCCGTGCGTAGCTCGTCTTTGTGCCATTGACTGTATTTGGTTCGCCAGGAGATGGTTACGGCCACCTGCTGACCCGTCACAGACTCAACCATCAGTTGACGGTGTGCGTCTCGTGCGTCTTGCGCAGCTTTGAGCTTCTGCCATTGAGTCTGCCTGTCGATTTCCATTTGGGAGCCGGCCAAGATGCCGTTGTACTTGGCGTCCATCGTGGGCATCTCATCCGGCACTCGTGGAATTTCGATATGTGGGGGTACCTCTGACAAGTCGGGCCCGGCCTGTTCTCGCCTCGGCAAGTGCACCTTTACCGCTTCCCCTGTGGGTACCGTCTTCGCAACTTCCGTCACCACAGGATCTAGACTGCTCCACGCTCGGATGGTGACGTCCCGGGCGATGTCCAAGCCGACGTTGCGTATCATGAACGTGCCGTCGTTCACCTTCTCGTCTTGCCACTCGACCATCCCGCGGTGAGTGGCTCGCAGCTCCTGGCGTATCGCCAGGGTCAGTACAGGAATTGCAAGGGTCGCGGCGATGACACCGGCCACGATGCCCGTCACCTCCCACCCACTTAGAGTTGCCACAGTCATAGGGCCTGCCTAACGTCTCGTCCGATGCATTCTGTTATACCGTCATACCGCAGATTCGGAATCCAGATTCACTCCCGGGGCCTATCTCGATGTCCTGGCACTGAGTTGCTGCGCGATAATGTCAAAAACCATCTCGGCATCAGCTTGCCCCCCAGCTCCATGTCGGGTGTCAACCGTGAATAAATTCGGTAGGTTCGGTAATTCAGGTAGTTTTTCCTGCGGATTTCGGCCGTGGGCCCTAACACGGATGACCACCCACCCAGCCTTGATTAGGGCCTCTGTCTTGGTGACGTCATCGTCGAGTTTGCTACGGTGATAGAACCAGCCGTCATACTCAACGACGACGCCAAACTCATCCGAAACCATGTCGCATCTGGCCCATTGGCGTTGCCTGATCAATCCCCATGGGGCATGAACCATGACGTTGAGGCGAAGATCTTCGACCATTTCGGAGAGCTGGTTGAAGAGCTCTAGCTCTGGTTTCGAGACGCGGCCTACACAGAGCGGGCAACCATGGCCTTGTGAGCGGCTACTGACGTTCGCACGCCACTCGTGACCGCAATTACCGAACCACCAGACTTTGAGGTTTACCCCGGACGTGACGTCAGTCGGTCGCAGTGACCCATTTTTCTTCGGGTGCCACTCCTTGGCGACATCTGGATGCTTCGAGGCGAAGTCATTGTCGCCCGCCTTGATCTGCAGACCCCGGCAGAAGGGGCAACCTGTTCTCGCGTTTGTTCGCAGGACGATTGAAGCTTCCCATTCGTGACCACAAGGCCCGGACCACCAAACCTTTTTCCCACTCCCGTATGTAACCTCCGATGGGCCTAGCTTGCCATTCTTGGTGGGATGCCACTCTGCCGCTAATTCTGGATTGCGGGAGGCCAGGTCGTTAAACCCGGGGAGAACTTTTAGGCCGCGGCACATGGGGCATCTTCTTCCAGACGTCACCTTGCCAATGCTCGCTTCCCATTCGTGTCCGCAGAGGCCAAGCCACCAGTACTTTCTTTGGGAGCCGGCCGTGATCTCTTGGGGAGTGATGAGGCCATTTCTCGTTGGATGCCAAAGTGCTGCGACACTCGGGTGGGTGGTAGCAAGATCGTTAGCACCTGGCAGAACTCTTCTTCCCGCACAGATGGGGCACCCGTTTCCCGCATGCGCACGATGCGCGACTATTGCTTCCCACTCGTGGCCAAGTTTGCAGATCCACCAAAAGGACTTTTTGCTACCCGGTGAGATGGACTCGGGGCCTATGTGTCCATTCTTAGTTGGATGCCATTCTGCAGCAACGTACGGGAACCGCGTCTTCAGGTCATTGAATCCTGCTAACACGGCATTATTGGCGCAGTAAGGGCAACCACTGTTCATGCTGGTTCGACTACTGACTGGGGTCTTCCATTCGTGGCCGCACTTGCCCAGCCACCAAGCGATCTTGTTGGAAAATCGTGCACAATTTTCCGGTCGGCTGTTGCCGTTTCTTATGGGGTGCCACTCAGCAGCGATCTCCGGATGGAACGTGGCGAGATCATTGACCCCAGGAACGGTTAGATGCCCGGAGCACACCGGACATCCTGCCCCCTTCCGAGTGCGGCTTCGAAATTCTGACTGCCACTCGTGACCGCATGCCCCGAGCCACCAGACCTTTTTTCCGCTGCCGCTGGAATAATCGTCAAATTGGTGGTTTCCGTTTTTTGTGGGATGCCACTCGTTCGCAAGTGATTCTGTCTTGTCAAGCACATCGGCTCCGATAGCTGGTTGAGATAACGAGTGCAAACGTCATCCTAAAATGACTTGGTCAGCGGACATCATCACAACGAATGTTTTTCCAAGGACTGATGTTAGTGGTCTTTCCTGGGTGGTTGCAGGGAAATCTGAGAGTTATCTCCGTCCGGCCTCATGGTGTCTCACAATTCACGTTAACTATCGGTTTCGACTCCGGATGATAAAACGCGGGGTTGCGAGATAGGCTGGCCCGCACGTTTCCGGGAGTGCCCCTGTGAATCGTCGTTATGTCTTCCAAGCCAGGGGATGCAAGGCACAGAGGGCCAGGGGCACTGCTGTTGAATGGGTGGATCAGTTGTGCGGTGGACGGATGATTGCGGCTATGTCGGCGCGGTCCTGTTCTGTCAGGGATTGGGGGCCGCTGTCGCTCTCCGCGGTGACGGCGGCCAGCGCCCTGTCGAAGGCTTCCGTCACGATGCCGAGAGCGTCCTCGGGGGTGCGGCGCATGAGGATGCCTGCGATGGCTTGTGTCAGCTCGTCAGGCTCAGACTCGTCGCGGGTGTGCTGCTGCTCTGTCATGGTCCTGCTCCTGTCGTGTGGGGGCACGTCACCGGGTGGGCCGTCGGGCGCTTCTGTCCTGTCACCGGGCGGCTCAGCGCGCCTCGCAGTCGTCACTCGGCTCAACCGTATGCTTTCGCACATGGCTACCGAAACAGAGAAGACACCAGGCAACATGCTCATGGCCTCCGGTGCCCTTGTCGCGGGTCTCTTCCTGCTGCTGATCATTGCGGCCATTACCACGGGCGGTGGGCCAGCTCCCATAACGGTAGGTGGCGTCTTGCTAGGGCTGCTGCTTGTCGTGGTCGGCTTCGCTCGTCGCATTCTGGCCGCCGTCGAGAAGCGATAGGCGGAGCAAGGGCTCAGGGCCGGGCGGCGGTCACTTCGCGCTCAGCCGGATCAGGCCTGCGTCCAGCACCGGGGCGAGCTCGCTCTCGTCCTGCTCGTGGGCTCGGGCGGTGTCCTCGGCGGCGTCGTGCTCGTCCGTGGTACCGACCTGGGCCAACATGGCCAGGGCGCCTTCTGTGAGCTCCCAGGGCCCTGCATGCTGCGGCGCGAGTCCAGCGTGGCGCGTGCCACCTCGGGCGGGGGGTGGCGGAGATTCCGCACGAGCAAGTTTTCGGGCACCAGTGCGGCGAGCACCTGGGCGTGCAAGGGGTATACGACGATCATTACGGGGGCTGGAACGTAGTTTATCGGGTCGCCTGCCCTTCGATAGCGGCGAGCGCCTGGAACTGTTCACGGGCGGCGGCACGGGCCAGTTTGTCTTGCTCCGGAGTGAGACGGGCTGCGGCGAGAATTTGTTGGACCACTCCGACGAGCACCTGGGCTTCGGATTCCCTGAGAGCTACCCGCTTCCCTTCAAATCCGTTGCGCACGAGCATGTCCAGGAACTTCCCGGACCGGTCAAGGGCCCGTTCGTACAGCTCCACTTCGACTTTGAGCGCTTCGGTGCCAAGGCTGTTGGTGGTCGATAGGCCGTACTGCAGGGCGTTCACCCGGCGGGACAGGGAGTCTTTGAATGCCAGCACCTCGGCGGCAACCTTGCCGAGCGTCTCTAACGGGTTGTCCACGCTGCTGACTCCCTCATGGGCCAGTACGGCGTCGGCCTCGGCGCGGGCCTGCTGTGCCAGTACCCGGCGGGCGGCTGCGGCTTTCACCGCGGGTGCTGAGCCTCCGTGTGCGGGGCAGGTGGTGCCGCCGGCGATGGCCCATCGTGAGCAAGGGTCCCCGTTGGACTTGTGAGCGGTGCAGCGGCGGGGGTGGGGCTCAGCGGTCACGGTGGCCTCCTCGGTTGGGTTCGATGGGTGCGGCGGGGTTGTGCTGTTCGATGGGTGCGCGACGCGTCCTGCGGGCGTCTATGCGACGCTGACGGGCTTTGGCGCGGTGAGTGGGCTGCGGGGTGGGTCTCATGCTGCGGCTGCTCCTGTGGTCAAGCTGCGGTGTCGGGGTACTTGGCGTGGAGGGCATCGAGCTGTCGTCTGCGTTCGACTTCTAGATCCGCGGGGGTGTCGAGCGCGGTGCTGGAAACGGTGGTGATGCTTCGCAACCGGGCGGGGTCACCGTTGGCCCGTCGGGCCTTAAGAGTGTCTGCGGGTGCGTCACCGGTCGGGGTGGTGTCCTGGTGGTGCGGGACTTCGGTCTCGCCCTGAGCCCACTGGTGGCCGACGGCGTGGTCCTCGTAGGCGGGTGCTGGTGCATCAGAGTCGGGGCCCTCGTGCGTGGGTTCCTCGTCCGTCGCAGGGACGTCCTCAAACCATTCCGGCGGGGCGGGGACCTCCTCGACGTCCTGCTGCTGGAGCCGGTCGAGCTGATCGGCTTCGGGTCCTATGCCCATGTCTCGGTCTTCCTCAGCGTTCGGCTCGTCGTGGTCCATGTCCTGCCTCTGCTCTTCGCTCTTGTCCTCAGCATGGTCTTCGATCAAGCAACCGTCTTGGGGCCTGGGCGCGGCGGGCGCCTCCGCTGCGCTCGCAGGCGCCTTGTCCTCGTCGGCTCTGTCCACAGCGAGACCAGCGGGGACACTTACGCTGGAAGCTGCCGGGGCTTTGATTGCTTGGATTGATGAGGGGTTGATCATGTGTTGATGGGGTGCCGCTGGGTCCCTACGTGTAGGGAGTGAGTCCTCACCTGTAGGGACTGGCTCCCCACATGTAGAGAGTGAGTCCCTACGGTTTTCGGAGGGGGCGGCACTATCCACAGGACGAGGCCCTGCCTGCTTCGCGCCCTTTCGGCGTTTCCCGTTGTGGCGTTCCCGCTTTTCCTCATGCTTGGCGCGGGCCTCAGCGCACAATGCCTCCAGACGCTCGGGGTTCGGCATCGTGAGCCGGTATTCGTTGGCGAGCTTGCGCCCGTCCGAGGTCGTGCCCCGCTTCACGAGATCCACGAACCCCAGTTCCTCACCATCTCGCATGGCCTCACGCACTGTCTTCCGGTCGGCGTCCGCTTCGATGCACAGAGTGTCGAAACTGGGATAGATACTCCGTCCGGTCTGCCCGTCTGCGTGGGTAGCGGCTATGAACAGGACGACTTTTTTAGCGTGGCCGAGCACGTCGGAGGGCACGCCGCGGAACGCCTCATGCCACTTGAAGATGCTGAATGCGCTCACAAAGCATCACCACCGACGGGATACCGATCTGCGCCGTGGACGAGGCAGCAGAGCATCACGTGGGCGTCGTGGCGCTTGGCTTCGGCTTTGTGCTCAGCGGGTTCGGCTGCGGCCAGGGTCAGGAACACACTGCGTCGATACTGCTTCGCGCTGGTCTGCACGACGAGCACGGGCGCCTGGGCGACGGCAAGTCTGAGCGGGTGCGGAGCGGGGGACGTGGAAACTGCTGTGCCCGCCACGGGGGTGGCGGGCACAGCGGCTTTTCTGTTGTGTTGGTTCAAGGGATGACTCCGGGTTCGGGGCCGGCGGCCCGTCCTGCGAGGAATTGGGCGACATGGGCGGAAAAGATGATGAGGGAGACGGCCGCAGTCCGCACGAGACGGCGGAGGAACGGGCACTGCACGGTGATCGGATGACGGGGGCGCGGCCGCCAAAAGCTCACCGGTCTTTATCGGACGGGTAGGCGTTCCACCAGTCGGGATGTTCGGGGGTGCGTCGGGGGCGCCCGGCAAGATGAGGGATGGGCATGGCAGGGCCCTCCTGGACGTTCTGGGGGGTGGCGGCCCTGGTACGCGTCTTGGCAGATGAAGCACAGGGGTCGCTTTTGTCGTCTCTGAGGTGGTGGGTCACGCGGCTCGCTCCTCCTGGGGGTCAAGCTGCTGCTCTTCCCATGCAAGGCAGTCGGCCAGGCGATAGCGGACGAACTTGCCGACACGGAATCCGCGGGGACCGTAGCCGGTGACGCGCCATGCGCGGACGGTCTGGAGGGCGATGCCGTAACGGTCAGCGAGGCCTTGCATCGTCAGGTGCTGCCCGCTGTGTGTGGAGGCTGTGATGGCCATGGGTCTCCTATAGCTCCGTTGTTCCGGCTGGAACAATCCTCGGGGTGTTTCGTCCCGCTACGATCAGTTTATCGGAATGCATAGAGGTTGCACAACGGAGAGACTAAAGTGTTCGGTATGGAACAATCGTCCAGTGAACTAGACCCGAAAGCGTGGGCTCGTGAGGTCTCCGCACGTATCGGCCGCAACGTACGGGAGTTCCGAGCGGAGCGCGGGTTGTCAGCGCAGAAGCTCAGTGATGCCACGGCCGCCCTCGGATTCGTGATCCCGCGTAGCACCATTGCAAATATGGAAGCTGGGCGGAAGGATGCCATCTCTGTGCAGGAGGTGTCCGTTCTCGCGGAGGCTTTGCGCGTGCCGCTATCATCGCTGCTCTACTCTCCACTTCACCCGGGGGAGAGTGTGCGCCCCGTGCCCTCCGAGGAGGTGCCGAGCTATGCAGCTTTGAACGCCGTGGGGTGGAAAGATTTTCCCGGCCCCACGGAGGGTCCGCGGATCGAACGGGCCCTCTCGGCTGTGCGCGAGCTAGAACAGAATCGGACGATGTGGGTCAACTACCAACAATTGCTGGAGTTGGAGCTCCATAAGTTGCGGATGCTGGAAGGCGGAGCCCTGAACCCCACGCCTTCCAGTTCCCGGCGCGGTCTATCCACGGCGGCCGAACTGGAGAAGACGCGACGGGACGTCGAGTTCATTCGGGATCAGATTGCTCTACGTGAGCAGGAGGATCAACGGGGCGTGCGACGCCTTCAGGACCTTGGGATTGAGCCGTGGCCTCGCGAAAGGCACTACACAGGCGCAGCGGCCCACAATGATGAGGGAGCTGACGATGCCTAGGCCAAGGCTTGAAGTGGGGGAACTTGGGGAAGTTGCATACCTCCAGCTTGCACACCGGAAGGTGAGGGCCCGTGGGAGGTTCAGGGACGCCGCGGGGCGGGTGAAGTATGCACAGGCCACGGGCACGTCTCAGGCGGCGGCGAGGCGGGCGCTGGAGGCCGTCGTGCGTGAGCGCACGGGGGATGTTGGGCAGGACGTCACCGGGGCCACCACGGTCGATCAGTTGGCCGTTGAGTGGGTGCGGGAGCTGGAGCAGTCCAAGCTACGGGCCCGGACGGTGGCCGAGTACCGGGCGCTAGTAGACAGGGCTGTGCTCCCGGCGTTGGGCGGCCTGGCTCTGCGCGAGGTCACGGTGGGTCGGGTGCAACGGTTCCTCGCGGCGTTGGCAGAGTCCACGCCGGCCAAGGCGCGGAACACGAAAGTAGTGCTTTCCGAGATGTTCGCGCTCGCGGTCCGGCACGACGCACTTCAGCACAACCCGGTGGCCGGCACGAGGCTGCCTCATGCGGACCGGAAGCCGCCCAAGGCTCTGTCACCGGACGAGTACAGGGCGCTACGGGCGAACGTGGCGGCGTGGCAAGCGGCGCCGGCTGACACGGGGCGCCCGCGGACCCCTGACCTGGTGGACGTCTTAGACGTGCTCGCTGGCACCGGGCTGCGGATCGGTGAGCTGTGCGCGCTGCGGTGGTTCGACGTGGACCTGGACGGCGAGCGCCCGACACTGACGGTAGCGGGCACCGTGACTCAGGTATCAGGCCAGGGGCTCGTGCGGCAACCGGTGCCCAAGACGGACGCCGGGCACCGCACGGTCATGCTTCCCCGATTCGTGGTCGCGGTGCTGTTGCGGCGGTCGGTGAACGTTCAAGAGGGTGACGGTTCGGGGCTGGTGTTCCCCTCGGCGGCGCTCACGCTGCGGTCTCCGCACAACCTGCGACGTCAGTTGCGGGACGCCCGAGGGGACGGCTTCGAGTGGGTCACGCCGCACACGCTGCGGAGGTCGGCGGCCACGGCCATTGACCGAGCGATGGGAACGGACCCGGCGGCGGCTCAGCTCGGGCACGCTTCCCCTGCGGTGACGGGCCTCCACTATGTCGAGAGGGCGGCCCTCGCGCCGGATCTAACCGCCGTGCTGGAGGGGTTTGCGGGGGGCACTGCGAACGAAAGCGGGGACATAGCGGGGACTTGACCACTTTCGTCTGGAATGGCAAAGGGCCCTCACTTGGCATTTCGCCTAGTGAGGGCCCTTGTTCGGGGTGGAGCTAAGGGGAATCGAACCCCTGACCTTTTCATTGCGAACGAAACGCTCTACCAACTGAGCTATAGCCCCGGAGCAACCGTTCCATCCTATACACCCCGCGCCGGTTTCGCATCCCGGGCGACCGGCGCGTCGGGGGCGGCTGCCGCCGGTGGTCGGGGAGCAGGGCCGGCAGTGGGTAGATTGGCCGCCATGGACGACACGCCCGGATCCCAGAACCCCACAGCCGAGGAGGCCGACGAGACGGCAGACCTGGCGGTCGCCTTCGCTCCCGGCGTCATGCCCGGCAAGTGGTTCTTCCGCTGGCGGGACCGCAACCCGGGCCGGGTCCTCGCCGAGCGCCCGCTGGAGACGGAGGCCTGGCAGGAGGAGCTGGAGGAGGGGCGGGCCCACGCGGTCTTCGTGCGGCTGCCCGCCCACCCGCGCCCCGGGGTCGACGACCTCGCCGCGCTGCGCGAGCGGTACCGGGCGGTGGAGCTCTACGCGGAGCAGCAGGTCGTGGTGCTGCCCCGGGAGCACGAGCTGACCCTGCTCGACGAGGTGCCGGTCGCGGAGCTCGTGGACGAGGTCCTGCTGCAGGAACCCGAGACGCTGCCCGAGCGGCAGCGGCTGCGCTCTGCGGAGGCGGTCGCCGCGGACGCCCCGCTGCCCCCGATGCGCCACGCCCGGGATGCCGTCGAGCTCGTCGCGGCCGGCCTGGGCCTGGTGGTCGTGCCCATGTCGCTCGCGCGCCTGCACCACCGCAAGGACATCGTCCACCGGGTGGTGCCCGATGCCGCCACGGTCCCCGTGGTGCTGGTGTGGCCGCAGGACCTGCCCGAGCAGCAGGAGGAGCTCGTGCAGGACTTCGTGGGCGTCGTCCGCGGGCGGGGGCTCAACAGCTCCCGCGGCGGGGCCGCACCGGTGTCCCCGGCGGCGGAGGACCGGCCGGCGTCCGGGGCGGGACCGGCGCGGGCGCCGTCGTCGCGCCGTGGGGGACAGCCCCCGCAGGGAGCGCGGCGGGCGGGGGCCCCCCGGGGCGGGGCGCGGGGCGGTCGCGGCGGGTCCAAGGGCGGTCGCCGGTCCGGCGGCCGCGGCCGGCGTTGAGGGGCCGGGGGCCTACTCCTGCCCGGCGCCCTGCTGCTCGAGAGCGACCGTGTAGGACCACAGCTCCGAGGAGGTGCCCACGGGACGGGGCCGCTCGCCCGCCCCGGCGGTGGGGCCACCGCCGTGCGAGCGGGCGAAGTCCTGCGAGGACCGCCAGGCGTCGTAGGACTCCTCGTCGGCCCAGCGGGTGAGCACGAGCCACTGGGTGCGCCCGTCCGTGGGCCGCAGCAGCTCGAAGCCCTCGAAGCCCGCGACCCCGGCCATGGAGCCGCTGTGGGCGGCGAAGCGCCGGCCCAGCTCGTCGCCGGAGTCGGCGGGGACGGTGATGGCGTTGATCTTCACGATGCTCATGTGTCCGATCCTGGCACATCGCGCCGGACGGCCCGGACCTGACCCGTCTCCGGCGGACCGGGGGCGGCGGCGTCGGCCTGCCGCACCAGGGTCTGGTTCAGCAGGGGCACGTGCAGTCCCTCGCGGTCCAGCATCTTCTTGATCCGCAGCCGCAGCGCCCGGGCCACGTCCCACTGCTTGAGGGGAACGGTGCGGACCGCCACGCGCACGGTGACGGACTCGCCGGTCACGGCCTCGACGCCCCACACCTCCGGGTCCTCGGTGATGAACTCGCCGACCTTCGGGTCGTCCCGCAGCAGGGCCGCCTCGTGCAGGATCAGCTCCGTCACCAGCTCGATGTTCGTGTCGTAGGGCACCGGCAGGTCCAGCACGCAGCGGGCCCAGCCCTGGGACTGGTTGCCCACGCGCAGGATCTCCCCGTTGCGCACGTGCCACAGGGTGCCGTTGACATCCCGGACCTGGGTCACGCGCAGCCCCACCGACTCGACGGTCCCGCTGGCCTCGCCGAGGTCGACGACGTCCCCGATGCCGAGCTGGTCCTCCGCGACCATGAAGATCCCGGACAGGTAGTCCTTCACCAGGGACTGCGCCCCGAAGCTGAGGGCCACGCCGGCGATGCCGGCGGACGCGAGGACGGGACCGATGTCGTAGTCGAGCTCTGAGATGATCATCACCAGGGCGACGGCCCAGATCACCACCGTCCCCACCGACGAGAGCACCGACCCGATGGTGTGGGCGCGCTGGGACTGCCGCGCGCCGGCCAGGCCTGCGTCCTCGACCCAGCGCGGCCTGCCCCGCTCCATCCGGCGCACGATCCGCGACCGGGTGCCCTTCGCGATCCCGCCGGTGACGCGGCGGATCAGCAGCCGCACCACGGCGGCCAGGAGGGAGGCGCCCAGCAGCACCAGCAGGATCCGCAGCGGCTTGTCGAGCCAGAACTCCCACATCGGGTCGAGGGCCGGCGCGGGGGAGGACAGGGGCAGGGGGACGGGGAGGAGCATGGGGGAAGCGTAACGAACGTCGCCCGGGGCCCGGCGGCCGTCCAGCCGTCCCGGAGGCACGTCGGGCACAATGGGGACTTGCACCCACCGGGCCGCCGCCCCCGTCCACCACCGAGGACCCATGACCGTACCCAGCCCCGCCCCGACCGCCGCCACCGATCCGGCCGCGGCCGTCCTCGCGGCCCGCAGCGCCGAGGCCCAGGGCTCCGGCGCCGAGTCGCTGAGCGGGATCGCCGACTGGGCCGTCGACGTCATGGAGGCCATCGGCGCCCCCGGCGCCGGGCTGCTCGTCGCGCTCGAGAACCTCTTCCCCCCGCTGCCGTCGGAGGTGATCCTCCCGCTGGCGGGTTTCACCGCGAGCCAGGGCAGTTTCTCGCTGGCCGGGGCCATCTTCTGGACGACCCTGGGCTCGGTGGTCGGCGCGGTGGCGCTCTACTGGATCGGCGCTGCGCTCGGCCGCCGCCGGCTGCGGGCCGTCGTGGATCGGATGCCGCTCGTCGACCTGCACGACCTCGACCGCACCGAGGCGTGGTTCGAACGGCACGGGAAGGCCGCGGTCTTCTTCGGGCGCATGGTCCCCGTCTTCCGGTCGCTGATCTCGGTCCCTGCCGGCATCGAACGGATGTCCTTCGGCGCCTTCGTCCTGCTCACCGCGGCGGGCTCCCTCATCTGGAACACGATCTTCGTGCTCGCCGGGTACCACCTCGGCGAGAACTGGCACCTCGCCGAGCAGTACGCCGGGATCCTCTCCCGGATCGTGGTCGTCACCGTGGCGGCCCTCGTCGCCTGGTGGGTGCTCAAGCGGGTGCTGCGCAACCGCCGGGGCCTGTCCGACGCCGCCCGCCGCAAGCGCGGGCAGCGGTGACCGGGATGGTCACAACCACCGTTTGAGCCGGAACACGGTGTAGAGCACCACACCCGTCAGCAGCATCAGCACCAGGGCCATGGGATAGCCCCACACCCACGTCAGCTCCGGCATGAGCCGGAAGTTCATCCCGTACACGGAGCCGATGATCGAGGGCGCGAACAGGATCGCCGCCCAGGACGAGATCCGCTTCATCTGCTCGTTCTGCTCGATCGCGGCCTCGTTCTGCCGGGCGGCGAGTTGGGCGGAGTCGAGCATCAGGGCGTTGGTGAGGGACGACTGGAAGGCCTCGACCTTGTTGTTCACGAGGATCAGGTGGTCCAGGACGTCGCGCAGGCTGTGCTGCAGCTCCCGGGCCGCGCCGGCGTCGGCGAGCTCCTCGAGGAACTGCCGCAGCTCCATCTCCAGCGGTGCGACCGCCCGGTGGAACGTGCTGACCTCCCGGGTGAGCTGGTAGATGCGCCGCGAGACGCCGCCGTCGGCGGAACCGGAGAACAGGGCGTCCGAGATCTCGTCGATGTCGTTCTCGAGCCCTTCCACCACGGGGTAGTAGTCGTCCACGGTCTGGTCGAGCACCGCGTAGAGCACTGCCTCCGCGCCGGTGCCCAGCAGCACGGGCTGCGACTCCACCCGGGACCGGACCCGCCCGACCCGCCCGTGCTCGGACTGCCGGACGGTGATCACGAAGCCGGGGCCCGTGACGATGTGGATCTCCCCGACGTCGACCGTCTCCGTGGCGTCCTGGTAGACGGCGGGGCGCAGCACCGTGAAAAGGGTGGTGCCGTAGCGGTCGAGCTTGGGCCGCTGCTGGGCCTGCCGGATGTCCTCCACGGCGAGCTCGTGCAGCCCGAACTGCTCGGCCAGGGAGTCGAGCTCCTCCTGGGAGGGGCGGTACAGGCCGATCCAGACGAGGACGCAGTGCTCCCCGGCCTCGGTGCAGCGGGGGTCCTCGGCCCGCAGCCCCGCGAGCAGCCGGTAGGTCTCCTCCAGCGTGGCAGGCGACGCGATGCGCTGCCCGCCCCGGTAGACGGCGTTGTCGACGATGCTCACGCGCCCATTATCCCGGGTCCTGCGAGCGCCCCCGGGACGGACGCGCGCCCCGGCGGCGGCCGTCGCGGAGCGGCGGGCTCCCCGCACGGCACCGCGACGGACCCACCGGGAGCGGCTCCGCCCGGCCGCGCGCTGTCGGCGCCCCGCCCCGGGCATTCCTAGAATGGGGGGCATGAGTTTCCCCATGGACACCCGGGTGGGTGCCTACGCCGTGATCGTCCAGGACGGGGCGGTGCTGCTCAGCCACTGGAATCCCCGCCATCCCTCGCTGCGGGGGGCGTGGAGCCTGCCCGGCGGCGGCATGGAGATCGGGGAGCAGCCCGCGCAGACGGCGCTCCGGGAGGTCCGCGAGGAGACGGGTTTCACCGTGGAGCTCGACGAGCTGCTCGGCGTGCACAGCCGTCACATGGACGCCGGCGAGCGGCTGGACGGCCGCGACCGGCCCTTCCACGCCCTGCGCGTGATCTACCGCGCCCACATCACCGGCGGGACGCTCACGTCGGAGCAGGGCGGGTCCTCCGACGAGGCCCGCTGGTTCCCCCTGGCGGCGCTGCCGCAGCTGCCCCTGGTCGGCCTCGTGCCCGTGGGCCTCGAACTGGCGGGGCTCGTCCCCGCGAGTCCTGCGGACCCCGCGGGGACGGGGGAGGGCCGGTGAGCCGGCGTCGCACCACCGCGGGCCTGCTCGCCGTCGCCGCGCTCACCGGGTGCGGCGGCGGGAACCCGGAGTTCCCCCCGGCCCCCGCGACGTCCCCCACCGCGGAACCGGTCCGGATCGCCGCGGGGTCCACCGGGCAGACGGCCGTGCTCGCCCACGTCTACGCCGGGCGGCTCCGGGAGGCCGGCTTCGACGCGAGCGTGGTGGACGCCGGCACCGACCGCGCCGACTACCTCGGGGCCCTCGAACGGGGGGACGTGGAGCTCGCCGCGGACTACTCCGGCAACCTCTACCTGCACCTGCGTGGCCGGGCCCCGGTGGGCCCGGCCACGGCGGCGCCCACGGACAGCGCGACGCCCACCCCCACGCCGTCCCCGGACGCCGAGGACGGCGGGCTCGCCGAGGACCTCTCCGAGCTGCTGGGGCTGGGGGCGGAGCGCGCGGACGACGACGACGTCCTGGCCGGGGTGCAGGATGTCCTCCCCGAGGGACTGCGGACCCTCTCGCCGGCCCCGGCGGAGAACACGGTGGCGGTCGTCGTGACCCGGCCGACGGCCGTCGAGCACGGGCTCGCCGACCTGGAGGACCTCGGCCCGGTGTGCGACGAGCTGGCCCTGGGCACCGACCTCGACTTCGCCGGCCGCTCGTACGGCCCGGAGGGCCTGGAGGAGGCCTACGAGTGCGTGCCCGGCAGGTTCGTGCCGTTCGGCAGCCAGGACGAGCTCGTGGACGCGCTGCTCGAGGACCGGGTGCAGGCCGCGGCCCTGTTCACGGCCTCGCCGGCGATCGAGGACAACGCCCTCGTGGTCCTGGCCGACCCGCTCAACAACTTCGTCCCGCAGCGCCTGGTCCCCGTGGCCGCGGAGGACCTGCCGGACGCGGCCGCGGACGTCGTGGACGCGGTCTCCGCGCAGATCGGCACCGACGACCTGGTGCTGATGACCCGGATGACCTCCGCCCGCGATCCGTACACGCCCGAGGAGGCCGCGCGGTACTGGCTCGAGGGCGGCGACGACACCTGAGCGGCGCACTGAGCGGTGCCCCGGAGGCCGTCCGGCCCGGGGGTAAGGTGTACCGCATGTCAGTGGTGAAGCAGTCCGACAAGCTCAAGAACGTCCTCTACGACATCCGTGGCCCGGTGCTGGAGCAGGCGGAGCACATGGAGGCGGAGGGCCACCGGATCCTCAAGCTCAACATCGGCAACCCCGCGCCGTTCGGCTTCGAGGCGCCCGACGCGATCCTCGTGGACATGATCAAGAACCTGCCCAACGCGCAGGGCTACTCGGACTCCCGCGGCATCTACTCGGCGCGCACGGCCGTGGTGCAGTACTACCAGACGCGCGGGATCATGAACCTCGACACCGACGACGTCTACCTCGGCAACGGCGTCTCCGAGCTCATCACCATGACGCTGCAGGCGCTGTGCAACCCCGGCGACGAGATCCTCATCCCGTCCCCGGACTACCCGCTGTGGACCGCCTCCGTGGCGCTGTCCGGCGGCACCCCCGTGCACTACCGGTGCGACGAGGACAACGACTGGAACCCGGACCTGGAGGACCTCGCGGCCAAGATCACACCCAACACCCGCGGCATCGTGATCATCAACCCGAACAACCCCACCGGCGCGGTGTACTCCCGCGAGGTGCTGCAGACCATCGTGGACCTCGCCGCGGAGCACGAGCTGATCCTGTTCTCCGACGAGATCTACGAGAAGATCACCTACGACGCCGCCGAGATGGTCAACACCGCGACCCTCACCGGCGAGGACGTGCTGTGCCTGACCTTCTCCGGGCTGTCCAAGGCCTACCGGGTGGCGGGATACCGCGCCGGGTGGCTGGCGATCACCGGGCCCAACTGGAAGGCCGAGAGCTTCATCGAGGGCATCAAGCTGCTTGCCAACATGCGCATGTGCGCCAACGTCCCGGCCCAGCACGCGATCCAGACCGCCCTGGGCGGCTACCAGTCGATCAACGACCTGATCCTCCCGGGCGGGCGGCTCAAGGCCCAGCGCGACCTCGCCCACCGGCGGCTCAACGAGATCGACGGCGTGTCCTGCAAGCAGGCCGACGGCGCCCTCTACCTGTTCCCGAAGCTCGACGTGGAGAAGTTCAACATCGTCGACGACGAGAAGTTCGCCCTGGACCTGCTCAAGGAGCAGAAGATCCTCGTCAGCCACGGCCGGGCGTTCAACTGGCCCGAGCCCGACCACTTCCGGCTCGTCACCCTGCCGGCCGTGGAGATGCTCGCCACGGCGCTGGACCGGATCGAGGAGTTCCTCGGCAACTACCGCCAGTGACCGGCGGGCCGCGCCGCGGCCCGCCCCGCACTCCCAGGAGGTCCCGCATGGGCGCAGCCGACCACAGTCCCGGCACCGGGTTCGAACAGGACGTGCGTCCCCTGCTGCGTGCCCGGCCGGGACTGTCCCTGGACGCCGTGGACACCGCATCCACCCCGGGGTTCGCGGGGAACAAGAAGCTCGGCACCGAGCTGCGGGCGGCCCGGGACGCCGAGCTGTCCGAGCTGCAGCGCCAGATCTACGCCAACGCCACGGTGGGCGCCCGGCACCGGGTGCTGCTCGTGCTGCAGGGCATGGACACCTCCGGGAAGGGCGGCGTCATCCAGCACGTGCTGGGCGGGCTCAGCCCGCACGGGGTGCACACCCACGGCTTCGGCCGGCCCACCGAGGAGGAGGCAGCCCAGCACTTCCTGCAGCGGGTGCGGCGCCAGCTGCCCCGCCCCGGGGTGATCGGCGCCTTCGACCGCTCCCACTACGAGGACGTGCTCGTGCCCGTGGTGCACGACGTGCTCGACGACCGGCAGCTCGAGCGGCGCTACACCGAGATCCGGCACTTCGAGCAGGAGCTCGCCGACGACGGGGTGGTCCTCGTCAAGGTGTTCCTGCACCTTGGCCTGGCTGAGCAGCGGGAGAACCTCCTCGCCCGCATCGGTGATCGGACGAAGCAGTGGAAGTTCGACCCCTCGGACCTCGAGGCGCGCAGCCGGTGGGACACCTACATGGCCGCCTACGAGCGGGCCATCGACGCGACCGACGCCGACCACGCGCCCTGGTACGTGGTGCCCACCGACCGGAAGTGGTACGCCCGGGCCGTGGTCCAGGACCTGCTGATCTCCGCGCTCCGGGGCCTGCGGCTCGACTGGCCGGACCCCGGCTACGACGTCGAGGACGCGCGCCGGCGCCTCGCCGAGCTCTGACCCCGCGGCGGAGGAGGGCTCAGCCGCGCCCGTCGCCCTCGTCGCCGCTGTCGCCGTCGGCGTCCGCGCGCCGGGTCCGGGCCGCGTCGAGCCGCTCACGGGCGCCGTCGAGCCACTGCTCGCACCGGGTGGCCAGGGCCTCGCCGCGCTCCCAGAGCGCGAGGGACTCCTCGAGGGACGTGCCCCCGGCCTCGAGCCGGGAGACGACCTGGACGAGCTCCTCACGGGCCTGCTCGTAGCCCAGGCCGGCGATGTCGGACAGGTCGGGTGCTGCGGGGTGGTCGGTGCTCGCCATGGGGGCGCCTCTCGTTCGGAAGGGTCGGGGACGGTCGGGGCGTCGGTGCCGCGGTGGGTCAGGGGGAGCCCGGGCGCTCGCCCGGGCGCCGGGCGGAGACGGTCTCGGTGCGCACGCCGAGCTCGCCCGCGGCCAGGCGCACCCCCAGCAGGTCCCCGGCGCGCACGGCGGCCGCGTCGGTGACCACGGTGCCGGAGGTGTCCAGGACCACGGCGTAGCCGCGCTGCAGGGTCTCCTGGGGGGACAGCGCCCGCACCCGGGCGCGCAGGTGGCGCACGGCGTCGAGCTCCCGCAGCGTGCGGGAGTCCACGGCGGACAGCGCCCGGGTGCGCCACCGGTCCACGTCCTCCTCCCGGAGCAGGATCATGTCCTCCGGCTGGGCCAGGGCGGGCCGGGAGCGCACGGCGGCGAGGCCGGCGGCCTCCCGGTCCAGGAAGCCCCGCACGGCGCGGTCCAGGCCCGCTCGTGCCCGGGCCACCCCGGCGCGCTCCTCGACGACGTCGGGGACGATCCGCTTGCCGGCGTCCGTGGGGGTCGAGGCCCGCAGGTCGGCCACCCAGTCGAGCAGCGGCTGGTCGTTCTCGTGCCCGATGGCGCTGACCACCGGGGTCCCGGCGGCCGCCACGGCGCGGATCAGGGACTCGTCGCTGAAGGCCAGCAGGTCCTCGAAGGACCCGCCGCCGCGGGCGATCACGATGACGTCCACCTCGGGCATGCCGTCGAGCTCGCGCAGCGCCTGGGTCACCGCGCGCACCGCGCCGGAGCCCTGCACGGCGACCTCTCGGACCTCGAAGTCCACGGCCGGCCAGCGCAGGGACGCGTTGCGGATGACGTCCTTCTCGGCGTCGGAGTTGCGTCCTGTGACGAGCCCGACCCGGCGGGGGAGCAGCGGCAGCGGCTTCTTCCGGGCGGTGTCGAAGAGCCCCTCCTCGGCGAGCGCCCGGCGCAGCCGTTCGAGCCGCTCCAGCAGGTCGCCCAGCCCCACCGGGCGGATGCCGCGGCCCAGCATGGACAGGCGGCCGGTCTTCGCCCAGAAGTCCGGCTTGAGCTGGGCGACCACCCGCATCCCCTTCTCCAGCGGGCGGTCCAGGTGGGCGGTCTCGTTGGCGAACAGGGTCACGGGCACGGAGATCTCGGCGTCGACGTCCCGCAGGGTCACGTAAGTGACGCGGGCGCGCCGGTTGAGCTCGATGATCTGCCCCTCCACCCAGGTGGGCGCGCAGCGGGCGATGTAGGCGTGCAGGTTCTCGGAGAGCATCCGCAGCGGCCACGGGTTCTCCGGGGTGGTCCGGTCCGCCCGCGAGGGCAGCTCTCGTCCGCCGCCCGCCGGTGCGTCCTGCTGCGGCTCCAGATACGTCATGCCTCATGCTTACCACCCGGCGGGGACAGCCGTGCACGCTCCCGGTCGTGCGTACAGTGGTTCCGTGACCCCCTCAGCACCCCTCGCCTCCGGAGACCGCTCCCGGCGACGCGCCGCGGCCGTCCTGCGCACCGGCCTCGGCACGGTCCTCGGCCTGGCCGCCGCGTCCCTCGTGGCCCTGCTCGTGCCCCTGCACTGGGCCCAGGACACCGTGGTCTCCCGCGACGGCTTCACCCGGGTGGTGGGCACCCTCGCCGAGGACCGGCCGTTCCAGGAGAAGCTGGCCCGCACCGCCGTGGGGCAGGTGGCGGACCGGGTCGTGGGGGAACGGGCCACCGGCGTCGGGTTCCTCGACCGGATCCTCGAGGACGCCGTCCGCCGGGCCGCCGACGTCGCCGCGGACCTCACCTCGGACCCTGCGTACCAGCGCGCGTGGACGGAGGCCCTCACCCGCACCCACGAGGCCAACGTCCCCGTGGACGGCGGGGTGGAGGAGCCGCCGAAGGACCTCGTGCTGGACATCGGCCCGGTCCTCCAGGAGGTCGACGCGGCCGTGCAGCGGGCCGTGGGCGTGGACATCGGCCTGACGGACCGGGAGAGCCGGATCACCGTCCCGGGGTCGAACACCGGGCGCCTGATCGAGGCGGGGACCCGGCTCACCGACCTGGCCGTCCCGCTCACGTGGACCGCCGCGGTGCTCGCGGTGCTCGCGCTGCTGGTGTCCCGGCACCGCTTCGCCGTGCTCGCGGTGCTCGGGCTCGGGACGCTGGCCGGGCTGGGCGTCGTGTGGCTGGCCGTGGAGCAGGGCGTGCAGCGGGCCTCCGGCATGCTCGGCGGCGACCCGGTGGTCCGGCTCGCCGCCGACCGCGTCGTCGTCCTGCTCACCGGCTCCCTCGGGGAGCAGATGGCCACGGCCGCCTGGGCAGCCGGGATCACGGGCGTCGTGGGCCTCGTCGGGGCCATCCTGGTGTCGGGCGGATCACGGCGACGGTCCCGCCCCACCGCGTAGCATGGAGGCCATGCCGACCACCGTTGCGCTCTCCATGCCCACCGTCCCCCGTGCCCGGCGCTCGCCCGAGGACGTGGCCGCCGCCGCCCCCGTGGCCGGGCCGAAAAAGGTCCTGCTCGCGTCCCCCCGCGGCTACTGCGCCGGCGTGGACCGCGCGGTCATCGCCGTGGAGAAGGCGCTCGAGCACTACGGCGCCCCGGTGTACGTGCGCAAGGAGATCGTGCACAACAGGTTCGTGGTGAGCACCCTGGAGGAGCAGGGCGCGGTGTTCGTCGACGAGACCGACGAGGTCCCCGAGGGGTCCCTGCTGATCTTCTCCGCCCACGGCGTCTCCCCGGCCGTGGTGGAGTCGGCCAGGTCCCGCGACCTGCACACGATCGACGCCACGTGCCCGCTGGTGACCAAGGTGCACCGCGAGGCCGTGCGCTTCGCCAAGAGCGACTACGACATCCTGCTGATCGGCCACGACGGCCACGAGGAGGTCGAGGGCACCGCCGGCGAGGCCCCTGAGCACATCCAGGTGGTGAACAGCCCCGACGAGGTCGGCCAGGTCGTGGTCCGCGACCCGGACAAGGTCGTGTGGCTGTCCCAGACCACCCTCAGCGTGGACGAGACCCTGGAGACCGTGCAGAAGCTTCGTGAGCGCTTCCCGTCGCTGCAGGACCCGCCCAGCGACGACATCTGCTACGCGACCTCCAACCGGCAGACCGCGATCAAGAAGATCGCCCCGGACGCGGACCTCGTGATCGTCGTGGGCTCGGCGAACTCCTCGAACTCCGTGCGGCTCAAGGAGGTCGCCCTCGAGTACGGCGCCCGCCGCGCCGAGCGCGTGGACTTCGCCAACCAGGTCGACGAGTCCTGGTTCGAGGGCGTCGCCACCGTGGGCGTCACCTCCGGCGCCTCCGTGCCGGAGGTCCTCGTCAAGGACGTGCTGCGGCTGCTCGCCGACTACGGCTACGGGGAGGTCGAGGAGGTCGTCACGGCCGAGGAGGACGTCCTGTTCTCCCTGCCCAAGGAGCTGCGCGCCCGGCTCACCGCGGCCGGGGACACCTCCCACCGGCTCGGCGGCCGGGGGGCCCGCCCCACGCGCTGAGCCATCCGGCCGGTTCCTCGCACCGACCCGCGGGCGCCCCGGTCCCTGGGCGGTCGAGCCCGCTCAGCCCGCCGCGCGCTCGTCGAGCGGGCCCGGCACGGTGCCGCCCGGACCGGAGCGGTCCGGACGGTCCACCGGCTCCGGCAGCTGCGCGGCCGCGGTGAACTCCGGCGCCGTGAGCGGGCGCGGCGCCACCACGAGCGGGCGGGTGGTGAGCCGGTCGTCCTCCGCGAGCGTGGGGTCGAGGTCGTTGATCCGCCGTGCCGTGGGGAACACCCGGGTCTCCACGGACCCCGTGAGCCGGTTGTAGGTCTCGACCGACTTCTGCAGCGACCGGCCCATGTCGTCGAGGTGCTTGCCGACCGTGCCCAGCCGCTCGTAGAGCTGGCGGGAGAGGTCGAAGAGCTCCTTGGCGTTCTCCGTGAGCCCGTTCTGCCGCCAGGTGAACGCCACGGCCTTGAGCGAGGCGAGCAGCGAGACCGGGGACACGAGGGCCACGTTGCGGCTCGCGGCGTGGTCCAGCAGGGTCGGGTCCGCGTCCAGGGCCGCCGACAGCGCCGACTCGGCCGGCAGGAAGCACAGCACCAGCTCGGGGGAGGCGTCCCGCGCCTCCCAGTACTTCTTCGAGGCCAGCGCGTCCACGTGCCCGCGCACGGCCTTCGCGTGACCGGCGAGCTGCGCCCGGCGCCCGGCGTCGTCCTCGGCGTCCTGGGCGCGCAGGTAGGCGGTCATGGGCGCCTTGGCGTCCAGCACGATGTCGCGGCCCCCCGGCAGGTGCACGACCATGTCCGGGCGGATCGCGCTGCGCTCGCCGTCCGCGGTGGTGCCGTTGGAGGCGACCTGCTCGCGGAAGTCGACGTGCGCGGTCATCCCCGCGGCCTCGACCACCCGGCGCAGCTGCACCTCGCCCCAGGTTCCTCGCGCGGAGCCCGAGCGCAGGGCGGAGGACAGGGACGTGGTCGCGGTGCGCAGGTGGTCGCCCACCTCGCGGGTGTGGGCGAGCGCCTGGGTGATGCCGCCGTACTGCTCGGCCCGGTCCCGCTCGAGCGCGCTCACGTGCTCCTCGACCGAGCGCAGCTGGTGGGCCACCGGGGCCAGGGCCCGCAGGACGTTGTTGTCCTGCACGGAGCGGGCGTCGGCGTCCCGGAGCCGGTCCTCGAGCTGGGCGCGCGCCTCGACGGCCGCCGCCCGCTCCGAGGCCAGGTCCACGAGCCGGTCCTGGACGGCGGCGAGCTCGGCCTGCAGCCCGGCCCGCTCCTCCTCGGCCGACCGCAGGTCCCGGGCGGACCGGGTGCGCGCGACGGCGGCGCCCAGGAGGGCACCCATGAGCAGGGCGAGCAGGACGAGGACGACGACGAGGCTGACGGTCATGCCCAGCAGTGTGGCACGCCGACCGGACACCGCACGGCAGCGGCGCTCAGAGCCACCCGTTCTCCCGCGCCACCCGGCACGCCTCCGAACGGTTGCTGGTGTGGGTCTTGCCGATGGCGCTCGAGAGGTGGTTGCGCACGGTGCCCGGGGACAGCCGGAGCAGCGCCGAGACGTGCTTGACGCTGGCACCGTCCGCGGCGGCCCGCAGCACCTCCTGCTCCCGGGCGCTGAGGGGACTGGCCCCGCTGACGAGGCTCTCCTCCGCCAGGGCGGGGTCCACGGCACGCAGCCCGGCGTGCACGCGGCGGACGGCCTCCGCCAGCTGGGCCGCCGGGGTGTCCTTGACCACGAACCCGCTCGCGCCGGCCTCCATCGCACGCCGCAGGTAGCCCGGGCGCCCGAAGGTCGTGACGATGAGGCAGCGGCAGCCCAGGTCCTCGGCCACGACCAGGCGCGCGGCCTCGATGCCGTCCACGCCGGGCATCTCGATGTCCAGCAGGGCCACGTCGGGACGGTGCCGGCGCACGGCGGCGAGGACCTCGTCCCCGGCGGCGACCTGGGCGACCACCTCGAGGTCGTCCTCGAGCTCCAGCAGTGCGGCGAGGGCCCCGCGCACCAGGTGCTGGTCGTCGGCCAGCAGCAGCCGGATGGGCGCGCTCACGGGAACCGCACCTCCAGCACGGTGCCCTCGTCCCCGTCCCCGCCGCGCACGGCCACCGTGCCGCCGGCCCGGCCCACCCGCTCCCGCAGACCGCGCAGGCCGTTGCCCTCCGGGGCCAGGACGCCGTCGCCGTCGTCCGCCACGGTCAGCCCCGACGGCGTCCACCGCACCGTGCAGCGCGTGGCGCCGCTGTGCCGGACCACGTTGGTCACCGCCTCGCGCAGCGCCCAGGCGAGCACCCCGCGGCGGGAGCCGGTCACGCTCTCGGGGCGGCCGTCGACGTCGGCCTCGATCCCGGCGGCGGCCAGGGCCGTGCACGCGGCCTCGACCTGCTCGGCGAAGTCCGGGGTGCGCAGCCGGCCCACCGTGGAACGCACCCCGGCCAACGACTCGCGGGACAGCCGCAGCACGTCGTCGAGCTCGGCACGGGCCCGCTCCGGCTCCCGGTCGAGCAGCCGCTGCGCGAGCTCCGTCTTGAGCGCGATGACCGTCAGGGAGTGCCCCAGGATGTCGTGGACGTCCCGCGCCACCTCCTCCCGCTCGCGGACGAGGGCCAGCTCCGAGGCCAGCGCCAGGTGCTGCTCGTCGCGGTGCACGAGCAGACGCATGCCGCCGATGATCACGGTGGACGTGCCGTACATGACCAGCACCCACGTGTTGCCGGTCGGGAGGAGCCCGCCCAGGACCACGCCGAGCACGGCCGCCAGGAGCACCACCAGGGTGGTGAGCGCCTGGCGAAGGGGAAGCCGGAACGCGCAGAGGGCCGAGAGGTACTGGGTCATCGCGAACGCCCACACCCCCAGGGCCGGCACCGTGAGCAGGACGAGCACGGTGAGCAGGCAGAACCAGCCCAGGGTGTTGGCCGGCTCCGCGCGCAGGGGGAGCAGGCGGGGGTTGCGGAAGGCAAGGGCGTAGACCACGGTGAAGGCGAGCAGGGCGACACCGGCCAGGACCCGCTGCGGCGGCCCGGCGGCGGAGTCCACGAGCGCGCCCACCGGCAGCACCAGGAACACCAGCCAGATCGCGGCGAACCACCACGAGGGGTCCTCGGCCGGCAGCCTCCCGGCCGGGGGTCGCCGGGGCGTCATCGCCGAGCCGTGCTCCGGCGCACGGCCAGCAGCACCACAGCGGCGAAGACCACCGCCCAGACCCCGGTGTTGAGCAGCAGCCACCAGAGCGGGTCGGACTCCACAGGAGGCCCGCTGGTGGCCACGACGTCGCCCTCCACGAGCGGGTACCTGGCCAGCCCGGCCAAGCCGTAGAGCGGGGTGAACCGCGCGATGTCGAGCATCACCCCGGTGAGCGGGACGAAGAGGTTGCCGAAGAAGCTGAGCACCACGAGCATCCCCGAGGCCGCGCCGACCGCGGACTCGGAGCGGAACAGCAGCCCGGCCGCCAGGCCGTAGAGGGCGAACACCGAGGAGCCGGCCACCACGATCGCGGCGGTGGCGGGCCAGCGCCAGCCGCCCAGCTCGGCACCGGTCGCTGCGCCCACCGCGTAGACCACGAGGACCGGCAGCACGGCCATGGCCAGGGCCACGGCCACCTTGGCCAGCACGTACCCGTTGCGCGGCGCCGGGGTGAGCCCGATCTGCCGGCCCCAGCCGCGGGCCTGCTCCACGGCGGCGGAGCCGGCGATCGAGGTGGTCGCGGTGACCGCCCCGTAGACAGCCATCGAGATCATGTTGTACCCGCCGGCGTTGCCGTGACCCACCGGCAGGTCGGAGAAGTCACCCAGCGCCGTGAACATCACGTACAGCACGGCGGGCAGGACCACGATGAAGAACGTGTTCTCGACCATGCGCACGTTGCGGCGCAGGTCGTGGGCGGCATAGGCGATGCTCATGGTGCGGATCCTCCGGGGACGGGGACGGGAGCTGGGGCGGGCCTCGCAGGCGCGGTCAGTCGGCGGTGAGGCCCAGGAAGGCCTCCTCCAGCCCGGCGTGGGTGATCTCGAGCTCGCTCGCGCCCGGGGTCGCGAGCAGGTGCCGGGCGATGGCGTCCGTGTCGGGGCCCGTGAGCCGCCGGCGTCCGCCGACGGGGTCCAGCGGGGTCGCCCCCGGGACGACGACGGGCCCGGGCCCGGCCCAGCGGAAGCTCACCACCCGGTGACCGGCCAGGGCCTGGACCTCGGCGGTGGCGGCGTCCGCGACCACCCGCCCGCCCTTGAGCACCACGGTGCGCGCGGCGAACTCCTCGGCCTCGTCGAGGTAGTGGGTGGCGAACACGACCGTCCGGCCGCGCTCCGCCTCGGCGTGCATCGCGGCCCAGAACTCCCGCCGGGCGCCGACGTCCATCCCGGCGGTCGGCTCGTCGAGGACGAGCAGGTCGGGCTCGGGCAGCAGGGCCAGCGCGAAGCGCAGCCGCTGCTGCTCGCCGCCCGAGCACTTGGAGACCTTCCGCCGGGCGAACCCGGCGGCCCCGGCCCGGTCCAGGGCCTCGTCCACGGGCAGGGGGTCCCGGTGCAGGGTCGCGACCATCGCGACCGTCTCCCGCACGGACAGGTCGTCGAGCAGCCCCCCGGTCTGCAGGACCGCGCCGATCCGCCCGGCCCGCACGCTCTCCCGCGGCGCGGCACCCAGGGTGCGCACGGTGCCGTCGTCGGGATCGGTGAAGCCCAGCACCATGTCGAGGAGGGTGGTCTTCCCCGCCCCGTTGGGCCCGAGCAGCGCGACCACCTCGCCGCGCTCCACGCGCAGGGTCACGCCGTCGACTGCCCGGACGCGGTGCTCGCCGCGCCCGAAGCCCTTCCGGACGCCGGTGACGTCGACGGCCGGATAGCCGGCCGGGGTGCCGCCGGGGCTCGCGTGCGGTGCGGTGCTGGTGGACGGAGCGGTTCTCATGCCCCGACTCTGCTCCACTCCGCGCCGCGCCGGAAGCACCGGATGTCACGACACGCCCATGACATCGGTCACGGGTCCCGGAGCCGGCGGGACGTGCGGGCCGGCCCGGCCGGTAGGATGGTCTCCCGTGGCTCTTACTATCGGAATCGTCGGACTGCCCAACGTCGGCAAGTCCACCCTGTTCAACGCGCTGACCCGCAACACCGTCCTGGCGGCGAACTATCCGTTCGCGACCATCGAGCCGAACATCGGCGTGGTCAACCTGCCGGACCCCCGGCTGGGTCGGCTCGCGGAGATCCACGGGTCCGAGCGGATCCTGCCCGCGACCGTGTCCTTCGTGGACATCGCCGGCATCGTCAAGGGCGCGTCCGAGGGGGAGGGGCTGGGCAACCAGTTCCTCGCCAACATCCGGGAGGCCCACGCGATCGCCCAGGTGGTCCGGGCGTTCGACGACCCGGACGTCATCCACGTGGACGGTGAGGTCGATCCCGCCTCGGACATGGAGACCATCAACACCGAGCTGATCCTCGCCGACCTGCAGACCCTCGAGAACGCGATCCCGCGCCTCGAGAAGCAGGTCAAGATCAAGAAGGCCGACCCCGCCAAGCTCGCCGCCATGCAGCAGGCGCAGACGGTCCTGGAACGCGGGGACACGATCTTCGGGGCGGCCGAGAAGGAGAAGCTCGAGGTGGACCAGCTGCGCGACCTCAGCCTGCTCACCGCCAAGCCCTTCATCTACGTCTTCAACGCCGACGACGGCGTGCTCGGCGACGAGGCGAAGCAGCAGCAGCTGCGCGAGCTCGTGGCGCCGGCCGACGCCGTGTTCCTCGACGCCAAGCTCGAGTCCGAGCTCGTGGAGCTGGACGAGGAGGAGGCCAAGGAGATGCTGGAGATGTCCGGACAGGACGAGGCCGGTCTCGACAAGCTCGCCCGCACGGGCTTCCACACCCTCGGGCTGCAGACCTACCTCACCGCCGGGCCCAAGGAGTCGCGGGCCTGGACCATCCCCGTGGGCGCCACCGCCCCGCAGGCGGCCGGCGTCATCCACACCGACTTCGAGCGCGGCTTCATCAAGGCCGAGATCGTCTCCTTCGAGGACCTCGACGCCGCCGGGTCCATGGCCGAGGCCAAGGCCGCGGGCAAGGTCCGGATCGAGGGCAAGGACTACGTCATGCGCGACGGCGACGTGGTGGAGTTCCGCTTCAACGTCTGAGCCGCGCGGATGGGCCGGGCGCGCAACTCACTCCGGCCCGGGGCGCCTGCGGTACTGCTTGGTCTCGGAGCGCCGGTGCTTGCCCTCGAGCCGCCGTCGCCGCGAGCCGCTCGTGGGCCGGGTCGGCCGCCGGGCGAGGGGTGGGACCACGGCCTCGCGCAGCAGCGCGGCGAGGCGCTCCCTGGCGGCGCTCCGGTTGCGCCGCTGCGCACGGTGCTCCGCGGCGCTGACGGTGAGCACCGTGCCCGAGAGTCTCCCGGCGAGCCGGTCGAGGACGCGTTCGCGCTGGGCGTCGCTCAGCGCGGTCGTCGTGGCCAGGTCGAGGGAGAGCTGCACTCGGGAGTCGGCGGTGTTGACGCCCTGGCCGCCCGGTCCCGAGGCGTGGGAGAACCGCTCGACCAGCTCTCCCGCCGGGACCCTGAGACCGCGGGGCGCGCCGGGGCCCGGAGGCACGTGCAGATCGTCCACACGACGATTGTCCCGCACCCGCGGCGTGGTCGCCGCCGTCCGGACCGGCCGGAGGTCAGCGGCGCCCGATCCTCTCCGCCACGCACCCGGCGCGGCCGACGGGCCGCGGGGCGCCGGGTGGTGCCACGACGGCAGAGCACGCGGCATGTGCCGCTCGCACCCGGGCGCCGACCGTGGACACGGTTGTCCTCCGCCGTCCCGGCCGGTCAGCGCGCCAGCTGGTGGACGGCCTCCGTCCCCGGGGCCGGGACCAGGTCCTCGGCCACGATCCGCAGATCGGTGAGGTCCGCGCCCTCGAGGTGCGGCAGCACCTCGGTGGCCAGCATGGACAGGGCCGCGCCGTAGGCAGCGGCCCTCGTCCCGGCCTCCACGGTCATCCGGAGACAGACGCCCTGCGCCCCGCTGCTCCGGGCGACGCAGCGCGCGGCCGTGACGATCCGGCTCAAGTCGCCGACCGCGGAGACGTCCACCCTGCGGGCCGTCCTGACCGTCGCCTCGGCAGTCCACGTGCTCACGGGGTGCCCCCGCCTCGCCGGCCCACCGGTCGCTGGTCCCGGGGCGGGACCGGCGCGGTGATCCGCACCGGTCCGGTGACCGGCTGGACGGCGTCGAGGCTCCAGTGCAGCAGGTCCACGGCCTCGGGCTCCGCGTCGTGCGCCTGGTTCAGGTCCACGGTGATGTCCGCCTCCGGGAACAGCGCCCGGGCGCGCAGCACGAGCGGCGCCAGCGCCTGCTGGTTGGTGCCGGTCAGCACGCCCGTGACGACCAGCGTCACGTGCCGGCCCTCCAGGTCGATGCGGACGAGCACCGAGATCCTGTCCCCTCCCGGTGCCGTCCTGGGCGCGGTGGGCGCGCGCAGACCCGCCCCCGCCGTCCTGTCGTCCATCGTGTCTCCCCCCGTCGGTGCGGCTGCGACAGGGGCCTGGTCCCACGCCCTGGGTCCACGACGGCCCACCCTGCCGGCACCACCATCGTGGGCGAGAAGGGGGCCCGGCCGCCAGGGCGGGCTCCGCACGAGTGCGTTCTGCGGCTCGTCGGTGTTCTGCGCGGCACCCGGGCGGGCAGGGGCCGGTGCGCTGCCGCGGCAGCGCACCGGCGCCTACAGCTGGTAGTCGGCGTCGTCCTCCGGCGGCCCCTCCGCCTCGAGGTAGTCCTCGACGTCCACCAGGACGGCGGGACCGGACTGCGCCACCTGCAGCGCGACGGCGAGGCTCGCCACGTCGTCGTCGTCCAGGGGCTGGTCGGGCAGGTCGACGGCGTAGCGGGACTCACCGTCGACGAGCACGGGCGTGATCTGGGCGGTGCCGCTCGTGAGGTCGACGACGGTCGCAGGGGCGACCGCCTCACCGTCCTCGGGTGCCGGGCGGTCGTCGGGGGGTGCGGAGGAGCTCATGGGAACCGTCCTGTCGTTCGGGGTGCTGTCAGGCTACTGCCTGAAGCCGTCCGCGCAACGGACCGGCCCGGCACGGACGACATGACGCACCCGCTCCCGACCGACGGCGACGCCGCGGTGCGCCGCGCCGTCCGCGGTGCGGGAGCCGGGTGCCCGCCGCCGGACCGGGCGGCCGAGGTGGTCAGCTCAGCGCACGCTTGATGTCGGCGCGCTCCTTCTCGAGCCTGCGCACCCGGTGGCCCAGCCTGAAGAGCCGGACGGAGCCGACGAGACCCATGATGAGGGCACCGGCGACCGCCGCGAGCAGCATGGCGACGCCCAGGGGGAGGCTGAACTGCCAGCCCAGGTAGTTGAACTCCGCGGGGACGTTGTTCTGCAGGATGAAGACCAGCAGCAGGACCAGGATCAGCAGGCCGAGGATCAGGGCCGTCCACATGGCCCCGGAGACGCCCTGCTTCGGGTGCTCGTCCAGTGCGGGGTCCGTGGCCACCTGCCGCCGGGGCGCCGGTGCCCGGCCGGCCGCCGGGCGGTCCGCGGCGGACGCGTCCCGGGCGGGGGCCTGCGGGTCGTCCCCGGGGGAGGCGGCGGGCTGGTGCGGGTCGGAGGGTTCTGGGGTGCGGGCCATGACGGTTCTCTCCCTGCTCGCGGGCGGGTCGCGGTGACGCGGTGGTGCTCACGGTAGTCCTGGTCGGCGCGCCGCTGAAGCCCCCGCCGGTGCTCAGCGGGTCGTCAGGGCCCGCCCCAGGAAGCGGCGCGCCTCCGCGGCGATCAGCGCGAGCGTGTCGTCCTGGCCCACGGGCCCGGACCGGAGCACCGTCAGGGCGTGGTCGGCGCCCGCCACGGGGACGACGTCGACCGCCGGCGCGCCGTGCGCAGCGGCCGCGACCTCGTCCGCCGCTCCGAAGGCGTCGCGCGTCCCCTGCAGCACGAGCACGGGAACCGTGGGCCGCAGCAGCTCCTCGGCGCGCGATCGCTCCGGCCGGCCCGGCGGGTGCAGGGGGAAGGCCAGGCAGACCACGGCGGAGGCGCCCACCGCGCCGGCCGTCCGGCACGCCACGCGCGCCCCGGCGCTGCGGCCCCCGACGACCACGGGCACGCCGTCCGCCAGCCCGGCCACGGCCGGGGCGGCGGCCAGCCACCCGGCGTCTAGGGCGGCCGGACGGGGAGCGATCCGCCGGCCGGCCAGCACCCATGGCTGCTCGTGGCGCACGACCGTGACACCGTGGCGGGGGAGCTCCTCGGCGAGGGCGGACAGGTCCGGGGCCCCGGCACCCCCGCCCGCGCCGTGGCCGAGCCACAGCAGGGCGGTGGGGGTCTCGGCGGGGGAGACCAGCAGGCGTCCCGGTCCGGTCTCGGTGGGCACGGTGAGCTCGCTCGGTCGGGGCATGACCTCCACGGTAGCCGGACGGTCCCCCGCCACGGGCCCGCGGTGCGCGCCCGACGGGGCGCGGACTAGTTGTACTGACTCACCAGGTTGTTGATGACAGGAGAGACCTCCGGGTCGAGTGTGGAGTTGTCTAG
>NZ_BAAAOA010000048.1:0-693 GCF_039530085.1 Kocuria aegyptia
TGGCGAAACGGACGGCGATCATGTTCAAGGTCGAGAACATCATCCGTGAGCGCACCCCGGAACTGGCCGCGATCATCACCGCCGAGCACGGCAAGGTCCTCTCGGACGCGGCCGGGGAGATCGCCCGCGGGCTGGAGAACGTGCAGTTCTGCGCGGGGCTGATGCACCACATGAAGGGCGAGTTCCTGGAACAGGCCGCCACCGGGGTCGATGTGCACCAGATCCGCCAGCCGGTCGGGGTGGTCGCGTGCATCACCCCGTTCAACTTCCCCGCCATGGTCCCGCTGTGGATGATCACCACCGCGATCGCGGCCGGCAACACCGTGATCCTCAAACCCTCCGAACGCGACCCCTCGGCCTCGGTGTGGATCGCCGAGGCCTTCGCCGAGGCCGGGCTGCCGGACGGGGTGCTCAACGTGGTGCACGGGGACAAGGAAGCCGTGGACGAGCTGCTGACCAACCCGCTGGTCAAGGCGGTGTCCTTCGTCGGGTCCACCCCGATCGCCAAATACATCTACGAGACCTCCGCCGCCTACGGCAAACGGGTCCAGGCCCTGGGTGGGGCGAAGAACCACATGGTGGTCATGCCCGACGCGGACCTGGACGGGGCCGCCGATGCGGCGGTCTCGGCGGCCTACGGCTCGGCCGGGGAACGCTGCATGGCGGTCTCGGTGCTGGTCACCGTCGGGGAGG
>NZ_BAAAOA010000049.1:0-989 GCF_039530085.1 Kocuria aegyptia
GGCGGTGTGGGGCCGATGGTAGTTGAAGTGGTTCACCCACACCCCGATCGCCTCCCGTCGGGCCTGTTCGCTGGGATAGGGGCGGACGTAGAGGACCTCGTCGGCCAGCAGCCGGTTGTACCGCTCGACCTTGCCGTTGTGGCGCGGCGTGTAGGGGCGGATCCGCTGGTGCCGGCCGGCGAGAGCTTCCACGCACCGGGTGAAGTCCTTGGCCCGGTAGTTGGCGCCGTTGTCGGTGACCACCCGGTGCAGCCGGGTGATGCCGTGGGCGGCGAAGAACGCCCGGGCACGGCAGAAGAACCCGATCGTGGTGGTGGCCCGCTCGTTCTCGAGGGCCTCGGTGTAGGCCAGCCTCGAGAAGCCGTCCACGGCCGAGTGCAGATAGGTGTAGCCGACCTTTGCCCCGGGCCCGCGCTTGGACTGCTTGGCGGCAGCGCTGCCACGGCCGTGGGCCCGCCAGCCGCCGCCGTCGGGGATCCGCCCGACCTTCTTCACATCCAGGTGGACCATGTGCCCGGGCCAGGCAGCCCGAATGCGCTGCCGTGAGCGTCTCAGGTCGTCGCCGTCCGGAGTGAGGTCGCGCAGCCGAGAGATGCCCAGGCGGGCCAGCCACCGGCCCACGGTGCGCAGGTGCAGCCGATGTCCCAGCCCGAGCAGGTGGCGGTGGATGCGCCTGGCCGACCACTTCCGGTCCCGGCGCAAAGCCTCGATCGACTCCACGACCGCCGCCGGGGTGCGCTGAGGGCTGCGCCGCGGAGTCGAGGGACGATCGGCCAACCCGGCTTCGCCGGACTCGAGGTAGCGGGCCACCCAGGTCGACACCGTGGGCCGGCTGACGCGGAACTCGGCGGCCACGTGGGCCTTCGGGAGCCCCTCGTCGAGGTGGCGCAACACCATGCGCAGCCGGCCGGTCGGGGTCAGGGGTGCATTAACGTGGGTCATGAACGGGCTCTCTCGCGCGGACGGACGGTGTAGGAACTTCCATCCTG
>NZ_BAAAOA010000050.1:0-1509 GCF_039530085.1 Kocuria aegyptia
TGTTCCCCACCCAGGGTCCCAACAGTGTTGGGGGGTGGGGTGTGGTGTAAGTTGTCGGCTTATTAGTACCGGTCGGCTGCACACGTCGTTGGTTCGTGCTTCCACCTCCGGCCTATCAACCCAGTGGTCTAGCTGGGGGCCTCTCGCACACTAGGTGCGTGGAAATCTCATCTCGAAGCGAGCTTCCCGCTTAGATGCTTTCAGCGGTTATCTCTTCCGAACGTAGCGAAGCAGCGGTGCACCTGGCGGTACAACTGCCATACCAGAGGTTCGTCCGTCCCGGTCCTCTCGTACTAAGGACAGGTCTTCTCAAATTTCCTGCGCGCGCAGCGGATAGGGACCGAACTGTCTCACGACGTTCTGAACCCAGCTCGCGTACCGCTTTAATGGGCGAACAGCCCAACCCTTGGGACCAACTCCAGCCCCAGGATGCGACGAGCCGACATCGAGGTGCCAAACCATGCCGTCGATATGGACTCTTGGGCAAGATCAGCCTGTTATCCCCGAGGTACCTTTTATCCGTTGAGCGACGGCCATTCCACAATGTACCGCCGGATCACTAGTCCCGACTTTCGTCCCTGCTCGAGCTGTCGCTCTCACAGTCAAGCTCCCTTGTGCACTTACACTCGACACCTGATTGCCAACCAGGCTGAGGGAACCTTTGGGCGCCTCCGTTACTCTTTAGGAGGCAACCGCCCCAGTTAAACTACCCATCAGGCACTGTCCCTGACCCGGATCACGGGCCGAAGTTAGATGTCCAGAGTGACCAGAGTGGTATTTCAACGTTGACTCCACGTGCACTGGCGTGCCCGCTTCACCGTCTCCCACCTATCCTACACAAGCCACACCGAACACCAATACCAAACTATAGTAAAGGTCTCGGGGTCTTTCCGTCCTGCTGCGCGTAACGAGCATCTTTACTCGTACTGCAATTTCGCCGAGTTCATGGTTGAGACAGCGGGGAAGTCGTTACTCCATTCGTGCAGGTCGGAACTTACCCGACAAGGAATTTCGCTACCTTAGGATGGTTATAGTTACCACCGCCGTTTACTGGGGCTTAAATTCTCCGCTTCGCCGTGAGGCTAACAGGTCCTCTTAACCTTCCAGCACCGGGCAGGAGTCAGTCCGTATACATCGTCTTGCGACTTCGCACGGACCTGTGTTTTTGATAAACAGTCGCTTCCCCCTGGTCTCTGCGGCCCTTACCCGCTCGCACCAGCAAGTGGTGTCCACGGTCGGGGCCCCCCTTCTCCCGAAGTTACGGGGGCATTTTGCCGAGTTCCTTAACCATGATTCTCTCGATCGCCTTAGTATTCTCTACCTGATCACCTGTGTCGGTTTGGGGTACGGGCGGCTGGAACCTCGCGTCGATGCTTTTCTCGGCAGCATAGGATCACCGAATCCCCCCACGGATGGGGGTCCCGTCACGTCTCAGGCTGTGTGATCCGCGGATTTGCCAACGGATCGCCCTACACGCTTAGACCGGGTCTACCATCGCCCGGCTCGGCT
>NZ_BAAAOA010000051.1:0-611 GCF_039530085.1 Kocuria aegyptia
CCCCGAGGCCCCGGACGCGGTCTACGCCCGCAAGCTCCAGGAGGTGATCGGCGGGCAGTACGGGGAGATCACCGTGGCGATGCAGTACAGCTTCCAGGCCTGGAACGCCCACATCCCGGGCAAGTACCGGGACCTGCTCTTCGGCACCGCCGCCGAGGAGTTCGGCCACATCGAGATGCTCGCCACGATGGTCGCCCAGCTGCTGGAGAAGGCCCCGCTGGGCATCACCGAGGACGCCGTGCAGGCCGATCCGGCGGTCGCGGCGGTGATCGGGGGCACCGATCTGCAGCACGCCATCGTGGCCGGGGCCGGGGCCCGGCCCGTGGACTCGATGGGCAACCCGTGGTCGGGGTCCTACGTGACCGCCTCCGGGAACCTGCTGGCGGACATGACCGCCAACGTCAACGCCGAGATGCAGGGCCGCACCCAGGTCGCCCGGCTCTACCACATGACCGATGACCAGGGCGTCCGGGACATGCTGTCGTTCCTGCTGGCCAGGGACACCATGCACCAGAACCAGTGGATGGCCGCGGTCAAGGAGCTGCAGGCCGACGGGCTGGAGCAGATGCCGGTGCCCTCGAACTTCCCGCAGGCCAAGGAGGCCACGGAGT
>NZ_BAAAOA010000052.1:0-554 GCF_039530085.1 Kocuria aegyptia
CGATGCGGTAGCGGTATGTGGTGCCGGGGGTGAGCGCGGGATCGGCGAAGGATGTGGTGGTGACTGGGGTTGGTGTCAATTGCGTGAAATCTGCCGAATCGCCGGTAGCCCGCCAGACCTGGTAACCGGCGAGATCCGTCTCGGTGTTCGCCGTCCATCCCAGGGTCACGCCGGCGTCGGAGGGTCGTGCGGTCAATCCGGTCGGGGTGGAAGGCAGCTCGGTGTCGGGGACCACGAAGTTGTCGATATTGATACCACGACCGGTGGAGGCGGCGTTCTTGGATCCGGTGCGCTCGATGCGGAGGGTATGCACGCCGCGAGGCAGCTTCGGGGACTCGTAGACGACTTGCTGGAAGGACTTGGACGGCGAGTAGAGATCCACGGTCTCCACCAGATCACCGTCCAGGTAGACGTTGGCGATCCCGAAGTAGTCAGTCTTTCGCGCCACCCATTTCACGGAGGTCTCATTGAAGGCGATCTGGGCGAAGCCAGGGGCGGAGAGCGATGAAGAGGAACCACCGCTGTCACTGCCGGATGAAGCCAGAGCCCAGGAC
>NZ_BAAAOA010000053.1:0-11110 GCF_039530085.1 Kocuria aegyptia
GGCCTCGGCCTGCTCCGCCTCGCCCGCCAGCACCGCGCCCAGCAGATCGCTGTGGACGGTGATGTGCTCCTGCAGCTGGGGGATGCGGTCCGCGACGACGCACCAGATCCGCGTGGCGAGGTTGCTGTAGCGCTCCAGCGTGACCTGCAGGTGGGAGTTGCCGGCCGCCGCGTAGATCGCCCGGTGGATCTGCACGTCCCAGCGCAGCGCCTCGTCCCTGTTCAGCCACTCGCTGCCGGCTGCGACCAGCCGGTCCCGCAGCTCCTCCAGCTGGCCCCGTGCGTCCCCGCCGCGCCGCTCGGCCGCCAGCCGGGCCGCGAGCGGCTCCAGCACCTCCCGCACCTGCGAGATCTCCGACAGCGCGGTGATGTCCACGGTGGTGGCGAACGTCCCGCGCCGGGAGTACGTGACCACCAGGTGCTCGGACTCGAGCCGCTTGAGCGCCTCACGCAACGGGGTCCGCCCGAGCTGGAGCTCCTGCGAGAGACGCCCCTCGTTGAGGGGGGCTCCCGGGGGGATGTCCAGGAAGATCAGGCGGTCCTGCAGCTGCAGGAACGCCCGGTCGGCGAGGGAGAGGGGCTCGTCCTGGACGGAGGCAGGGGTGCTGGACATGACGTGATGCGCGCTTTCCGTTCGCGGCCGGGGAGCTGCCGTGGGCGGACGCGCTCTCCCTGGAATGGCCTTGTCTCCTACCGTAGTCCCAACCACCGGCCCGTGCGGGCCGGCATGGGCGTCGTGCACCCCGTCCCGCAGTGCTCACGGCTCGGCTGGGTCGCCGGGTGGGACCCTTCCGCGCCGGGCGGGATCACAGGACGCTCCGCATCGTGCGCTCGAAGCTGGTCACGTGGTCGAGGGCGAGCTCGGCGGCCTCCTCGGCGTTCCCAGCGGCGATCGACTCCAGCAGGCCGACGTGCTCGTGCACGTGCCCGGAGACCGTGGGCACCCGGTCCAGCACCAGGCACCAGATGCGCGTGGCGAGGTTGTCCAGCCGCGTCAGGGTGTCCTCCAGGTGCGAGTTGCCGGTCGCCCGGTAGATCAGCCGGTGCACGCTGAGGTCCGCGCGCATGAAGGCCTGGTTCGTCGAGCGGTCGCCGGAGAGGTCGCCCAGGTCCTGCACCAGGGCGAGCATCTGCTCCCGGACGTCCTGCGGGGCCGTGAGCGCGGCCTTGCGAGCCGCGAGCGGCTCGAGAGTGCGGCGCAGCTCGGAGACGTCGGACAGTGCGGTGATGTCCACCTGCGTGGCGAAGGTGCCCCGCCGGGGGTAGGAGACCACGAGATGGTCCGTCTGCAGCCGCTTGAGGGCCTCCCGGATCGGGGTCCTGCCGATGCCCATCTCGGCGGCCAGGTGGCCGTCGTGGATCATGGCGCCCGGGCGGATCTCGAGCATGGTCAGGCGGTCGCGCAGCTGCTGGTAGGCCTGGTCGGCCAGGGACACGGGGGCCTCCGGACCGTACTCGGTGATGGTCGTGACGCTCATGACTTCCCTCCTGGATCGGGGCGGTGGATCGTGGCCCACGGCCGCGGTCGCCGGAGGCGGTCCGTCATCCATTGACACCCCGGCACCCCTAGCATACCTTTGAGCCACAGCTGATATATCAAACTCGTATCAGCATTGACATGCGATCCGTTTAGGAGCTCAGGGATGCCCGATCTGAACACTCACCTGGCCGAAGCCGACCCGGAGATCGCGGCGGCCATCGACCAGGAGCTGGTCCGCCAGCAGTCCACGCTGGAGATGATCGCCTCGGAGAACTTCGCTCCCCTGTCGGTGATGGAGGCGCAGGGTTCGGTGCTGACCAACAAGTACGCCGAGGGCTACCCCGGCCGGCGCTACTACGGCGGCTGCGAGTACGTCGACGTGGTCGAGCAGCTGGCGATCGACCGCCTCAAGGCACTGTTCGGCGCCGAGGCCGCCAACGTCCAGCCCCACTCGGGGGCCCAAGCCAACGCCGCCGCCATGTCGGCGCTGCTCGACCCGGGGGACACGATCCTGGGGCTGAACCTCGCCCACGGCGGACACCTGACCCACGGGATGAAGCTGAACTTCTCCGGCAAGCTCTACAAGGTCGCCGCTTACGGCGTCTCGGAGGAGGACCACCGCATCGACATGGCCGAGGTCGAGCGCCTCGCCCTCGAGCACCGGCCCCAGCTCATCGTCGCCGGGTGGTCGGCCTACACCCGGCAGCTGGACTTCGCCGAGTTCCGCCGCATCGCCGACGAGGTCGGGGCCTACCTGATGGTGGACATGGCCCACTTCGCCGGTCTCGTGGCCGCCGGGCTGCACCCCAACCCCGTCCCGTACGCGGACGTGGTGACCACGACCACGCACAAGACCCTCGGCGGCCCACGCGGCGGGGTGATCCTGTCGAAGCAGGAACTGGCGAAGAAGATCAACTCCGCGGTCTTCCCGGGCCAGCAGGGCGGCCCCCTCGAGCACGTGATCGCCGCCAAGGCCGTGGCCTTCAAGTACGCCGCGTCCCAGGAGTTCGCCGACCGCCAGGCGCGCACCCTGGAGGGCGCCCGGATCCTGGCCCGGCGGCTGCTCTCCCCGGACGTCATGGCCACCGGGATCAACCTCGTCAGCGGCGGCACCGACGTGCACCTCGTGCTCGTGGACTTGCGGAACTCCGAGCTCGACGGGCAGCAGGGCGAGGACCGGCTGCACCGCGTGGGCATCACGGTCAACCGCAACGCCGTCCCCTTCGACCCGCGTCCGCCCATGGTCTCCTCCGGCCTGCGGATCGGCACCCCGGCCCTCGCCACCCGCGGGTTCGGCGCCGCCGAGTTCACGGAGGTGGCCGACATCATCGCCGCGGCGCTGACCGGTGAGCTCACGGAGGAGACCACCCAGCAGCTGCGCGACCGCGTGACTGCCCTCGCCGAGCGGTTCCCGCTCTACCCGAACCTGACCACTCCCGTGCTGAACGGAGCCCTGTGATGGCCGACCTGCTGCCGGAGCACCCGGATTTCCTGTGGCACAACCCGGACCCGAAGTCCTCCTACGACGCCGTGATCATCGGCGGCGGCGGTCACGGGCTCGCGACCGCCTACTACCTGGCCAAGAACCACGGCATGACCAACATCGCCGTGCTGGAGCGGGGCTGGCTGGCCGGTGGGAACATGGCCCGCAACACCACGATCATCCGCTCGAACTACCTGTGGGACGAGTCCGCGGCGATGTACGAGCACTCCCTAAAGCTGTGGGAGATCCTGCCCGAGGAGCTGGAGTACGACTTCCTCTTCTCCCAGCGCGGCGTGATGAACCTGGCCCACACCCTCGGGGACGTGCGCGAGTCGATGCGCCGGGTCTACGCGAACCAGCTCAACGGCATCGACGCGGAGTGGATCAGCCCGGAGCAGGTCAAGGAGCTGTGCCCGATCATCAACATCGGGGACGACATCCGCTACCCGGTGATGGGGGCGACCTACCAGCCGCGCGCGGGCATCGCCAAGCACGACCACGTGGCATGGGCCTTCGCCCGCAAGTGCGACGAGATGGGCGTGGACATCATCCAGAACTGCGAGGTCACCGGCTTCATCAAGGACGGCGACCGGGTGGTGGGGGTGGAGACCTCCCGCGGGCGGATCAACGCCGGCAAGGTCGGGCTCTGCGGAGCCGGGCACAGCTCGGTCCTGGCGGAACTCGCCGGGTTCCGCCTGCCGATCCAGTCCCACCCGCTGCAGGCCCTGGTCTCGGAGCTGCACGAGCCCGTGCACCCGACCGTGGTGATGTCCAACCACGTGCACGTCTACGTCTCCCAGGCCCACAAGGGCGAGCTGGTCATGGGCGCCGGCGTGGACGCCTACACCGGCTACGGCCAGCGGGGCGCCTTCCACGTGATCGAGGAGCAGATGGCCGCTGCCGTGGAGCTGTTCCCGATCTTCGCCCGGGCGCACGTGCTGCGGACCTGGGGCGGCATCGTGGACGTCACCCTGGACGCCTCCCCGATCGTCTCCAAGACGCCGGTGGACCAGCTCTACGTCAACTGCGGCTGGGGCACGGGCGGGTTCAAGGGCACGCCCGGCGCCGGTTACTCCTTCGCCCACACCATCGCCAACGACGAGGCCCACCCGCTCAACGAGGCGTTCTCCCTGGAGCGCTTCGAGACCGGGATCCTCATCGACGAGCACGGCGCTGCCGCCGTGGCCCACTGACCCGCCCACCAGAAGGCAGGAACACCATGCTGCTGATCGAGTGCCCTTACTGCGGGGCCCGCGACGAGACCGAGTACCAGTACGGCGGAGAGGCCCACGTGCCCTACCCCGAGGACCCGTCCCAGCTCTCCGACCAGGAGTGGGCCGAGTACCTCTTCTACCGCAACAACCCCAAGGGCCTGCTCGCCGAGCGCTGGGCGCACACCGCCGGGTGCCGTCGCTGGTTCAACGTCGTGCGCGACACCGTGACCTACGACATCAAGGCCGTCTACCGCATGGGCGAGCCCGCCCCCCAGATCGGAGGTGTCCGGTGACCGACCAGACCTACCGCCTGCCCCCGGAGCGCAGCACCGCGAGCAGCATCGACCGCACGAAGCCGTTGAGCTTCACCTTCGACGGTGAGCAGGTCTCCGGCTACGCCGGGGACACCCTCGCCTCGGCCCTGCTCGCGGCGGGCCGGATCACCTGCGGGGACTCGTTGTACCTGGGCCGCCCGCGCGGGATCCTGTCCGCCGGCGTCGAGGAGCCCAACGCGCTCGTGAAGGTCGCCGCCCGCTCCGGCGTCGACGTCGACGAGTCCATGCTCACGGCCACGGCCGTGGAGCTGCACGACGGTCTCTCCGCCACCTACCTGCGCGGGCTGGGCCGGCTGGACCCGCGCACGGACGAGGCGGTCTACGACCGCAAGTACGTCCACACGGACGTGCTGGTGGTCGGGTCCGGGCCTGCCGGCCTGACCGCGGCCCGGGAGGCCGCCCGGTCCGGCGCCCGGGTGATGCTGATGGACGAGCAGCCCGAGGCCGGTGGGTCCCTGCTCTCCGGCCGGGACGAGGTCGTCGACGGCGTGCCGGCCCGCACCTGGGTGTCCGAGACCGCCGCCGCGCTGGCTGCGGCCCCGGAGGTCACGGTCCTGCAGCGCACCACGGTGATCGGCAGCTACGACGCGAACTACATCGTGGCCGTCCAGCGCCGCACCGACCACCTCGGCGGGCCGCCGTCCCCCGCGGTGTCCAGGGAGCGGATCTGGCACGTGCGCGCCCGCCAGGTGGTGCTGGCCACCGGGGCCCACGAGCGTCCGGTCGTGTTCGAGAACAACGACCGGCCCGGGATCATGCTCGCCGGCGCCGTGCGCACCTATCTCAACCGGTACTCCGTGGCCGCGGGGTCTCGCGTGGTGGTGACCACCACCAACGACTCCGCCTACGCCGTGGTCGCCGACCTCGTGGCCGCGGGCGTGGACGTCGCCGCCGTGGTCGACTCGCGCCCGGACGTCCAGGGGGGACCGGCCGCCGTCGTGGCCGCCACCGGGGTGCCGCTGTTCAGCGGCAGCGCCGTGGTCGACACCCTGGGCGAGGGCGAGGGCGGCCGCGTCAGTGGCGTCGTCGTCAGCGCCCTCGACGCGGACGGCAGCCTGACCGGAACCACCCGGACCCTCGAGGCCGACCTGCTGGCCGTCTCCGGCGGGTGGACCCCCGTGGTGCACCTGCACAGCCAGCGCCAGGGCAAGCTCACCTGGAACGAGCGGCTCGCCGCGTTCGTCCCGGCCGCCCCGGTGCGGGACCAGCAGACGGTCGGGGCCCTCAACGGCACGACCGACCTGTCCTGGTGCCTGACCGAGGGCGCCGCGGCCGGGGCCGAGGCGGCCCGTCGGGCCGGCTTCGACAGCACCCCCGAGACCCCGGAGGCGGAGAGCACGGAGTCCGAGCCCGTGCGTCCGCTGTGGCTCGTGCCGGGCCGCACCGGGGAGCCCGGCGAGTGGCGCCACCACTTCGTGGACCTGCAGCGGGACCAGACCGTGGCCGACGTCCTGCGCTCCGTGGGGGCGGGCATGCGCTCGGTGGAGCACGTCAAGCGCTACACCTCGATCTCCACGGCCAACGACCAGGGCAAGACCAGCGGGGTCAACGCCATCGGCGTGATCTCCGCGGCGCTGAAGGACCCGGACGTGGGCGGGATCGGCACCACCACCTACCGCGCCCCCTACACCCCGGTGGCCTTCGCGGCGCTCGCCGGCCGGCAGCGCGGCGAGCTGTTCGACCCTGCCCGTCGCACCCCCATCCACGAGTGGCACGAGGCGCGCGGTGCGCTCTTCGAGGACGTCGGGCAGTGGAAGCGGCCCTGGTACTACCCGCAGGCCGGGGAGGACATGGACGCCGCCGTGCTGCGCGAGTGCGCCGCCGTGCGCGAGAGCGTCGGGTTCATGGACGCCACCACCCTCGGCAAGATCGAGATCCGGGGCAAGGACGCCGGCGAGTTCCTCAACCGGGTCTACACGAACGCGTTCAAGAAGCTCAAGGTCGGCATGGGCCGCTACGGGGTGATGTGCACCGCCGACGGGATGGTCTTCGACGACGGCGTCACGCTGCGCCTGGACGAGGACCGCTTCCTGATGACCACCACCACCGGCGGCGCCGCCAAGGTCCTGGAGTGGCTGGAGGAGTGGTTGCAGACGGAGTGGCCCGAGCTCGACGTGGTGTGCACGTCCGTGACCGAGCAGTGGGCGACGGTCGCCGTCGTCGGCCCGAAGTCCCGGGCCGTGATCGCCAAGCTGGCCCCGGAGCTCGACGTCTCGCAGGACGCGTTCCCGTTCATGGCCTTCCGCGAGACCACCCTGGCCTCGGGGATCCCGGCACGGATCTGCCGGATCTCCTTCTCCGGGGAACTGGCCTTCGAGATCAACGTGGCCGGCTGGTACGGGCTCGCCGTGTGGGAGGCCGTGGCCGCCGCCGGGGAGGAGTTCGGCATCACCCCGTACGGCACCGAGACGATGCACGTGCTGCGCGCGGAGAAGGCCTACCCGATCGTGGGCCAGGACACCGACGGCACGGTCACCCCGCAGGACCTGGGCATGGACTGGGTGGTGTCCAAGACCAAGGACTTCATCGGCAAGCGCTCCTACGACCGGCCCAGCGCCACCAGCGAGGACCGCAAGCAACTCGTGGCCGTGCTGCCCGTGGATCCGGACCGCCGGCTGCCGGAGGGCGCCCAGCTGATCGTCCACGGCACGCCCGTCACCCCGCAGGAAGGTCCGGTGCCCATGGAGGGCCACGTGACCTCCAGCTACCGCAGCGCCGCCCTGGGCCGGACGTTCGGCCTGGCCATGGTGAAGAACGGCCGCAACCGCATCGGTGAGACGCTCCAGGCCCCGCTCGACGGTGATCTGGTGGACGTCGTCCTCGCCGAACCCGTGCTCTACGACCCCGAAGGGAAGCGCCGAGATGGCTGATCAGCTCATGACCGACGACGTCACCGACACCACGACCCTGCGCCGCAGCCCGCTCTCGCACCTCGCGGAGCAGATGCGCGCGCAGACCGTGACGGGCGAGCGGGGCGTGGCCCTGCGCGAGATCCCCTTCCTGACCATGGTGGGCCTGCGTGTGGTCCCCGGCACCGCACAGGCCGATGCCGTGGCCAAGGCGGCGGGGATCCCCCTGCCGACCGGCCACGGCCAGGTCACCGGCACGCCGGACGGCACGGCCGTGCTGTGGCTGGGCCCCGACGAGTTCCTGCTCGTCGGCCCGGAGGGCACCGGCCCCGCGGGGATCGCTCCCACCGGGGCAGGACGGGCGGACAAGGACGCCGGCACCGCCGCCGGACTGGCCCGGGCGCTGGGCACCGATCCGGGGCAGGCCGTGGACCTCTCCGCCAACCGCACCACGCTCGAGCTGTCCGGCCCCTCGGCCCGCTCCGTGCTCGAGAAGGCCTGCCCGGTGGACCTGCACCCCCGGGCGTTCACGGCCGGCACCGCCGTGGCCACGACCCTGGGACCGGTGCAGGTGCTGCTGTGGCAGACCGCCGATCAGGTGTACCGCATCCTGCCGCGGGCCTCCTTCGCGGACTACACGGCACGGTGGCTGCTGGACGCCATGACGGAGTACGCGGCTCCCGAGGTTCCCTGATGGCGCTGTCCGTCCTGGACCTGTTCTCGGTCGGCATCGGCCCCTCCTCCTCCCACACGGTGGGGCCGATGCGGGCCGCCCGGCTGTTCACGGAGGGCCTGGCCGGCGACGGTCTCCTCGACGCGGTCGCCAGGATCCGGGCCGAGCTGTTCGGCTCGCTCGGGGCCACCGGGCACGGGCACGGGTCGGACAAGGCCGTGATCCTGGGCCTGCAGGGCGAGGACCCGGAGACCGTGGACACCGACACGGCCGACGACCAGGTGCGGACGAGCACGGAGCGCGGGCAGCTGTGCCTGGCAGGGGTCCGGCCGATCGCCTTCGACCGGTCGCAGGACGTCGTGATGCACCGGCGCAGGTCGCTGCCGGCGCACCCCAACGGCATGACGTTCTCCGCCTTCGGGCCGGACGGCGAACTGGTGCGGGAGCGCACCTTCTACTCGGTGGGCGGCGGGTTCGTGGTGGACGGCGACGTGTCCGGGGCGGACCGCATCGTCCAGGACACCACCGAGGTGCCCTTCCCGTTCACCACGGGCCGGCAGCTCCTGGAGCACTGCCGGCGCGAGGGGACGTCGATCGCCGGGATCATGCTCGCCAACGAGCTGTCCTGGCGCAGCGAGGAGCAGCTCCGGTCGAGCCTGCTGCGCATCTGGGCCGTCATGCAGGAGTGCGTGGAGAACGGGTGCACGCGCACGGAGGCCCGGTTGCCCGGCGGGCTGAAGGTCCGCCGCCGGGCGCCGGCCCTGCGGGCCCGGCTGCGGGAGGCCGAGGCGGCCGCCGCCGCCGATCCCGTCCGTCCGGCGTCCGATCCGCTGCAGGCCATGGAGTGGATCAACCTCTACGCCCTGGCGGTCAACGAGGAGAACGCCTCCGGCGGGCGGATCGTGACCGCCCCGACCAACGGGGCGGCGGGCATCATCCCCGCGGTGCTGCACTACTACGCCCGGTTCATCGCCGGGGCGGACGAGGACGGCGTGGTGGAGTTCCTGCTGACGGCAGCGGCCGTCGGCATCCTCATCAAGGAGAACGCCTCCATCTCCGGCGCGGAGATGGGGTGCCAGGGCGAGGTGGGATCGGCCTGCTCCATGGCCGCCGCCGGCCTGTGCGCAGTGCTCGGCGGCACCCCGGAGCAGGTCGAGAACGCCGCCGAGGTCGGCATGGAGCACAACCTCGGGCTGACCTGCGACCCGGTGGGCGGGCTCGTGCAGATCCCGTGCATCGAGCGCAACGCGATCGCGTCCGTCAAGGCCATCAATGCCGCGCGCCTCGCCCTCCAGGGCGACGGCGAGCACACGGTCTCGCTCGACCAGGTCATCAAGACCATGCGCGAGACCGGAAACGACATGAAGATCAAGTACAAGGAGACCTCCCGTGGTGGATTGGCCGTCAACGTCATCGAATGCTGAGCAGCTCGTGCAGCCGCAGGCCGTGTCCACGGCACCGCCCTCGACGGAGCTGGTGCTGACCCTCGACTGCCCCGAGAAGTCGGGGATCGTGCACGCCGTCAGCGGCGTGCTGCTGGAGCACGGCTGCAACATCGTGGAACTGACGCAGTTCGACGACCGCAGGCTGGGCCACTTCTTCATGCGCGTCCACGTGGCCCCGGCGGACCCGGCCGAGGCCATCGACCAGGAGGCCCTGCGGAGGAAGCTGGCCCCGGTGGCCGAACAGTTCGGCATGCACTGGGAGCTCAACGAGCACCAGGCGAAACGGCGGGTCCTGGTGATGGTCTCCAAGTTCGGCCACTGCCTCAACGACCTGCTCTTCCGCGCCCGGACCGGTGAGCTGCCCGTGGACATCGTCGCGGTGGTCTCCAACCACCGGGACCACCAGCGCCTGGTCGAGTGGCACGGCATCCCGTTCTTCCACGTGCCCGTCACCCGGGACACCAAGCCCGAGGCGGAGGCGCGCCTGCTGGAGCTGGTGGACCGCTTCGAGGTGGACCTCGTGGTCCTGGCCCGCTACATGCAGGTGCTCAGCGACTCGCTGGCCACCCGGATGGAGGGACGGGTGATCAACATCCACCACTCGTTCCTGCCGTCCTTCAAGGGGGCCAAGCCGTACCACCAGGCCTACGACCGGGGTGTGAAGACCGTGGGCGCCACCGCGCACTACGTCAACGCCGAGCTGGACGAGGGCCCGATCATCGCCCAGCAGGTCGTGAACGTCGATCACACCTTCGGCCCCGAGGACCTCGTGGCCGCCGGCCGGGACACCGAGTGCAAGGCCCTGTCCGACGCCGTCAGGTGGCACTGCGAAGGGCGTGTCGTCCTGCACGGCAACCGCACCGTCGTCCTGCGCTAGAACTGCAGCCGGCCGGTCTGGAGATCCGGCGGCACAGCGGCACGAGAAGAGCCTCCGTGGTGGGTGCCCACCACGGAGGCTCTTCCCGTGCTCCGGACTTCCGGTACGGCTTACCTCGCGGCGGGCCCGTGGAGGTCTGTGGCACAGGGAGGCCCCGAGAGGTGCCGACGGCAGGCCTCCCCCACCAGCATGCCGTCCGTGCCCCCGGAGGTCTCGCCCCGGGAGATCTGGCCCCCGGGAGATCTGGCCCCCGGGAGATCTGGCTCCCGGGAGATCGCGCCCCGGGAGATCGCGCCCCGGGAGATCGCGCCCCGGGCGCTCATCAGCGGTGGTCGTCCCACGGCGCAGCCCCCGGTGTCGCTCCTCCCGGCCCGCCGGCTGGAATCGCCCGGAGCCGATGCCTGGAACCGATGCCCGGCCGGAGCAGGGACGCCGTCCGTGTTCGCGGCCGGGGACACGAACAGGACGATCCCCCCGGAGGCGGGTGCCTCCGGGGGGATCGTCCTGCATGCGCCGGCCGGAGCCGGTTCCCGGGCCTCAGTGGCCGCGGTCGATCCACTCCTGCAGGTGGGGGGCCTCGGCGCCGATCGTGGTGGTGTCCCCGTGGCCGGTGAGCACCTCCGTGGACTCCGGCAGGGTGAGCAGCCGCTCCCGGATGGAGTCGATGATCGTGGGGAAGTCCGAGTAGGACCGGCCGGTGGCGCCGGGGCCGCCCTGGAAGAGGGTGTCCCCGGAGAACAGCACCCCGCCCTCGC
>NZ_BAAAOA010000054.1:0-1516 GCF_039530085.1 Kocuria aegyptia
GCGGTTCTTCGCCGGTACGGGAATATCAACCCGTTGTCCATCGACTACGCCTGTCGGCCTCGCCTTAGGTCCCGACTGACCCAGGGCAGATTAGCTTGACCCTGGAACCCTTGATCATCCGGCGGACGGGTTTCTCACCCGTCATTCGCTACTCATGCCTGCATTCTCACTCGTGTGGGCTCCACCACTGGGTCACCCCGCAGCTTCACTGCCCACACGACGCTCCCCTACCCATCGCACCACCTGAACCGGTCACGAGGACCGGTTGGGTATCATTGGTGCAATGCCACAACTTCGGCGGTGTACTTGAGCCCCGCTACATTGTCGGCGCGGAATCACTTGACCAGTGAGCTATTACGCACTCTTTCAAGGGTGGCTGCTTCTAAGCCAACCTCCTGGTTGTCTGAGCAACTCCACATCCTTTCCCACTTAGCACACGCTTAGGGGCCTTAGTTGGTGGTCTGGGCTGTTTCCCTCTCGACTATGAAGCTTATCCCCCACAGTCTCACTGCTACGCTCTCACTTACCGGCATTCGGAGTTTGGCTGACGTCAGTAACCTTGTAGGGCCCATCGGCCATCCAGTAGCTCTACCTCCGGCAAGAAACACGTAACGCTGCACCTAAATGCATTTCGGGGAGAACCAGCTATCACGAAGTTTGATTGGCCTTTCACCCCTACCCACAGCTCATCCCCTCCATTTTCAACTGAAGTGGGTTCGGTCCTCCACGCGCTCTTACACGCGCTTCAACCTGGCCATGGGTAGATCACTTCGCTTCGGGTCTAGATCACGCCACTCACTCGCCCTATTCAGACTCGCTTTCGCTACGGATACCCCTCACGGGTTAACCTCGCGACGTAACACTAACTCGCAGGCTCATTCTTCAAAAGGCACGCCGTCACCCTCACAGGCTCCGACGGTTTGTAGGCACACGGTTTCAGGTACTATTTCACTCCCCTCCCGGGGTACTTTTCACCTTTCCCTCACGGTACTGGTCCGCTATCGGTCATCAGGTAGTATTTAGGCTTACCAGGTGGTCCTGGCAGATTCACACGGGATTTCTCGGGCCCCGTGCTACTTGGGTACGCGTACCGTGCGGCAGCGACGATTTCGTCTACGGGACTCTCACCCTCTCCGGTCCGGCACTCACACCGGTTCGACTATCGCCCTGCACTCACACGCCCGGGCCGGCAGACCCGGGACGACACGCCCCACGACCCCGATGATGCAACCCCTGCCGGGTCTCACACACCATCGGTTTGGCCTCTTCCGCGTTCGCTCGCCACTACTGACGGAATCACTGTTGTTTTCTCTTCCTGTGGGTACTGAGATGTTTCACTTCCCCACGTTCCCTCCACACACCCTATGAATTCAGGTGCGGGTCACCACGCATAACACGCGGCGGGGTTTCCCCATTCGGAGACCCTCGGATCACAGCTCGTTTATCAGCTCCCCGAGGCTTATCGCAGATTACCGCGTCCTTCATCGGCTCCTGATGCCAAGGCATCCACCGTGCG
>NZ_BAAAOA010000055.1:0-827 GCF_039530085.1 Kocuria aegyptia
GCCACCGCGGGGTGAAGCTGTGCATGGAGGAGACCGGCGAGGCCGGCCGCTCCTTCCAGTGCCCCTACCACGCCTGGACCTACGACTTCGACGGCAAGCTCATCGCCGCCCCCAACCTCACCAAGATGCCCGACATCGACCGCCAGGAATACGGACTCGTCACCGTCCCGGTCCGGGAGTACCTCGGCTACGTGTGGGTCTGCCTGGCCGAGAACCCCCCCTCCTTCGAGGAGGACGTCATGGGCGACATCGAGGACCGCCTCGGCGACACCCAGGCCATCGAGGGCTACGACATCGCCAACCTCTCCCTGGGCCGGCGCATCACCTACGACGTGAAGGCCAACTGGAAGCTCATCATCGAGAACTTCATGGAGTGCTACCACTGCGCCACCATCCACCCCGAGCTCACCGAGGTGCTGCCCGAGTTCGCCGACGGCCTCGCCGCCCAGTACTTCGTCGGCCACGGCGCGGAGTTCGGCGAGGACGTCCTGGGCTTCACCGTCGACGGCTCCGAGGGCCTGGACAAGCTGCCCGGCGTGGACGAGGACCACGACCGCCGCTACTACGCCATCACCGTCAAGCCCACCGTGTTCGTCAACCTCGTGCCCGACCACGTGATCATCCACCGGATGTTCCCGATGGCCGCTGACCACACCATCGTGGAGTGCGACTGGCTCTACCTGCCCTCGGTCGTGGAGTCCGGCAAGGACGTCTCCGCCTCCGTGGAACTCTTCCACCGCGTCAACCAGCAGGACTTCGACGCCTGCGAACGCTGCCAGCCCGCCATGGGATCCAAGGTCTACGCCACCGGCGGCGTCCTCGTCCCC
>NZ_BAAAOA010000056.1:0-1435 GCF_039530085.1 Kocuria aegyptia
GGGCACTAGGGCGGGGGCGACCACCACACGGCGGTCAACGGCTCCTTAGAAAGGAGGTGATCCAGCCGCACCTTCCGGTACGGCTACCTTGTTACGACTTAGTCCCAATCGCCAGTCCCACCTTCGACGGCTCCCTCCCACAAGGGGTTAGGCCACCGGCTTCGGGTGTTACCAACTTTCGTGACTTGACGGGCGGTGTGTACAAGGCCCGGGAACGTATTCACCGCAGCGTTGCTGATCTGCGATTACTAGCGACTCCGACTTCATGAGGTCGAGTTGCAGACCTCAATCCGAACTGAGACCGGCTTTTTGGGATTAGCTCCACCTCACAGTATCGCAACCCTTTGTACCGGCCATTGTAGCATGCGTGAAGCCCAAGACATAAGGGGCATGATGATTTGACGTCATCCCCACCTTCCTCCGAGTTGACCCCGGCAGTCTCCTATGAGTCCCCACCATCACGTGCTGGCAACATAGAACGAGGGTTGCGCTCGTTGCGGGACTTAACCCAACATCTCACGACACGAGCTGACGACAACCATGCACCACCTGTCCACCGACCCCGAAGGGAAACCCCATCTCTGGGGCGGTCCGGTGAATGTCAAGCCTTGGTAAGGTTCTTCGCGTTGCATCGAATTAATCCGCATGCTCCGCCGCTTGTGCGGGCCCCCGTCAATTCCTTTGAGTTTTAGCCTTGCGGCCGTACTCCCCAGGCGGGGCACTTAATGCGTTAGCTACGGCGCGGAAAACGTGGAATGTCCCCCACACCTAGTGCCCAACGTTTACGGCATGGACTACCAGGGTATCTAATCCTGTTCGCTCCCCATGCTTTCGCTCCTCAGCGTCAGTAACAGCCCAGAGACCTGCCTTCGCCATCGGTGTTCCTCCTGATATCTGCGCATTTCACCGCTACACCAGGAATTCCAGTCTCCCCTACTGCACTCTAGTCTGCCCGTACCCACTGCAGACCCGGGGTTGAGCCCCGGGCTTTCACAGCAGACGCGACAAACCGCCTACGAGCTCTTTACGCCCAATAATTCCGGACAACGCTTGCGCCCTACGTATTACCGCGGCTGCTGGCACGTAGTTAGCCGGCGCTTCTTCTGCAGGTACCGTCACTTTCGCTTCTTCCCTACTGAAAGAGGTTTACAACCCGAAGGCCGTCATCCCTCACGCGGCGTCGCTGCATCAGGCTTCCGCCCATTGTGCAATATTCCCCACTGCTGCCTCCCGTAGGAGTCTGGGCCGTGTCTCAGTCCCAGTGTGGCCGGTCACCCTCTCAGGCCGGCTACCCGTCGTCGCCTTGGTGAGCCATTACCCCACCAACAAGCTGATAGGCCGTGAGCCCATCCAAAACCAGTAAAACCCTTTCCACCACCCACCATGCGGTGGACAGTAGTATCCAGTATTAGACCCGGTTTCCCAGGCTTATCCC
>NZ_BAAAOA010000057.1:0-703 GCF_039530085.1 Kocuria aegyptia
ACGGGTTCCTCTCCGAGAACGCCGGCTTCGCCCGGGCGGTGATCGAGGCCGGCCTCACCTGGATCGGCCCGTCCCCGGGGACGATCGAGCTGCTGGGGGACAAGGTCGCCGCCCGGGAGATCGCCCGGCGCGCCGGGGCCCCGCTCGTGCCCGGCAGCGACGGCCCGGTCGAGTCGCCGGAGGACGCCCGTGCCTTCGCGCAGGAGCACGGCCTGCCGGTGATCGTCAAGGCCGCCCACGGCGGCGGGGGGCGCGGCATGCGCGTGGTCCGCGAGCTGGAGGGCGTCGAGGAGGCCTTCGCCTCGGCCGCCCGCGAGGCGCAGGGCGCCTTCGGCCGCGGCGAGTGCTTCATCGAGCGCTTCCTGGACCGCCCGCGGCACGTGGAGGCGCAGGTGGTGGCCGACGCCCACGGTCACGTCGTGGTGCTCGGGACCCGGGACTGCTCCCTGCAGCGCCGCCACCAGAAGCTCGTCGAGGAGGCCCCCGCCCCCTTCCTCACCGAGGACCAGCGGCAGCGCATCCACGCGGCGGCCGAGGCCATCTTCCGGGAGGCCGGCTACGTCGGGGTGGGCACCGCCGAGTTCCTCGTGGCCCAGGACGGACTGATCTCCTTCCTGGAGGTCAACACCCGGCTGCAGGTGGAGCACCCGATCACCGAGGAGGTCTACGGCGTGGACCTCGTGCAGGCGCAGCTGAGCGTCGC
>NZ_BAAAOA010000058.1:0-923 GCF_039530085.1 Kocuria aegyptia
TCAACGGGCGTGGGCGAAGAACATGACCATCACCGACCCAGCGCACGTGGCCACCGCGGCCACGCTGCGGGCCGCCTTCCAGCAGCCCCGCCCAGTCCCCGATGACGAGGAGCTGCTGCGGGATCTGTCGGTCTACGACCGTGCCTTCGGCGTGGAGATCGAGCTCGACGAGAACACCACTCTCGACGGGGAGGTCGCCTGATGAGCGAGGACACGCTCAAGCAGATCGCCTACCTGGCCGCAGCACTGAAAGCACCCCGGATCACCCAGACCGCCGCGAGGCTGGCCGACCAAGCCCGGGCAGGCGGGTGGTCGCACGAGGACTATCTCGCCGCGGTCCTGGACCGGGAGGTCGCCGCCCGCAACGCTTCCGGAGCGCAGCTGCGGATCCGCGCCGCAGGATTCCCTGCCCCCAAGACCGTCGAGGAGTTCATCTTCGATCACCAACCCGGCATCCGCCGGGCCGATCTGGCGCCCTTGCTGGCCGGTCACTACCTCGCCGAAGCCCGCAACGTCGTGCTGTTGGGCCCGCCCGGCACCGGAAAAACGCACCTGGCCATCGCCTTGGGCGTCGCCGCCTGCCACACCGGCCACCGGGTGCTTTTCGGCACCGCCAGTCAGTGGATCGATCGCCTGCACCACGCCCAGGACCGGCTGGCTGCTGAGCTGGCCAAGCTCAAACGCTACGGACTGATCATCGTCGACGAGGTCGGCTACCTGCCCTTCGAACAAGACGCAGCGAACCTGTTCTTCCAGCTCGTGTCCTCCCGCTACGAACACGCCTCGCTGATCCTCACCAGCAACCTTCCCTTCGCCCGCTGGGGAGAGGTCTTCGGCGACCAGACCGTTGCCGCCGCGATGATCGACCGCGTGGTTCACCACGCCGAGGTCCACACCCTCAAAGGCGCCAGCTACCGACTCAA
>NZ_BAAAOA010000059.1:0-518 GCF_039530085.1 Kocuria aegyptia
ATTGGGTGGATGATTTCAGTGCAGGACTGGGCGGAGATTCGTCATCTTCACTTCGCGGAAGGTCTTTCAGCGCGGGCGATCGCGTCCCGGCTGGGACTGGCGCGGGCGACGGTGTCGCGGGCGCTGCGGGCCGAGGCGCCACCAAAGTACTCCCGGCCGCCAAGACCGTCGGGCTTCGACGCCTACAAGCCTCGGGTGCGGACGTTGCTGGCCCAGTTCCCCACGATGCCGGCATCGGTGCTGGCCGAGCGGGTGGCGTGGACGGGCTCGGCGTCGTGGTTCCGCAAGCGCGTGGCGGTGCTGCGCCCGGAGTACCTGCCGAAGGATCCCGCGGACCGGCTTCAGTACCGGCCCGGGGATCAGGCCCAGTGCGATCTGTGGTTCCCGCCGACGTCGATCCCGCTCGGGGCCGGGCAGGTCGGTACCCCGCCGGTGCTGGTGATCGTCACCTCGTACTCCCGGTTCCTCACCGCAAGGATGCTGCCCTCGCGCACCAGCGAGGATCTGGTGGCGGGCAT
>NZ_BAAAOA010000060.1:0-500 GCF_039530085.1 Kocuria aegyptia
GCTCGGCACCCGGTTCCTGCCCGCGACGAAGGCCATGCCCAAGGAGATGCTGCCGGTCGTGGACCGCCCGGCCATCCAGTACGTGGTCCAGGAGGCGGTCGACGCCGGGCTCCAGGACGTCCTGATGATCACCGGTCGCTCGAAGCGGGCGCTGGAGGACCACTTCGACCGCGTGCCGGCCCTGGAGCACCAGCTGGAGGAGTCGGGCAAGACCGAGCTGCTGCGGGAGGTCGAGCACGCCTCCGAGCTCGGCGAGATCCACTACCTGCGCCAGGCCGACCCCAAGGGCCTGGGGCACGCGGTGCTGCGGGCGAAGATCCACATCGGCGACGAGCCCTTCGCGGTGCTGCTGGGCGATGACCTGATCGACGCCCGCGACGAGCTGCTGACCGAGATGATCGCCGTGCAGGAGCGCACCGGTGGTTCCGTCGTGGCGCTCATGGAGGTCGAGCCGGAGCAGATCAGCGCCTACGGCTGCGCCGACGTCACGGCGGTGGCCG
>NZ_BAAAOA010000061.1:0-745 GCF_039530085.1 Kocuria aegyptia
TCCAGGCCGATGCGCTCGGTGACGAAGCCGTCCAGGTCCAGCCGGCCCAGCCGGTACTGGTCCACCAGCATCGGGAAGTCCCGCGAGGGCAGCGTGTCCCCGTACCAGGCGGACTTGATCGACCCGCCGCGCCCGAACACCTCGTCCAGCGGGATCTCCCAGGTCGTGCCCGGGGCCGGGACCCCGACCAGCACCATCCGCCCGGCCAGGTCCCGGGCCTCGAAGGCCTGCTTGAAGGTCGCCGCGATGCCCACCGCGTCGATCACCAGATCCGCCCCGAACCCGCCGGTGAGCTCACGCACCGCCGCCACCGCATCCTGCTGCCGCGAGTTGACGGTGTGGGTGGCCCCGAACTTCTGCGCGGTGGCCAGCTTCTCGTCATCGAGGTCCACCGCGATGATCGTGGTCGCCCCGGCCAGGGCGGCCCCGGCGATCGCCGCCGCCCCGACCCCGCCGCAGCCGATCACGGCCACGGACTCCCCGCGCTGGACCGCCCCGGTGTTGAGCACCGCACCGATCCCGGCCATCACCCCGCAGCCGAGCAGGCCCACCGCCGCGTACTGGTGCGGCTCGAGCTCGGCCTCGATCTTGGTGCACTGCCCGGCGGCCACCAGGGTCTTCTCCGCGAAGGAGCCGATGCCCAGGGCCGGGGACAGCGGGGTGCCGTCCTCCAGGGTCATCTTCTGGGTGGCGTTGTGGGTGGCGAAGCAGTACCAGGGCTCGCCCTTGCGGCAGGCCCGGCATT
>NZ_BAAAOA010000062.1:0-11094 GCF_039530085.1 Kocuria aegyptia
CCACGCCCCGCCCGGAACACCCGTCTCCATGCCGATTCCCTCACTCGCGTCCGCCGTCACAGGACCTGCCCGGAGATGCCGCCCGCGCCACCCCGCCTGAGGGCGCCCCAAAGCTCCACCACGCGGTCGCATCCAGCTCCTGCTGGACAGAGCTCCAATATCCTATAGGGTATGGGGTAGGAGATGTGATTCAACGCACAGTCCAAGTACGGGACCGCGTTCCCCGTGGCCACTCTCACGATCGGCTTCATGGCCTTCGTCCTGGTGCGGATCGTTGACGCCTTGGTCGTCTGACCCAGCACCTCGCAATACGCCCCGCACCCGAGACCTCAGGAGCACCCATGACGGACCGACAGTTCCCCGGACAATTCCCCGATCGACGCACGGCGATCGTCACCGGCGCCGGAGCCGCGCGCGGGATCGGCCGCCACGTCGCCCGCCGCCTCGCGCAGGAGGGTTGGGCCCTGGCAGTGCTGGACGTCGACGCCGACGGCATCCGTCTTTTCGCCGCCGAGCTCGCCGAGCAGACGGCGCACCCGGTCCGCGGGATCGCGGTCGACGTGGCGGACCCGGCCTCGGTCGACGCGGCATTCGAGGAGATCGACGCCCACCTCCCACCGGTGCTCGCCGAGGTGAACCTGGCCGGCATCGCCAGCCCCCACACGCTCTTCGAGCTCACCAAGGACGTGTGGACCCGGGTCATGGACGTGAATGCCACGGGCACCCTGCTCATGATGCAGGCCGCAGCACAGCGCATGATCGAGGGCGGGCACGGCGGGCGGATCGTCAACACGTCCTCGATCACCGCCTACGACGGCGGCGGGACCTTCTCGAAGACCGGCTACGCCGCGGCGAAGGCGGCGGTCCTCGGCCTGACTCGCGGAGGCGCCCGTGAGCTCGGCGGGCACGGCATCACCTGCAACGCCATAGTCCCGGGCCCGATCGACACCGACATCATGGGCGGCGCGCTCACGGATGAACGCCGGGCCACACTGTCCTCCGCCGTGCCCACCGGGCGGGTCGGCCGGCCCGAGGAGGTCGCCGCGCTGGTCAACTTTCTTACCAGCCATGAGGCCGGCTTCGTCAACGGCGCGTCCTACTTCGTCGACGGCGGCAAGCACATGGTGTGAGCCCGCACCGGTGGGCTCGACGTGACAGTCGTGAACGGTGGATCAGGGCGGCCGGGAGTCGATGACCGTGCCGTCCCGCAGGACGTCCCGTTCGTGACCAAGAGCGGCACCGCCTGGACGGGACCCCCAGCACAGCTGGGCTCCGGTTCCGGGATCACCTGCCGGCGCCGGCTGCGCATCGGGCAGCAGGCCGGAGGATGGAGAAGCTGCATCAGGCCGTCGTCGACCAGCGCGGTCCGGACGGCCGGAGATAGCCGACCGAGCGACCACTTCAGAGACGGCCCACCAGACCGTCCTGAACACGGGCGATCAAGGCTGGCGCGGTGTCGAGCAGCCGCTTGATCGGGTATCGAAAACGCAGAGCACTCACACTGATGGCGCCGGCAGGAATGCCTGCTGAGTCCTGGAAGGCGGGCACCGCAATGCAGTTGACGCCCGGTTCGTTCTCTTCGTCGTCGATCCCGAAGCCCCGGGCACGGGTTGCATGCAGTTCAGCAAGCAAGGCGGAGGGCTCGGTGATGGTTGACGCCGTCTTCGCCTCAAGTTCTTGACCCTGCAACCACGCTGCCAGTTCCGTCTCGGTGGTCAGGGTGTAGGACAGGAGCAGCTTGCCGACCGCGGTCCGATAGGCAGGGTTGCGGCCCCCGACGACGGAAGTGAGTTTCACTGCCCCATGGGCGGGGTCGACTTTTGCCCGATAGACGACGTCCTTGCCGTCGAGCACCGCGTAATGGAGTGTCTCACCGTACTCGGAAGCGAGAGCGGCGAGGAGCGGCTGGATACGCGCAGTGTCCGGCCGTGCGGCATGGTTGCTGAACGCGATCCTGAAGAATTCATCACCCAATGCGTAGACCCCACGAGAGGTCAGTTCGGCAAGAGAGGCCTTGCGGAGCGAAACCAGCGCTCGATGGACTGTGGGCTTCGGGCTGGCCAGCGCGGAGGCGATGTCCTCGAGCGTTGCGCCCTCGGGGTGTTTGCCCAGTTCCAGCAGCACGGCGAGCACCCGATCAGAACCTACGAGGCGCTGCCCTTGGACAGCGTCAGCTCGGTGTGTCATAGTTCACTCGATGCGTCATAGTTCCATATAGTAGTACAAAGTTCCAATAAATGGAAGAGGTCATCGTGGATCGTCTCCGTAGTGCCGACTGGTATGCCGGCTCAGACCGGAACGCCTACATCCACCGGGCGTGGATGCGGCGGGGCGTGCCCGATGATGCCCTCGACTCCTCACGGCCTCAGATCGCCATTGCAAACACTGCGTCCGATCTCACGCCCTGCAACGTGCACCTCAACGAAGTCGCGGACTCGGTCAAGCAGGGCGTGTGGGCAGCAGGCGGCGTCCCGCTCAACCTCCCTGTGGTGTCTCTTGGCGAGACCCAGGTGAAGCCCACTGCCATGCTCTGGCGGAACATGGCAGCGATGGCCATGGAAGAGATGTTCCGCGCCAACCCCATAGACGGACTCGTTCTCCTGGGCGGCTGTGACAAGACGATCCCCGCGCTGTTGATGGCAGCGGCGTCGGTCGACATTCCCGCCATCGTCGTGCCCGGCGGCCCCATGCTCACCGGTCACTTCCGCGGCCAGGCCCTGGGGTGCGGAACCGATGTGTGGCGCCTGAGTGAAGAAGCCCGAGCCGGCACCATCAGCACGAGACAGTTCATCCAGTCGGAGCAGTCGATGATCCGCAGCAAGGGCCACTGCAACACGATGGGCACGGCCTCCACCATGGCGGTCGCCGCCGAAGCACTCGGCATGACCATCCCCGGTTTCGCGGGCATCCCTGCCGCCGATGCCCGCTTACTGTCCATGTCCCACGACACCGGCCGACTCGTTGTCGAGTTGATCGCGCAAGGGCGGCGTCCGAGCGACATCATGACGAAGGAGTCCTTCCTCAACGCCATCATCGCGATCGCCGCGGTGGGCGGGTCGACGAACGCGGTCGTGCACCTGCTGGCCATCGCAGGACGGCTCGGGGTCGATCTGACGCTGGAGGATTTCGACGCCGCCGGCGCGGGTGTGCCCGTCATGGCGAACCTGCAGCCCTCGGGTGATTTCCTGATGGACGACCTGTACCGTGCCGGCGGAGTTCTTGCCCTGCTGTCGCAGGTGAGAGATCTCTTGTACCCAGAGCCCATCACGGTCACCGGCACCCCGCTCGTGGAGTATCTGGTGGATCAGCCGATCTACGATGACACCGTCATCCTCCCGCGTGACACACCATTGATGGACGATGCGGGTATCGCGGTGCTGCGAGGGAACCTGGCGCCACGAGGAGCAATCGTCAAACCCGCCGCCGCAACGGCGGAGCTGCTGCAGCACACCGGGCCGGCCGTTGTCTTCGACAGCATCGAGGACATGCGGGAACGCATCGATGACCCCGATCTGGAGGTCACTGCGGATTCCGTGCTCGTGCTGCGCGGGTGCGGCCCCCGCGGCTACCCTGGCTTCCCCGAGGTCGGCAACATGCCGTTGCCCCGCAAGCTGCTGGAACAGGGCGTCCGCGACATGGTGCGGATCAGTGATGCCCGGATGAGCGGGACCGCCTACGGCACCGTCATCCTCCATGTTTCCCCCGAAGCAGCCGCCGGCGGCCCCCTGGCCTTCGTCCGCACCGGTGACGTCATCACGGTCGACGTCGCGAACCGTTCCCTCACCATGGATGTCACTGATGAGGAACTCCACGCCCGGACGCAGACTCCTGCGAGTGAAGCCGCTTATGCGGCGCCGGTACGGGGTTGGGCGAAGCTGTATGTGGACCACGTCATGCAGGCCGACCAGGGTGCTGATCTGGACTTCCTCGTGGGCTCGAGCGGTGACGGTGTGGGCCGTGAATCCCACTAGAACAGCCTCACGGTCAACGCTCACCGGCCCGGAATCAGCGCTGGCCGCCACGCTGGGCGCCGCCCTGCCCCGTGATGGTGCCGTCTCCACAAGTGCTTTCGACCGGGTGGCAGCCGCAGTCGATGCATCCCACTATCTGCTCACTCCCCGTGCAGTCGTGACGGCGCAGGACGTGCAGGAAGTCGGCACCCTTTTCGCAACAGCAACCGCTCACGGCGAGACACTGACCTTCCGCTCCGGAGGCACGAGCCTGTCGGGGCAAGCATCCAGCGGGAATGTCCTCGTCGACACCCGGAAGTTCTTCCGATCCGTCGCAGTCGAAGAGGATGGGCTCGTTGCCAGGCTCGGACCGGGAGCCACCGTCCGGCAGGTCAATGCTCGCCTGTTGCGGTACGGCCGCAAACTCGGCCCCGATCCCGCGAGCGAGATCGCGTGCACCATCGGCGGAGTGGTCGCCAACAACTCGAGCGGGATGGCTTGCGGCACCCGACAGAACACATACAGCACCCTGCGATCGGCGATGATCGTCCTGCCGAGCGGGACCGTCGTCGATACGGCCGCGGCGGACGCGGACGACAGGCTCCGCGCAACCGATCCCGAGCTCTGGCATGCTGTGACGGCGCTCCGAGAACAGATACTCTCCGACCCCCAGCTGGTCGCTGAGATCGAGTGCCAGTACAGCATCAAGAACACCATGGGGTACGGTCTCAACTCCCTCATCGACCACGAGGAACCGATACAGATCCTCGCCCACCTCATGGTCGGCAGCGAAGGGACCCTGGGCTTCATCGCGGAAGCCACCTTCAACACCGTCCCGCTGCACACGTTCGCGGCGACGGCCCTGCTGGTCTTCGACACGCTGCGCGATGCGACCGACGCCCTCGTCGACCTGAACGCCACCAGCCCTGCAACCATCGAGCTCATGGACGCCGCGTCTCTGCGTGCGGCGCGCATCGACCCGGAATCCCGGGCCGCACTCCCCCCGTTCGATGTCGTCGACCACTGTGCGTTGCTCATCGAGTACCAGGCGGCCACCGCCGACGAGCTGTCCGCGTTGACTCTGGAGGCCCAGGCACTCCTCGAACGCCTGCCACTCACCAGGACCGCCGTCCTGTCACAGGACCCTGTAGTGCGCGCGTCCCTCTGGCGCGTCCGCAAAGGCCTCTACGCGACCGTCGCTGGGTCCCGTCCGCCGGGAACGACCGCCCTCCTCAAGGACATCGCGGTCCCCGTCGAGCAGCTCTCGGACACGTGCGCCGCCCTCACACACCTCTTTCAGGCCCATGGCTACGGAGATGCGGTCATCTTCGGACACGCGAAGGACGGCAACATCCACTTCCTCATCAATGAGGACTTCGAAACCGCATCACATCTCGCCCGGTATGCGGCGTTCACCGAGGACATGGTCGACATCGTGCTCGCCGCCGGCGGCACTCTGAAGGCAGAGCACGGAACCGGGCGGATCATGGCCCCGTTCGTGGCCCGCCAGTACGGCCCGGAGCTCTACAGCATCATGCTCGCCCTCAAGAAGGCCTTCGACCCCGCAGGCATCCTGAACCCGGACGTAGTGCTCACCGCCGACCCGGACCTGCATATGAAGCACCTCAAGTCGACGCCCACCGTCGAGGCCGAAGTCGACCGCTGCGTCGAGTGCGGGTACTGCGAGCCGGTCTGCCCGAGCAAAGACCTCACGACCACCCCCCGCCAACGCATCGTCGTTCAGCGGGCCATCGCCGACGCTGACTCCGCGGGCGACACCGCCCTCTCCGCGGAGCTGCGGCGTGAGCAGGAATACGACGTCATCAATACCTGCGCAGTCGACGGCATGTGCCAGACAGCGTGCCCTGTGCTCATCAACACAGGCGACCTCGTCCGACGGCTCCGATCCGAGACGATCGGCACAGTCGAGGCCGCGGCCTGGACCGCAGCGGGCAAGGCATGGAAACCCGCCACGCGAGGGGTCTCCACCGCACTCACGATCGCCGCCGCTTTGCCTCCTGCGCTGATCACTGTGCCGAACGCAGCGGCCCGGGCCGTTCTCGGGGCGGACACTCTGCCGCTGTGGTCCCAGGACCTGCCCAGAGGCGGCGCAGGACGCCGTAGCAGATCCTCCACAACCGCGGATGCCGTCCACTTCCAGGCATGCGTGGGCACCATGTTCGGCCCGGCCGAGGGAGGCGACGGTGTCGCCGTGGCCCTTGAATCCCTCGCAGCGAAAGCAGGCATCGAACTCGCTCGTCCGGACGGAATCGGCAACCAGTGCTGTGGCACCCCGTGGAAGTCCAAGGGAATCTCCGACGGTTACCACGACATGGTCGAACGCACCGCCGCCGCACTCTGGCAGGCCTCCGATCATGGCCGGCTCCCTGTCATCTGCGACAACTCGTCCTGTTCTGAGGGCCTCGTGCTGGCACTCGAGAAAGCGGTGGAGGAACATCCTGAGTTCCGCTCCCTGCAGATCGTCGACACCGTCGACTACACCGCGGAGCACATCCTGCCCGGACTCGACATCGGCAACCGGATCGGCAGCATCGTGGTGCACCCCACCTGTTCGAGCACACGAGCCGGATCGGACACGAACCTCGCCGTGCTCGCATCGGCCGTTGCCTCCGAGGTGACGGTACCGGCGAACTGGGGATGCTGCGCGTTCGCCGGCGACCGCGGCATGCTGCATCCCGAACTCACTTCCAGCGCCACTCAGCGCGAGGCGCACGACATAGCAGCCATCGAGTTCGACGCATACGTCTCCTGCAACCGGATGTGCGAGATCGGCATGACCAGGGCGACAGGGCGCCCGTACAGACACATCCTCGAAGTTCTCGACACGGTCGCGACCGCACAGCACAAGGAGTAGTCCATGAGCGAATTCGAAGGCCTCGTCGCGGTAGTGACTGGAGGCGCATCCGGCATCGGCGCGGCAATCGCCCGGCGGTTCCACGACAGCGGAGCCAGTGTCGCCGTGCTCGACCTCTCCATCGACGCAGACGATGCGGATGGCGCGTACTTCGCCGTCCCGGCCGATGTTGCCGACGACGCGTCGGTGCAAGCGGCAATCGCTGCGGTCGCTGAGAGATTCGGTCGCATCGACATCATCATCAACAACGCAGGTGTTGGAGCCCAGGGCGACGTCACCGCCAATGACGACGACGAATGGATGAGGGTCTGGAACATCAACGTCGTCGGCATGGCCCGCGTAATCCGTGCAGCCCTTCCCTTCCTGTGCGAGTCGTCCGCCGCTTCCGTCGTCAACCTTTCATCCGTCGTCGCAGACGCCGGCCTGCCCCAGCGCGTCCTCTACACGGCCACGAAGGGCGCCGTGCTCGCCATGACGCGGGCCATCGCGGCAGACCACATCCGGGAGGGCATCCGCGTCAACGCCGTCCTCCCCGGCACCGTCGACACGCCCTGGATCGGTCGCCTCCTCTCGAACGCGCCCGATCCCGTCGCCGAACGGGCAGCTCTACAGGCAAGACAACCCCACGGCCGGCTGGTCAAGCCCGAGGAAGTCGCCGGTGCGGTCGCCTTCCTCGCCAGCCCGCTGTCGGGCTCCACCACCGGAACCTCCATCACCGTGGACGGCGGCCTGCAAGCCCTGCGGCTCCGTTCCCAGTAGGCCATGAGGACTGCTCCCACGGCGAATGCCGCAACGGTCGCTGGCCGCCATCCCGCTGAAGGCCTCCTGGGGATCACCAGGCCCGCTCCGTCGAGGAAAAGGACATCTGACACGACCGCGTCCTGTTCCTGTCCTCGCTGACCGGACAGGACATTGTTCCTGGGCAGGTTCGACACCCCAGGCCGCCCACCCAACAGGTGAGCGGACAGCACCACGACCCCCTACTGAAGGGAATACCACGCATGAGACTTGTACGAGCAGGAGCCGTCGGCTCCGAGGTCCCCGGTGCCCTGGTCGACGACGACACATTCGTCGACCTCTCGGACGTCGTCGATGATTTCGACGGCACCTTCTTCGCCTCGGGAGCGATCGCAGCCCTGCCCGCCACCATCGCCTCACGGATCGCAGACGGACGGGGCGAGGCACTTGCCGGACGCCGTCTCGGCGCGCCCATCGCGCGTCCCCACCAGATACTCTGCATCGGTCTGAACTATAGTGACCACGCCGCCGAGACCGGACAGCCCGTACCCGACGAACCCATCCTGTTCACGAAATCACCCAACACCCTCATCGGCCCCAACGACGACGTGCAGGTCCCCCGCGGTTCCGAAAAGACCGACTGGGAAGTGGAACTCGGCATCGTTGTCGGACAGCGCGCCTCCTACCTCGCGGACGAGACAGAGGCCGCGGACGCCATCGCAGGCTACGTCCTCGTCAACGACGTCAGCGAACGGGAGTGGCAGCTCGAACGCAACGGCCAATGGTCCAAAGGCAAGTCGGCGCCGACCTTCAACCCCGCGGGCCCCTACCTCGTGACACCGGATGAGATCCACGACGTCCTGGACCTCGACATGTGGCTCGACATCGACGGTGTCCGCCGCCAGAACGGCTCCACGTCCACCATGATCTTCAGCCCCACCTTCATCGTGCATTACCTCAGCCAGTTCATGGCCTTGGAGCCCGGCGACCTCATCAACACCGGAACTCCCCCGGGTGTCGGCATGGGCATGTCACCCCAGGCCTTTCTGCACGGTGGCGAAACCATGACGCTCGGCATCACCCGTCTCGGAACCCAGACCCAACGGGTGATCGGGAACTGATCCGCCCTCCCGTGCTCACCGGACCACACCAAGCCGAGGTCCACCATGTCCCAGAGCCTGAGACCGAATCCCCCTGGGTTTGAGTCCGCATCTCCTCCGATCAGCGACTATCGCAGTAGCTGTGTAAGAGGCCCCATCACCCTCCCAGGGGCCGGAGGGCCGAGATGAAGGAGCACTTCGAAACACCGGTGGACCTGAGCCCATCGGAATTCGGGGAGCAACCGGATCAGACGCCGGAGGTGTCCCCGGCTGAACAGGACACCATCCAGGAACTGCTCCGCCCGGGCCGGTCAGGGTCGCCCCTGGCCGGCCCGGGCCTGCGGAGCCGCCCTGCTGAACTTCACCGGCACCACCGCCGACGGCCGGTTCCGGGGCCTGGATCCATGGCCGCGGCCGCGGTCGGCGAATCCCCCGTGCGGTCTCCCTGGCGGAACGCCGGGAAAGACGGCAGGAAATGGGCGCAGCCTGGTCTTCCTGGGTGCGGGCGCCTCACTCGCCGGCGTCCACCCCCGCTGAGCCCGCCGGACATCGGCCCACCAGGGACGTGAGCATCAGCCGCTGCGCGCGCAGGGGCACCACGGCCCACGACTGCTTCGCCGCCGTGCAGGGACTGGGAAGGACCGGGGCTGGACTCAGCTGCTCAGCCATCCGCCGTCGACCATCAGCATCTGGCCGGTGATGTAGCCGGCGGCCGGAGATGCGAGGAAGACCGCGGCACCGGCGAGGTCCTCCGGATTCCCGAACCGCTGCATGGGGATGCGGTCGAGCATTTTCTGCTGGCGCTCGGGATCCTCGAACACGGCCTCGGTGAGCTTGGTCCGGAAATATCCCGGCCCGATGCCGTTCACCCGGATGCCGTGCTGTGCCCATTCGGTGCTCAAGCCCCGGACCACCCCGTAGACCCCGGATTTGCTGGCAGTGTAGGCCACGACGTCCCGGATCGAAATGTGACTGGTCAGCGAGCCGATGAAGATGTGGCTGCCTTCCCGCCCCCGCCGGATCTGGCGCCTGCCGATTTCCTGGCTGAGCAGGAAGGGAGCCGTCAAATTGGTGCTGAGGATCCGGTCCCACTGTGCGCGGTCGAACGCCTCAGCCGGGGCGCGGTGCTGGATCCCCGCACCGTGCAGGACGATGTCCACGCCACCACCCAGCTCGTCCTCGACGCTGTCCAGCAGACCGGACATGTCGGTCGAGCTGGACACGTCGGCGGGGTGGGCGACGGCTCGCTCGCCGACGGTCGCGGCCACCTCGTCGATCTCGGCGCTCGTGCGGGAGACCAGGGCGACCTGTGCCCCGGCTTCGGCGAGCCCCTCGGCCATGGCACGTCCCAGCCCGCGCCCCGCGCCCGTGACCAGAGCCCGCCGGCCGTGGAGGGAGAAGTTGTTCGCCATCGATGACCACATTCCTCAGGGGTTCGAAGAGCCGGACATGCTGTCTGGTCGCCGGCATCACCGGCAGGTGCATTTCCTGGCCGGAGCACCGACCTCGTGCGGTAGGCCTGCCGCTCTGCTGAGACGCGCGGGCACGGTCAGGGCGCCATCCCGGCTATGGAGGTCCGGCAATGACCCAGAGACGTCAGGTCCGCTCCGGCGCACCGGACGCCCTGGCGGAGTCGTGGTCCACCACCGTCTGCCGCTGCTCTCCCAGGCCCTCGATGCCGATGGTCATCGTGTCCCCGGCCCGCAGGTAGGGGAAGCGCCCGGACAGGGCCACGCCCTGCGGGGTGCCGGTGTTGACCACGTCCCCGGGGTCCAGGGCCATGTACTGGGAGAGGTGCCGGACGATCTCCGCCACTCCGAAGACCATGTCCGCGGTGCTGGAGTCCTGCCGCGCCTCACCGTTAACCGTGGAGTACAGCCGGAGGTCCTGCGGGTCCCCGAGGTCCTCGGCCGGCACCAGGACCGGGCCGAGCGGGTTGAACGTGGGGCAGCACTTGCCCTTGGACCACTGCCCGCCGGACTGGCTGATCTGGAAGTCCCGCTCCGAGACGTCATTGCTGACGGTGAAGCCGGCGATGCACGCCAGCGCCTCCTCGTGATCGGCCAGGTAGGAGGCCCGGCGGCCGATGACCACGGCCAGTTCCACCTCCCAGTCCACTTTCTCGGCGTTAGGGGGGATCACGACGTCGTCGTGCGGACCCACCACCGTGTTGGGGTGCTTGAAGAAGATGATCGGCGTGCTGGGGGGCGGGTCACCGGTCTCGGCGGCGTGGGCGGCATAGTTCTGTCCCACGCACACCACGGCCCCGGGCCGTGCCACCGGCGGGCCGGCCCGCAGGGACCCGGCGTCCTGCAGCTCCGGCAACGAGTTCTCTGCCAGAGCGGAGCGCACCGTGGCGATGCCGCCGCCGGCGAGGAAGCCGCCGTCGATGTCGGCCGTGACCCCGGAGAGGTCGTAGACCGTCCCCTGG
>NZ_BAAAOA010000063.1:0-1337 GCF_039530085.1 Kocuria aegyptia
GAGCGTTTCCCTGGGACTTCCGCAGATCCGCAGTGCCGGACCGGCGCCGAGCGGCGCCCCGGCCGGGGCCGGGCTGGTGGACCGGCACGGGCGCCGGGCCACCGATCTGCGGCTGTCGGTGATCGACAAGTGCAATCTGCGCTGCACCTACTGCATGCCCGCCGACGGCCTGCCCTGGCTGCCCGCCGCCCAGCTGATGACCCCGGCCGAGATCGCCCGGATCGTGCGCGTGGGCGTGGCCGAACTCGGCGTCACCGAGCTGCGCCTGACCGGCGGGGAACCCTTGGTCCGCCGTGACCTCGAGGACATCGTCGCCGGGATCCGGGCCACCCACCCGGGCCTGCCGGTCTCCCTGACCACCAACGGCCTCGGCCTGGCCACCCGCGCCCGGGCCCTGGCCGAGGCCGGACTGAGCCGGATCAACATCTCCCTGGACAGCCTCGACGCCGAGACCTTCCGGGCCCTCGCCCGCCGGGACCGGCTCGCCGAGGTGCTGGCCGGGGCCGAGGCCGCCGCCGCGGCCGGGCTGGCCCCGGTGAAGATCAACGCGGTGCTGATGCGCGGGATCAACGACCACGAGGCCCCCGACCTGCTCGCCTGGGCGCTCGAGCGCGGCTTCGCGCTGCGCTTCATCGAGCAGATGCCCCTGGACGCCGACCACGGCTGGACGAGGGCGGACATGGTCACCGCCGCCCAGATCCGCCACCGCCTGGACACCCGGTTCCGGCTCGCCCCGCACCCCGGGGAACGTGCCGGCGCCCCGGCCCAGCTGTGGGACGTGCACCCCCGCACCGCCACCGCGGAAGCCCCCGCGGCGCACGGCGCCCCGGACGAGCCGCTGGGCACCGTGGGGATCATCGCCTCGGTCACCGAGCCCTTCTGCGCCGAGTGCAAGCGCACCCGGATCACCGCCGAGGGCAGGATCCGCTCCTGCCTGTTCTCCCACGAGGAGACCGAGCTGCTGCCGCTGCTGCGCGCCGGGGCCACCGACGCGCAGCTGGCCGAGCGCTGGCGGGCGGCGATGTGGGCGAAACCGGCCGCCCACGGCATGGACCACACCGGGCTGGACTCCCCCGACTACGTCCAGCCGGCCCGCTCGATGAGCGCGATCGGGGGCTGAGCCGGTGGTGCTGATCCGCTACTTCGCCGCCGCCCGGGCCGCGGCCGGCACCGAGGCCGAGACCCTGGAGGTCCCCGCCGGCCGCTCCTGCACCCGCAGGGAGGTGGAGGCCCTGCTGGTCCGGGACCACCCGCAGCCGCCGCCCGGGCAGCCGCCGCTGGGCCAGGTGCTGGCCCGCTCCAGCTTCCTGCTCGACGGCCTGGCCTGCCCCGACCCC